>NZ_JZEY01000054.1:1222323-1527904 GCF_000969445.1 Devosia chinhatensis | reverse complement strand
CGAGGAAGGGCTGGACGGTGGCGGCGACGACTGGGGCGGCGGATTCGATATCGGCGGCGACTTCTAGCCGCTGCGCCTCAGCGAACGGTGCGCTTCTCGTAGAACTCGTTGCCGCCGGCTTCGAGGACGTAGAACATGTTGTTGTAGGGGAAGCGCAAGCCCGCCGTATGGAAATGCTGGGCGTTCTGGACGCCCGGATGGCGGGAGCCGCGCAGCACCTGGTCAGCGACCTGGGATGCCAGAACGGCACCACTATCGGTCATGGGTTTGCTGAGCACGCCCTGGGCGAACTGGTTTTTCTGGCCGACGACTTCGCAGACCGATTTCGGATAGCGCGGATCGCCGACACGGTTCATCACCACAGTACCGACGGCAAGCATGCCTTCGGCGCTCGAGCGGTTGGACTCGAAATACATTGCGCGCATCATGCATTCCTTCTCGCTCATCCGGTTGAACGCAAAGTTCATGCCCAGAAAGGAACAGCCACCAAGACTGGTGGCTGCAAGAGCGAGAATGGCGAAGCGCGCGAAAGCGCGAGCTGTGCGGGGCATGGGCAAGTCCGGGCTGTGACAAAGATGTCTCTGCACCTGAAAATGCGCCAGTAGGCTTAAGGAAAGCCTCAGCCGAAGGGTAAACGAACCCTTATTTTCGGATGAGCCGCGCCAGGAGATAAACGGTGCCGACCGCAGCGATCAGCGGCAGGGGATCACGGCGGACAGCGCGGGCGCTGCGCCAGGCCTGGGTGCCAGCAGCCTCGGCCAGGTAACGGCTCTGCTTGGCAGCTTCGCGGCCGAACTCGGAAAGGTGGTCGCCCCAATCGTCGGCAGTGTGTTCGGCGCGGCTCGACAGGCGACGACCAATCTTGCGCATATCGCGCTGCAATTCCTCGATACGGGCTTCGAGGCTGTTGGGATTGCGGGGGGCAAGGCCGAGAGTGGAAAGGACGTGATCTAGGGACATGGGACGCTCCGTGTTTGCCGGACAACGAAATATGTTCGGTCCGGGTTCCGATTGCCCTTGATCTGCCGCAGTCCGCCAGCCATTTAATTCTTGTGTTGGAGAAATGCTCGATGAGCAAAAGCGCGCAGAGGCTGAATCGGTTGTTCGACAAGCTGGAGCGGAAAATTCCGGCTCTGGCGGCGAACTGGCTAGCCCGTCTTCGACGGCCGCAGGCCCGATGGGTACGCATCCCGCTCGGTATCCTGCTCGTGCTGGGCGGCGTCTTCAGCTTCTTGCCGGTGCTCGGCATCTGGATGCTGCCGCTTGGCCTTTTGCTGCTGGCGGTGGACCTTATTTTCCTGCAGGCCCCGGTGAACATGGCGATCCTGCGTGGTTCGCGCAAGTGGACGAGCTGGCAGCGCTCGCGCCGCGACCGCAAGAAGGCGCCGCACTAAGGCGTTCAGCGATGAGTGCGCTCGACGATGTCGACTGCCAAGGCCAGCTTCTCGTCGATGACATGCAGATATTCCGTCCAGTCCGAGAGCTACGCCAGGTCGGCCTTGCCATCGGAAATGCCCCTCAGAGCCAGCAGGGGTACGCCGAAAGCCTGACAGGCGCGCAGAATGGCGTAAGTTTCCATATCGACCATATCTTCGTCGATGGTCTCATAGGCCGATCCCGAGACCACATTGGCTCCGGTCGACAGGCTTGCGGGGACCAGTCCCGGCAGAAGGGGTTCGAGCGGGAGCGTGGCGGGCAGGTCGAGAAACGGCGTGATGCCGCGCGGAAATCCCAGGGCGGAGGCGTCCATATCCCGATAGGCGACGGACACCGCCTGATAGACGCCGCAATGATCGAGGCTGCGTGAGCCGGCCGAGCCCAGCGACACAACAAGGCCAGGAAGGCTGGACCGTCGCTCCGCCAGGGCGAGCGTTGTGTTGATGGCGGCCTCGACCGGACCGACGCCGATCATCACCGGATCGATGCGGGTTCGCAGGTGAGGTCCATATTCGGCCGCAGCAGCCATAAGATAAAGGATCGACATAATGGCCCCTCGTCGGTGCGGGCTCTGCCGGAGAGCCCGGCCTCATTTGCGGTTCGGTAACCGATAATGGTTATATTCGACGATGGGGCACCGCAGAAGGCGGAAGACCCGACAGGCGACAAAGATGCGTTTTGCAGTCGTAAATGAAAACCGGGAATGGAGCGAGCCAGGCAGTGCTCGCAATGGTGGGCGGGCCGTACACCCGCTCGAGATCGAGGCCGAAGCGCGGCGACGCAAGGCGTGCCTGGGTCTGGACGAGTGGCGGTTGCGTGAATATGTGACCGGCGAACCGATCCCCGCGCGGATACATCAAATGTGCCAGCAGATCGATCTGGCGGCTCGGGCACTTTCGGGCATGTCTTCGGCCCCGACGGACTTTCGTGACGACGTCTACTGGCCGCGAAGCTGGTAGACGCCGCAGGGTTCAGGCTGCCTTCCTGGTGCGGGCGGCACGCTTGCGCACCGGCTTGATCGTGGCGGCTGCCGCTGCGGCCACTTCGTCTGCAGCCTTGAACCAATAGGCCTGATCCTGGCCATGGGGGCGCCCATCCTGTTCCCAAAGCGCATAAGCGCGACGCTCGATCTCTTCGTTCATCTCTTTTCCTCGATACAATGCGGCGGCAGCCTGCGCGCACAGGGTTGATGATCGGTAAAGGTCGCGACCGGCGCGGCTCGAATTGTTGTCGAGGCGCGTCGAAAGCGGGGTCTGTCGTCCGTCGTCGAGACAAACAAGAGAGGTCCAGGCCATGGCATTGTCCCATTTCGAGTTCGTCACGCTTTTCGTTCCCGATATCGACGCGGCACGCGCCTTTTATGAGAAGGTATTTGCCGTGGATATGGTGCATGCCGACGATGTCTCGGCGGTGTTCGGATTTGCCGGAACCATGATCAACCTGCTGCTCGACAGTCAGGCGCCCGAACTGGTGGCGCCGATCAAGCCGGGCGGCAATGGCCCCCGCATGTTGCTCACCATCAGGGTGGACGATGTCGATGCCGAATGTGCGCGGCTGGGCGAGCAGGGTGTGTTCCTGCTGAATGGGCCGGTCAACCGGCCCTGGGGCCGGCGCACGGCGGCCTTTGCCGATCCGGCGGGCCATGTTTGGGAATTGGCGCAGGTGCTGCCCGAACCAAGATGACGAAGGCCGGTCGGGCGTCAGAAGTCGCCGTAGCGCCCGGCCATTGACCTCTAAGCGGGGGATGCTGACAGGTCTCGTCAGGCGGTAGCGGCAGGTTGTAAAGTCAACGAGGCGCAGCGTCGAGACGGCGGCCTGCGCGGAGAAATCCCATGAAGCCATTCCACCAGATCCTGCTCAACAACCTCGTGGCCAATGTCACCAATTTCACGGTGTGGTTCGCCATCACGTTCTGGATTTTCCTGGAGACGCAGTCGGTCTTTGCGACGGGCATGGTGGCCGGCGTCTATCTCATCTTCACCGCGGCATGCGGCTTCTGGTTCGGCTCCATCGTCGACCATAACGGCAAGAAGCTCAGCATGATGGGATCGAGCCTGGTTTCGGCGTTGTTTTACGGCCTCAGCCTGGTTCTGCTTTTGCTGGAGCCGGAGGGCGCTTTCACCGACCCCTTCGGGCCCTATCTCTGGGTTTTCGTGCTGGTGGTGATGCTCGGGGTGATTGCAGGCAATATCCGGTCGATCGCCCTGCCGACACTGGTGACCATTCTCATTCCGGAACCGGAACGGGACAAGGCAAATGGCCTTGTGGGCATGGTCAGCGGCATCGGCTTTCTCACCACATCGGTGATCTCGGGTTTTCTGGTTGCTTATACCGGCATGCTGGGTGTGCTGGGCCTGGCGCTTGCCGCCAGCGCGCTGGCGCTCGTGCATCTGCTGACGGTGTCCATCGACGAGGGACGCCCCGAGCCAGCAGCGGATGCGCCCGAACCGCCCAAGCGCGTCGATATAGCCGGAACCATCCGGGTCATCGCCGCCGTGCCGGGGCTGTTCGCGCTGATCTTCTTTGCCTGCTTCAACAATTTCCTGGGCGGCATCTTCATGGCGCTGCTCGATGCCTATGGGCTTTCGCTGGTTTCGGTGGAGGTTTGGGGCCTGTTGTTCGGCGTGCTCTCCACCGCCTTCATCGCCAGTGGCATCATCATTTCCAAGACCGGGCTGGGAAAGAACCCCTTGCGGACGCTGCTGATGGTCAACCTCATCACCTGGTCGGTCTGCTGCGTGTTCACCATCCAGTCCTCCATCTGGCTCCTGGCCATTGGCTGTTTCGTCTGGATGCTGCTGGGCCCCTATGCGGAGGCGGCCGAGCACACGACGCTGCAGAAGGTGGTGCCGCTGGAGCGGCAGGGGCGTGTGTTCGGCTTTGCGCAGTCGGTCGAACAATCGGCGTCACCGCTGACGGCGTTCCTGATCGGGCCGTTGACCCAGTTCGTGGTCATTCCTTTCATGACGGATGGCGCCGGGGCCGATGCAATCGGCGGCTGGTTCGGCACCGGGCCGGAACGGGGCATAGCGCTGGTGTTCACCATTGCCGGACTTGTGGGTGTCGTCGTCACCATCCTGGCGTTCAATTCCCGCTATTACCGGCAATTGTCGGCGGCCTATGCAGCCGGCAAGGATGATGATGGCGCCGATGGCGGGGCCGCTTTGGCCAGCCCCGCCTGACCCTCAGGCGGGGAGGGCGGAGGCCGGTGTGACCGTCGTCGTCCTGGGCGGGAAAGCCAGGGCCAGGGCCGCAGCACCCACGCCGATTGCGGCCGAAGCCACATAAAGCCAGTGATAATCTCCGAAAGTATCGAATATCCAGCCGCCGCCGACCGGGCCGAAGGCCATGCCGATGGACGACGTCATGGTAATGCCGCCCAGAACCGTACCCATGACACCGGGCCCCAAATAGTCGCGGGCGAGGACGGAATAGAGCGGCATGACGCCGCCATAGACCAGGCCCAGCATCACGGCGAGCAGGTAGAAGTGGCTCAGCTCGCTCACATAGATGTAGCAGTAGATGCCGACGGCCTGCAGCAGCAAGCCGCCAACGATGACCCGCTTGACCCCGATACGGTCGGCCAGGAGGCCGAAGGCGACGCGTCCGAACAGGCCGGCAAGACCTTCGACGCTATAGATGCTGGCCGCGGCCAAGGCGGACGCGCCGCAGAGCATGGCATAGCTGACCGTGTGGAAGATGGGGCCGGAATGGGCGCCGCAGCACAGGAAAAACACAGCAGCGAGGACAATGAATTGCGGGGTGCGGAAAATGGCGCCGATACTGGTCGGCGGCTTTTCGGCGGGTAATACGTCGCTGGCAGGTGTCGGACGTTCCTCGAGCGCCTGCGGGGCGCGGCGGATAAGAAAGGCTGCCGGCACAATGAGACAGGTTGCGGCAAGGGCGGTCATCATCATGGCGTCGCGCCAGCCGAAAGTCTCGATCAGCACGGTCGCCAGCGGGGTGATGGTCATGGGCGCGACACCGCCGCCCAGGGAGACCAGCGAAACGGCGAGGCTGCGGTGACGGTCGAACCAGCCCAGAGTGGTGGCGATGAGCGGGGCGAAAAAGGCGCCACCCGAGGCGCCCACCAGCCCGCCATAGGCGAATTGGAAGACCAGAAGGTTCTCCGCGCGGCTCGCGATGAAGAGACCCAGGCCAAGCAGACAGGCGGCGATGAGCACGACAGGCCTGGCGCCAATGCGATCGGTCAGCGTGCCCCACAGGAAGCCTGCGACGCCCATGACGACGAAGCCGACCATCATGGCGCCCGAAATGCCGGCCCTGGTCCAGCCGGTCTGGTCCGAAATGGGTTGCAGATAGACGGGCAGGGCGAACATGGCGCCCATTGCCAAACAGGTGATCAAGGCGCCGGCGGCGACAATCACCCAACCATAATGCCTTTGCATGTTGTAGGTCCCCTTAGCAGGATTGCTCCTGATCGACGGATGAGGCGCCTGGTTTTCGACCCTGACAAGCAGAATTTCGTGTGTCCCTTGCCCCTGGCGATGCGCGCCCACATATTCGCTGTATGACCAACAAGAATCCGACGACCCGACAGGACGGCGTCGTGCAGCCTCAAGGGGCGGTGCGTGACGAGATCGCGGCATTTGTGAGCAAGGTGGGCAAGCTGGCGCGGCCGAACGCGGCAGGCGATGGGCGTCTGCTGTTCGCCATGGACGCAACCATGAGCCGCCAGCCGACCTGGGACATGGCCGTGTCGCTGCAGGCAGGCATGTTCGAGGCTATTCCCAAGGACGCGCATCTGCAGGTGCAGTTGCTTTATTTTCGGGGGCTCGGCGAGTGTCGGGCCTCCAAATGGGTGGCCGATGCCTCTGCGCTGGCGCGGCTGATGTCGGGCATCGCCTGCCAGGGCGGCAATACGCAGATCGGCCGGGTGCTGGCTCATGCGCGGGACGAGCACCAGAGGCGACGGATCAATGCCATGGTCTATGTGGGTGACGCCATCGAGGAAGACGTCGACGCGCTCTGCGCCAAGGCGGGAGAACTGGGCCTGCTGGGCCTGCCGATCTTCGTGTTTCAGGAAGGGCGGGACGCGCGGGTAGAAGCCGCGTTTCGAGAATTTGCGCGGCTGACCAAGGGGGCCTATGCCCGCTTCGACAATTCCGCCCCCGGCCAGCTGGCAGAGCTGCTGCGCGCAGTGGCCGCCTATGCCAGTGGCGGCAGCGCACATCTGCGCCTGCAGCAGAATGGGCAGGCCAAGGCGCTTCTGGCGCAGATCGAGGGGCGATGAGCTGGATTTTCCTGGGAGGCCTGGGCCTTCTTGCCGTGCTCTGGCTGGTGCAGCTGGCGCGCAGGATGGACCGTCGGGTGCTGATGCGCAGCCTGCGCTGGCTGGTGGGGGGATTCGCGGGGCTGATTGCGGCTGCGGCACTTTTGTTCCGGCGCATCGACATTGCCATGATCATGGGCGCGGTGGCCACCTCGGTGCTGCTGCGTGGCCGGATCGGACAATTTTCGTTCGATAGTGTCACGGGTGGCGGCGGCAATGTGTCCAAGGTGCGCAGCCGATACCTGGCCATGGAGCTCGATCACGATACGGGTGAATTGTCCGGCCGGGTCGTCGACGGACAGTTTGCCGGATGGGACCTGCTGGATCTGGGCGAAGCGGATACGCGCCTGTTGATCGCGGAGATTTCCGGTGATGCCGAGAGCGTCAACCTGCTCGAAAGCTGGCTCGATACCAACCGTGCCGGCTGGCGGGAATATTTCGCCGGCCAGGACTTTCACGAAGAGCAGGAGCCAGCCGCTCAGGGTGGTCGCGATCCTGTTTCGGAGGCCTATGCGGTGCTCGGCCTCAAACCCGGTGCGGGTGTCGACGAGATCAAGGCGGCGCACCGCGAGCTCATGAAAGGCGTGCATCCGGATCGCGGCGGCTCCGAATTTCTCGCCGCCAAGATCAACGAAGCGCGGGACCTGCTGCTCGAGCGCGTGGCGCGCGGCTAGGGTTCCTCGGTCATCGTTTCATCGCTTTGTCGGCCTTGAAGAGCGATGAAACGGAATCGGAGCGAAACGTTGAAACAGATAATGGTCAGGGCCCTTCTCGGTTTTTGTGCAATTCCAGCGGCGCTGGCACAGAGCGCGGCCCCAGAATCGCAATTGTGCCGGGCGCAGCTCGAGCTTCTGGTGTCGGGCGACAAGCTGACAGCGGATGAGCGGGAGCGCTTCGAGGCGCAGTGCGCCTGCCTTGAGGAGCGCGAGCAGGCGGACGAAAGTGAGCCAGGCGACACTTGCGCCGATGCAGCCTAAGGCGCAGGGAAACGTTGAACCTCATGAGTGTTGCCTGGGTCTGGGCATGAGCGGAGAATCAGGGCGGTGAGCGTCGCATTCACCAAGGAAGACAGTGCTGAAACGGCGTCGGAAACCATGCTGCCTGATCGGCCGGTTCCGGGCGGCCCCAATCTCGTTACGGCCAATGGACTGTCAGCCCTGCAGGCACAGATGGACGCCGCGCAACGGGCTTATGACCTCGCCATGACGATAGAGGATGTCAACGAACGACGACGACAGGCCGCCAACCCATTTCGCGACATGCGATATTTGGCCGAAAGGCTGCGCACGGCGCAGGTCTTGCCGCCGCCAGAGGGAAATGACGCCGTGGCGTTCGGGAGCGTCGTCACCTTCGAGCGCGAGGACGGGCGTGTCCAGACCTACCAGATCGTGGGCGAAGACGAGGCCGAACCAAAATCGGGCTCGATCTCGTTTGCCTCGCCCGTGGCGCGGGCCCTGATGGGGAAGCAGGCGGGTGACGTCGCCGATGTCGGTGGGCAAGAGGTTGAAATCCTCTCCATCGCCTAGGACGGCCAAGCGGCTCTGGGGATTTCGCATCACCTTGCCGTCATGGCGCATCGCAGAAACACTTTGTTAGCCAATTTCGCGCTCCGCTGAGGCTCTGATTTCTGCGGACCGACCCATCATGAAAATCGTTCTTCTTGCCGCCACCCTCGCTCTTTGCGCCAGCCCGGCACTCGCCGACCAATGGCGTTACGAGGGCGGCAAGACTCCCATTGCCTGGTTCGACAATGGCGATGCGCAATTCCAGTTCGCTTGTCGCGGAGGAGCGCTGGCCATGGGCTTTTGGGTGCGCAAGCCCGATGCAAGCCTGGCCAATGCCAATGCCATCAGTGTCGCCATTGCGCCCGATACAGCGTCGGGCAGCGCGATAGCGCGGTCGGGCAATGTCAGTTTTGCCCAGGACATGCCGCTCGTCCATCTCGACGGCAGCTCAGTGGTCGTGCGCGGGCCGGTTGCCCGGCAATGGGCCCGGATCGCCCAGAACGCCATGGATAACATGCAGGTGGCCTTCGTGCGCTCGACGGCCAGCGGCGTCGAGGCCATCGATGCCAATGCCTTTGGCGCCAAGGGGTCGAAATCGACCATTGCCCGCGTGCTGGGTGAGTGCGGCTAAGGGCGTGCCAAGCCGCCGCCGCCCCCAGGGCGACGGCGTGAGTGGCCAGATGGAGACGTCTATTCGGCGGCCTGCTGCATTCCCGCGCCGGAGGGGAGATCATACATGCCCTGGCTGAGCGTATCGATGTGGTCCAGCACTTCGCCGCTCGGCATGACATTGGCGTATTTGGCATGCATGTCGCACAGATTGATGGCGTGGTTGGCCTGCGCGCGGTCAAAGCAGCCATCCTCAACCACGGTGACCCGGTAGTTGAGCGAGAAGGCGTCGAGCACGGTTGCCCGCACACAGCCGGAGGTGGTCGTACCGGTGACGATGACACTGTCGCAGCCGAGCAGCTGCAGATAGGACATCATCGGCGTTCCGGCAAAACCCGAGGGCTTTTGCTTGTGGATGACGATGTCGCGCGGGCCGGGCGCGATTTCAGCGACGATCTCATTGCCGTCGATGCCGGCCTGAGTAACCTGCGCCGGCTCTTCGGCGCGCCGTGCGCTTTTCCACGACCATGACCCGGCGTCCCATTTATCGGCACGCTGGATGCCGGTCGTGTAGATGACCGGGATACCCTTGCCATGGCAGGCGGCGATGAGCTTTTCGAGTACCGGCATGGCTTCCCAGGCATATTCGCCGCAGGAGGTGCGCCACTTCTTTATGCTTTCCAGGATCGGAACGGGCTTCTCGTCGCAGAAGGCATAATTGACGTCGATGACCAGAAGCGCAGGGCGCTTGCCCCAATCGGCCAGCGTGCCGAAGCCGGAAGCGGCGAATACCGCCTTGTCTTCTTCGCTCAGATACTTGTCCCATACACGTTCAGTCATGGTCGCTCTCCTTGGTTGGACGGGGGGTGAAAAGGTTTGGGATGGTGCGGGACGCGAGAGGCGATTGCGCGCCACGAGGAAGACGGCGCCGCAGGCCACCAGCAGCAGCGCGTTGACGACAAGCCCGCCGCCATAGCCGATGCCGGAAAAATCGGCGAAGGCGCCGATGCTGATGGGGCCGACGAGATAGCCGAAATCACCGGCGAAGCGTAGGACACCCATGGCCGGCCCTTGCCGGTGTGCAGGGGTGACGTCGACGGCATAAGCGGCAATTGCAGGGCCGCCGATGCCTACGGCAAGACCGATAGCGATCATTCCGGCATAGAGCGTTTCGGGGGTCGGCGCCGCCGCTATGCCCGCCAGCGACAGGGCCGTCGCCAGGAGGGATGCCACGATGGTCGCTGGCCGCGAGACATGGTCGACGAGCCAGGCCGCCATGGGCAGCGCCACGAGATTGGCGACGGCCGAAAGAGACATGGCGAGCCCGAGATTGCCTGGATCGATGGCAAATTGCTCGGTGGCGAGCAGGGGGATCATCTGCCATTGCCCGGCCGTGCGGGTCAGGAAGAAGGCGAAATTGGCGAGGAGCACGCAGGCAAAGGGCAGGATGAGCAGAAGTGACCAGGTTCCCGCGTCCGGGTGACCATGATCCTCCTCGGGGACCTCCGTATCCTGGAACAGAACTAGAGGCAGGGCACCGGAGACCAACCCGATCAGAGCGGCGAGGTAGAAAGGGCCATTGAGGCCGAAGAGACTCGCGGCGAGGCCGCCGACGCTGGGCCCGAAGGCGCCGCCCACCAGAACCGCGCCCTGATAGAGCGACATGACCTTGCCCCGCGAGCGGCGGTCACTCTTTTGGGCCACATAGATCATGGTGGCAGTCATGAAGAGGCCCGAACCGATACCCTGCAGGGTGCGGCCGACAAGGGCAAAGATATAGTCCGGTGCCAGCGCTGCCATGATGGCGCCCAGCGAGCAGAGCAGGAGGCCGATGCCCAGAAGCGGCTTGAGGCCCGTGCGGTGGGCCAGCGTTCCGGCGGGAATGTCGGCCGCGAGGCGCCCGGCGGCGAATACTGTGATCATGAGGCCTATGGCCCAGTCCGGTGCGCCATAGGTCTGGGCATAGACGGCCATGACCGGCGTCAGCATGCCGAACAGCATCATGTGCGCGGCGACGGCCAGCAGCACGACCGGCAGGTAGGGCATCTTGCGCAGGATTTCGCGCCAGCTGGCGGGCGGCAGGTCGATCGCGTTCATGCGCGACCCTCCGTCAAGGGCGCGTCGGTGAGGGGCAAGGGCATGGTGGATTACTCGGCCGGTTCGACGGGCGGTTCAGGCGCCCGCAGCGGGCCCCGGCTTTTGGTGTAGGCGGAAAAGCCGATCAGGGTGGCAACCAGCATGGCGCCGCCGCTGTAGAAGGCGATTGTCAGCCCGAACAGCTGACCGAGAATGCCGAACATGGCCGGGCTGAGAACCTGGGAGAAGCGGTTGGCCAAAAGGCGCAGGCCCATCAGCTTGCCGCGCTCGCTCTGGCCGACCGCGTCCACCATGATCATAATGCTGACCGGCAGGTTGACGCCGATAGCCGCGCCAATGACGCCCACGAGCGCCATCATGGTCACCGGCGACAGCACGGCCAAGGGCGTCAGCACAACGCCGATGGCGGCGATCGTGCCGGCCGAGAGCAGAATCCATTCAAGAGAATAGCGCTTCATCAGCCAGTTCAGTGCGAAGCGGGACAACATGGCGGTGAGAGCATGAACCGAAATGGTCAGCGAGATCACCATGGTGCTGAAGCCGTTCTGAGCCAGGTAGAGCGGCAGGAAGCTCATGTACATGGCCTGGATGTACATCACGAGGAATGTGGCGGTGAGGCCGAACTGGACAGGGCGGGCGCCCGCCAGACTGATGCCGCGCTTGTAACTGGTGACAATCCCCGAGGGGCTGAACACTTCGCGGACCCTGACCCGGTGCTGGGGGTGCGGGTAGACCCGGCTCAGGGCGAACAAGACCGCCATGAAGGCGAGGCAGGCAAGCAGCGAGGCGATGAAGGCGCCACGATAGCCGTCTGTGGGCACGGCGAAAGCGGAGGCCACCAGCCCGCCGAGAATAGGTCCGAGCATGCCGCCGGCCGACATCCACATCGAATAGCTCTTGATGGCATGGTTTCGGCTGTCGCGGTCACCGTGGGAGACGAGGACCTGGAACGAGGACGCCATGATGATGATGGCAGCCCCGATCAGTACCTGCGAAAGCGCAAGCACCCAGAACTCTGTGGCGAGCACCGTGCAAGCCAAGGAGGCCAGCAGGAAATAGGAGCCGAACTTGAGCATCTTCATCGGGCCGATGGAGTCGATCAATTGTCCGGTCGGCATGGCGATGATGATGGGCAGGAGCGCCTTGAGGGTCACCATCATGCCCACGGCGAAGGTCGAGGCGCCCAGTTCGGTGGCGTAAAGCGAGAAGAAGGGCTGGGCGAGGCCGTTGATGGTGAAGAAGACGCCGCCGCCGAAGATGCCGAAACGGGCAAACTTCACGGTGGTGGCGGCACTGGCTGGTTCAGTCGACATAATGGCAGGCCACCTGTCTGGCGCGGTCATGAGTGGGAAGCGCCGGCTTGTCGGTTCGGCACAGGTCGGTGGCCAGAGGGCAGCGCGAGGCGAAGCCGCAGCCGAACGGCAAATCGAGCGGGCTGGGCAATTCACCCTGCAAAGGCACGTTGACGCGGCGCGCCTCGAGGGCCGGATCGGGCACGGGCACGGCGTCGATCAAGGCACGCGTGTAGGGATGGCGCGGGTTGGAAAAGACTTCCTCGGCCGGGCCATATTCGACGACCTCGCCCAGATACATGACGGCGATCCGATCGGAGATGTAGCGGACCGTCAAAAGGTCATGGGAGATGAAGACGAAGCTGACGCCGAGGTCCTGCTTGAGATCGACGAGAAGGTTGATGATCTGGGCTCGCACCGACACGTCAAGCGCGGAAGTGGGCTCGTCGGCGACGACCACGGAGGGATTGAGGGCCAGCGCTCGCGCCACGGCCACGCGCTGCCGCTGGCCGCCGCTCATCTGATGCGGATAGCGGTCGGCATGGCTGGGGTCGAGCCCCACCTGGGCGATGAGCTGGCGTACTTTCTCGGCGCGCTCCGCCCTGCTGCCCTGAGCCTTGACCACCAGCGGCTCTTCCACGATGTCGCCGATGGTCATCTTTGGGTTGAAGGACGAGGCCGGGTCCTGAAAGACCATCTGCGCGAGGCCAGAGATGAAGATATCGCCCGATGTCGGCTTTTCGAGGCCGAGCAGGAGGCGTGCGACCGTGCTCTTGCCGCAACCGCTTTCACCCACAATGCCCAGCGTTTCGCCGCGGTGAACGCGCAGGTTGACGCCGTTGACGGCATTGACCACCATTTTCCGTGAGGTGTTGAACTGCTTGCGGAGCTGGTTGAGTTCGACCACGACGGGCTCACCATCGGAGAGCGGCGGGCAAATGCGGTCGGGGAGATCTGCGCCGAGCCCCTCGATGCCGGCCATGCCCTTGGGGCGCCAGCAGGCGGCATCGTGTTCGAGGCCGCGATCGCTGAGCACAGGCGCCTCGGTGAGGCAGCGGTCGTGCACGGCAGCGCAGCGATCCTTGAAGGCACAGCCGACAATGGGCAGGCGCATATCGGGCGGCAGGCCGGGGATCTGCGGCAGGCGTTTCTCACGGCCGAGGCCGACATTGGGGATCGTGCCGAGCAAACTCTGCGTATAGGGGTGGCAGGGATTGGCGAAGATATCCTCGACCCGGCCGAATTCCACGATGCGGCCAGCATACATGACCGCCACCTTGTGGGCAAAGCGCGCCACGAGGCCCAGATCGTGGGTAATGAACAGCATGGCTGCGCCGGCTTCTGCCGTGAGGTTCTTGAGGACCTCGACGATCTGCGCCTGGATGGTGACATCGAGTGCCGTGGTCGGTTCGTCGGCAATGACCAGCTTGGGCTGCGAGGACAGGGCCATGGCGATCATCACGCGCTGACGCATCCCGCCGCTCATCTCGAAAGGAAAGGCGTCGATCCGCCGTTCAGGGGCGGGAATGCCGACCTTGCCCAGCCATTTGATGGCTTCGGCCCGCGCCTCGTCCTTGCGAAGGCCGAGATTGCGCATGATCGGCTCGACCATCTGCTTGCTGACGCGCATCACCGGATCGAGGGACGACATCGGATCCTGAAAGACCGTGCCCACCAGCCTGCCGCGAATGGCATTGAGCTGGCGCTCGTTGAGCTGGTTGATGTCGCGGCCTTCCAGAATGACCTCGCCGCCGACCACCCGCCCGGGATGGGCGAGGAGGCGCAGGATGGACATGGCCATGGCACTCTTGCCGGAGCCGCTTTCGCCTACGACGGCCACACGTTCGCCGCGCTCGATGGTGAAGGAAACGCCATCCACCGCAGTGACATTGCCCGCCCGGGTCTGGAACTGGGTGCGCAAATTGCGCACTTCGAGCAGGGTCTGGGCCGTGATGGCGGTCGTGTTGGCGAGACGAGCCTGATAGTTCATTGTCGTTCTCCCGAGCGTTAGCGGCGTGCCCGCGGATCGAGCAGCTCGCGCACCCCGTCCGACAGGAAGTGAAGTCCGATGGTGATGATGAGGATCACCACGCCCGGCAGGGTGGAAATCCACCAGGCCTGTTCGAGATAGGTCTGACCGTCGCGCACGATATTGCCCAGCGATGGGGCCGGCGGCATGATGCCGAGGCCGAGGAAGCTGAGGCTGGCCTCGATCAGGATTGCGTTAGCAGCGGCGATGCTGGCTGCCACAAGCATGGGGGCGATGGTGTTGGGCATGATGTGACGGCTCATCAGCCAGTATTGAGAGGCGTCGACCGTACGGGCCGCATCGATGAAGGCGCGGCTGCGCAGGCTGAGAACCTGGGAACGTTGCAGGCGAATGAACCTGGGGACATCCGAGAGCGAAATGGCGAGGATGACCGGAACAATGCCTGTGCCCATCACCGAGACCAGGCCAATGGCCAGCAGCAGGGAGGGAAAGGCCAGGAAGATATCGACAATGGTCATGATGACCCGGTCGACCTTGCCGCCATAAAAGCCTGCCAAGGTGCCGAACACCATGCCGCAGACCAGGGCGATGCCCGCCACGGACGCCCCGACGAGCAAGGAAATCTGCACGCCGGCCAGTGTGCGGCTGAGGATATCCCGACCCATCTTGTCGGTGCCGAAGGGATGCTCGAGCGAGGGAAACTGCATCATGGCGCGCAGATTGGTCTCGAGCGGCCGCTGGATGGGGAGCAATGGGGCAAAGGCGGTCAGCAGCAGGATCGGGACCAACAGCAGCAGCGCGACGCGAACCTTGGAATGGGACAGGGCGCCTGTGGTGAAGATATTGCCCAGAGTGGTTGCAATGGCCGTGCGGGGCACGGAGACGGGGGAAAGCGAAAGATCAGCCATGTCGCTCGTGCCTCAGAATTTCACGCGGGGATCGAGGGCCCGGTAGATCAGGTCCGTCGAGAAGTTGATGAGCACGAAGATCAGCGCGTAGACGACGATCAGGGTCTGCACCAATTGGTAGTCGCGGCTGTTGATGCCGGTGATCAGCAGGTTGCCGACGCCGGGAATGGTGAAGATGAACTCGACGATCACCGTGCCGCCCAGCAGGTTGCCGAAGCTGAGGCCGACCACCGTGGCGATGGGCAGCGCGGCGTTCTTGAGCGCATGGCGAAACAGCACACGCAGTTCCGACCAGCCAAGGGAGCGCGCGGTGCGGACATAGTCCTCGTTCAGCACATCGAGGACAGCCGTGCGGGTGATGCGCGCCAGGGTGGCAACCTGAGACAGCGACAGCACGATGACCGGAAGCGCGAGGCGCAGGGCGACGCTGCCGGGGTCGTTCCAATTCAATTGTCCCGATGCCGGGAACCAGCCCAGGCCGAGCGAGAAGATGAGGAGCAGGACCAATGCCGTCCAGAATGGAGGCATGAGGTCGATGAGCATGGCTGCACCGGTCAGCGCGTTGTCGAGCCAGCGCCGTCCCTTGTGCACCATGAACGCGGCCAGCGTGCCCAGCGGAATGGACAGCAGGACGGCCACGACGATCGTCGCCAGTGCGATGGACAGCGTGATCGGCAGGGCGCGAAAGAGGAGGTCCGCTATGGGAATGCGGGTTGTGATGGTCTCGCCCAGGTCACCCAGGGCGAGACTTTGCAGATAACCCAGATATTGCAGGGGCAGGGGCTCATCGAGCCCCAGCTGTGCGCGGAGCCGTTCCAGCGCTTCGCCCGAGAGGGTGTCGCCAGCCATGGCCGAGGCCGCATCGCCGGGGATCAGCCGCAGCGTGAAGAAGACCAGCGTCACCACGCCCAGAACGGTCACGAACATCTGGAGGGCTTTCTTTGCGGCATATTCGACCATGACCAGCGCTCCCTATTCGGTGATGTCGACGGACCAGAAGTCGACCTGGGCGAGGTAGTTGATATGCACGCCCGTGACTTCCGGCTTGCCCGGCCAATAGACGTTGTTGGCGTACATCGGGATGTAGGGCAGGTCCCCGGCGACGATCTGCTGGACCTGGGTGTAGAGATCGAGGGCCGTGTCGGCGTCAGGTTCGGCGCGTGCCGCCTCAAGCAGGCTCGTCACCTCGGGATTGTCGTAGCGGGCGCCGTTGAGGCCATTGGGAACGAGATTGTCCGGGTGCAGGAAGCTGAACAGGATCATGTCCGGATTAACCGCCGGCAGGAGACGGGTCGCGGTGTCGAACTCGCCCGCATTGCGCCGCTGGTTGAAGGTCGGGGTGTCGACCAGTTCCATTTCCATATTGATCCCTACCTGGCTGAGGTAGTCGATCTGGAACTGCTGGACCTCGGTCACGCCCTGTGCGGAGGTCGATAGGTTCTTGAAGGTAAAGCCATCGGGGTAGCCGGCTTCCTCCAGCAAGGCCTGGGCGCGCTCTGGGTCGTAGGTGTATTTGGGGATGTCATCGGTATAGACGGCCATCCAGGGCATCAGCATGGAATGGTAGGCCTGCTGCAGGCTGGGCGCGATAGCCTGGCTGATCGCTTCGAAATCGACGGCGTGAGCGACGGCTTGGCGGACCCGCGGATCGGCAAAGGGCTCGAACTCGGTGTTGAGCACCATCAGCGCCACGGCATAATCCATCACCGAATTCATGGTGAAGCCTGCAGCTTCGAGCGTCGCCAGGTTTTCTTCCTGATTGGCGCGCATCATCAGGTCGACTTCGCCATTGCGCAGGGCGATGGTGGCGGTGGCCTCGTCCTTGATGATGTTGAAGACCAGCGTCTCGATCGGGGCGGGACCCTTGTAATAATCCTCGTGCCGCTTGAGCACGATCCGGGAGCTGACATCGATGCTGTCGAGGTAATAGGGGCCCGTGCCCACGGGCTGCCAGCGCACCTGATCGGCGGCTTCCTCAATGGCTTTCTGGCTGACGATCTGGCCCTGGTGATAATTGGCCACCGTATGCAGGAAATTCCCGTTCGGCGCGTCGAGCTCGATGATCAGAGTGTAGGGGTCGGGCGCCTCCATGCTGACGATGCCTTCGAGCTCGGCAGCGTAGGGCGAAGCGGTTTGCGGGTCCTTGATGCGGTTGAAGCTGTAGATGACGTCGGCAGCGGTCATCTCGCCATAGCCCTTCTGGAACTGCACGCCTTCGCGCAGCTTAAAGGTCCAGGTCTTGTTGTCGGTGGTTTCCCAGGAGGTCGCGAGGTCGGGAACGATCTCGCCGGTTTCCCCGTCATAGGTCGTCAGCCCGGAGAAGATGTTGAAGGCGATGTTCTCGTTCTCGATGCGGAAGATGTTGGCGGGATCGAACCCGGCCGGATCGTCGTAGAACCGGATGGTCAGCGTCTTTTCCTGCGCCATGGCCGAGGGCGCGATCGCCGTGCTCATGGACAGCGCCACGAGGGCCGTCATGCCCATTCCGAGCAGTTTGTGAAATTTGCCAGTCATTCTGATGTCCCCTGGGAGGTCTTTGCACGCGACGGCCGCCCCCTGCGAAGGGAGCGGCACAATGCCGTTCAGCTGGCCATGCGAGTGATTGCGGGCTCGACAGCGCCGCCCAGCTTGCGGAAGTAAGCCTTGGCCGCTTCCGCATCCACGACGTCGGCATATTTCTGATGCATGTCGTAGAGGTTCATGAAGTGGGACGCCTCGGTACGGTCATAGACGCAGTCCGAGATCACGCCGACGCGGTAGCGATTGGTCGCGGCGTCGACGGCGCTGGCGCGGACGCAGCCGCTGGTGCTCTCGCCGCACATGATGACGGTATCGATGCCCATCGAGGTCAGATGGAAGCTGAGCGGGGTGCCCTGGAATGCGCTCGGCGCGGTCTTTTCGATCACGACTTCGCCGGCAATCGGCGCCACCTCGTCGCAAATCTGCTCGCCCTTGAGGCGCATTTCGGCCGACAGGCTCGACGGACCGCGCTTACGGTGAATCCAAGGCTTGATCCCGGTGTTGAGGCCCTTGATATGGACGACCGGCACGCCGGTTTCGCGGGCTACGGCCAGCAATTCGGCGGTCTTGTCGACGGCAGCCCAACCTTCGAGGCCCATGGAGCCGGGCCAAGTCTTCATCGATTCAAAGATCGGTTCGCGGGTCAGGCCAACCACGCTGTAGTACATGTCGATGAGCACCAGGGCCGGCTTTTCGCCGAAGCCGAACAGCTCCTTCTTGCCCCAATGCTTGTCGTGCTCCTTGTCCCGCTCCGAAAAGAAACGCTCCCAACCGTGCATGCCCGTCTCCTGTGTCAAATGCGATGTGCACAATTAATGTGCAACTTCAAACATTGACTAGAGTATTGGCATTGAGGTTGGTTTCAAGCAAAACTAATTAGGCTTAACCATTAGGCGGACTAATAGATGCCTCAGTTCCTGCCCTCGCTCGCCAGCCTCCGCTCCTTTGAAGCCAGTGCGCGGCTTGAAAGTTTTTCCAAGGCAGCGCGCGAACTTAACCTGACGCAGGCCGCGATCAGCCAGCAAATCCGACTGCTGGAGGACCGGGTCGGCGGAGCGTTGTTCACCCGCGAGGCACGCAAGGTTGCCTTGACGGAACTGGGCCGGCTTTACCTCGGACTCACCGTCGACGCCCTGCGCAGCATGGAGAGCGCCTTCGAAACGGCACGCGCACTGTCGCGCCCCGATGCGCTGGTGCTCAAAACCACGCCGACCTTCGCCGCCTACTGGCTGCTGCCCAGGCTGCAGCGTTTCCACGATCTCTGGCCGCATGCCAGCCTCACCATCACTGCCGTCGAGCCGGGAGGAAATTTCGAGAGCGTCGGCGACATGGTGATCACCACCGGTCAGGAATTTCAGTGGCGCGGCTTTCGCAGTGCCAAGCTGTTCGACATCGACCTCGTTGCCGTCGCTTCGCCCGCCGTGGTGCAGCGCACCGATCTGGGGCGCTTCCTGGCCGGGCAGACGGACAGCATCATCCACACGATCCGGCGGCTGGATGATTGGAGCCTGTGGTGTCGTGGCGCCGGCGTGCCCGCGTTTACCCTCGATCGCGGGACGATCCTGTTCAATTCTGCGCTGTCCTATGCCGCCGCCGAGAAGGGGCTGGGCATCGTCATCGCCGAGGAGGCCATGATTGCCGATCAGCTGATCGACCATGCGCTGGTGCGGGTCCATTCGGCCCGGGTGAAAACAGGGCGCGGTTATTACCTTATCGAGCCGCAGGACCGGGCCCGGAGGCCCATCGTGAGCGCCTTTGCCGAGTGGGTGCATGCCGAAATGGCCAGCAATGAGGCAAAGTTGAACGAGGCTCGAGTGCTGGGCTGAGATGGGGCAGGTCATTTGGCGTCAACGGGTTGGCTGGATCATCTGAACCACGATGTGAGCGTCAGCCCTCTTCTCGGAGCCGGTCGGCCGGGCGTGTCGACATGGCAGACCATGTGGTGGCCGCGCCGGTCGCCGTCGTCACGACGACTATGGCAATGGCCAGCAGCACCAGTTGGAGCGGGGCTGGCGAAAATCCGATATCGAGAAGGAAGGTAGCGGCAGCCCAGGAGCCGGCGAGGGCAAGGCCGCCGGCGATTAGGGCGGCAATGGCGCCAAGCAGCGCATATTCAATCAGGAAGGCCGAGATGACGTAGGAACGGCGCGCGCCGAGCACCTTCATCACCACGGCATCGGCTTCGCGTTGTTGCCGGCCGACGCTGAGGGCACCGGAGAGAACGAGAATACCGGCAATAACGGCAGTGCCGCTGACCAGCGCAATGGCGTTGGTGAGGGCATCGAAAACGGTCTGCACGCGGGCCAGGGCTTCCCCCACCGGCACGAAGCGGAGATCCGGCAGCGCGGCGATAAGTCCGGCTTCGACGCGCGGTGCCTGATCTTTGCTGGCTTTGACGGTAGCGAAATAGGTTTGGGGCGCGCTTTCAATCAGCCCGGGAGAGGCGATGATCCTGAAATTGAAATCGGGGCTACGGGGATCGACGCGCCGGAAGTTGGCGATTGTCATCGTCAGCGGCCGACCCGAGATGGAAATTGTGACGGTATCGCCGGGGGTAAGATCGAGCGCGTTGCGCAAATCGGCACTCAGCGATACGAGGGGCTGGCCGGAATAGTCCTGCGGCCACCACTCGCCTTCGTCGATGACGGCATTTGCGGGAAGCGCTGCCGACCACGTCAAAGTGGTGTCGCCGCGGAACACTTCGGCGATGTCGCGCGGCACCGCGTCGCTGCTGGGAGCCGGCGCGCCTTTTACCTCGGTGACGGTGCCGCGCAGCATCGGAATCGTGGCGATGCTGTCCACTTCGGGCCGGGCGGCCGCAAAAGCCTCCAAAGCATCGCGCTGCGTCCTGTCCATATCAAGCATGACGAAATCCGGTATGTCCGCCGAGACCTCGGTGGCGATCTGCCGGTTGATGTTGGACTGAGTCGTGACGATGAGGAGAAGTAGCGAGAGACCCATGCCCATGGACACGAGCACCGTGGTGGTTGGCGCGCCGGGCCGGAGGATGGCCGAGATGGCCTGTCGGAGGAGCCGATTGGAGGGCGTGGGCATAAGCGTGAGGGCCCAGCGCAAGGTAGCGGCTGCAGCCCTCAGCAGGCCGAAAGCCAGAATAGCGCTGACGAAGTAGATCGCGACCAGCCGCATGTCGTCGGCGACGAGCAGCGTCAGCCCGAAGAGGGCCGCAAAGCCGGCGAGCAGAGGCAACGCAGTGGCTGGCGCCAGGACACGACGCCAGGGCAGGCCGGAAAGAGCGGCCGAGGTGCCGGAGCGGAAGAGCAGGGCCGGGCGTATGGAGCGGGCCTGGAGCAGAGGTACCCAAGAAAACAGCATGGCCGTCACGAAGCCGATGGCCCCGGACACCAGCATCGAGGAGGCGTCGAGCCGGGCAGGCAGGTCGATGTCGATGAGGCCTGAAAGCAGCGGCAGCAGGGCCAGCGTCGCGATGGCCACGACGATGAGGCCAATGGCGACCGCGAGCAGAGACAGGAGCGCGATCTGCACCAGAAAATGGAACAGGATGCGCGGTCCCTTGGCGCCCAGCGACCGCATGGTGGCGATGGCGCCCTGCCGCTCGCCGATATAGGCGGATACAGCGTTGGCTGCGCCGAGGCCGCCCACGACCATGGACGACAGGGCGACCAGCAGCATGAAATTGCCGAACACGCCGATGAAGCGGGCGATGGTGGCGGTTGCCTGCTCGGGCGAGCGGATCTGCACATCGGCGTCCGGGAATTGCGTCTCGAGAGCGGCGCGGGCCGCCTCGATGTCGCCATCGGCAAGCAGGACCTTGTAGCGGAACTGGCTGAGTACGCCTTCTTCGCGCAGACCGGCAGGGGCGAGGGCTTCGCGCAGAACCAGGGCCGGGGCGCCGACCTGGAAGCCGGCGGCAGCCTGATCGGGCAGGGTGTCGATGATGCCACGCAGGATAAAATCGGCATTGCCGATGCGTAGGACATCGCCAACCGATATGCCCAGCCGCAAGCTGGCCTGCTGGGCGAGCACGATACCGAAGCGCCCGTCGTCAGGGGCGAGAAGGGCGGCGAGGTCGGCGGGGCCGGCCGGATCGGAAAGGGTGACGGCGCCCACCAGCGGATAGGCATCGGTGACGGCACGCAGGGACAGGAAGGCCGAGCGGCCATTGGCACTGGCCTGAGCGCTGATCTCGGTCTCGCGACTGACCGTGCCGCGCTCGGCCAGGGCGGTCAGGATGGAGGGGTCGATGTCCCGGCCCTGGGACCGCAATTCCAGATCGCCGCCCAGGATCATCCTTGCATCGCGGGCGATGGCGGCTTCAACGCTGCTGCGAACGGCGCTGACGGTGCCGATGGCGGCGACGCCCAGGGCAAGGCAGGCGACCAGCAGGGTGAAGCGCCGCGCCGTTCCACGCAGGTCGATAAGGGCGACCCGCAGCCAATTCGCAAGCCGGCTCATGGTGCCGCCTGCACGAGTTCGGTCAGGACGCCGCGATCCATGCGCATGCAGCGGTCGGCGCGCTGGGCGAGGGTGTTGTCGTGGGTGATGAGCAAGACGGCCATGGTATTGCGGCGGGCAAGGCCGAACAGCAATTCGATGGCGGCGGCGGCGGTTTCCTGATCGAGATTGCCGGTCGGCTCGTCGGCAAGCAGCAGTCGGGGCTGGGTGACGATGGCACGGGCGAGGCCGACGCGCTGCTGCTCGCCCCCGGACAGGGCGCTGGGCAAGTGCGTTTCGCGCTCGGACAGCCCGACCTCGGCCAGGGCGGCGCGGGCCCGGTCGCGGATTTCGGCGACGGGGAGATCGTCGAAGGCAATCTCGAGGGCGAGCGCGACATTCTCGAGCGCAGTCATCGAGGGGATGAGATGAAAGTTCTGGAACAGGATGCCGATATTGGCGCGGCGCATATCGGCCAGGCGATCCTCGCCAAGCCCGACCAGCGCGGTGCCGCCGATTTCGACCTGGCCATCGCTGGCCTTTTCGAGCCCGCCCAGAACCATGAGCAGGCTGGTCTTGCCGCTGCCCGAGGGGCCGACGACCGAGACGACTTCGCCGGGGCGTATCGCAAACGTGATGTCCCGAAGGATATGCAGGGGCTTGCCGCCCGAGGTCAGCTTGAGGTTCATGCCCTCTAGACGGGCGATGCTGTCGGTCATGGGTAGCCGTCCGGACAAATGTGCTGGCAATTCGGGAGTGACGTCGTGGGTTCAAGATGGTGGCAGGCGGCCATTGGCGCAATGGCGGTGAGCGGAATGCTGGCAGCGACGGGACCTTTGGCCGCGGCCGAGCGGCCCACTATCCTGCTCTACGGTGACTCCCTGCTGGCCGGATTTGGCCTTTCCGCAGATTCTGCGTTTCTGGGACAATTGCAGGCGGCCCTTGCGGCCGAGGGCGTCGAGGCGGATCTGGTCAATGCCAGCGTGTCGGGCGACACCACGGCCGATGGGCTGGCGCGGCTGGACTGGACGCTGGGCGAGCCGCCCGATGCGGTGATGCTGGGCCTGGGCGCCAATGACATGCTGCAGGGCCTGTCACCGCAGACGGCCCGCGCCAATCTGGAAACCATGATGGACCGCTTTGCGGCGCTCGACCTGCCGGTGCTGCTGCTGGGCATGAAGGCCAATCGCGGACTGGGCGGGGATTACGTGGCCGCATTCGATGCCATCTATCCCGAACTGGCGGCAGAATACGGCGCTCTGCTCTATCCGTTCTTTCTCGAGGGCGTGGCGTTCGACCCGCAGATGAACCAGGCCGATGGCATGCATCCCAACGCGGCCGGGGTGGCGCGGATCGTGGCGGCCGTCACGCCCTATGTGGTGGAGCTGGTGAAAGCGGTCGAAGCCCGCTGAGCGGGCAGGCGGACGCGCCGCGGGGCCCGGGAGGGCCAGCGGTTCGGCTTCGTCCGGGCGCAGAAGGCTGCGGCATGGGGCGAAGATCACTTCGGTGCCGGTCGTCCGGCGAGAGGAGGGTGAAGCAAGCTTCGCCCCATGCGCCGGAGACTCGCTGAGGCGCGGGGGGCGGCGGATTTCTCATCCACTTCCGGTCCATGAGGGATTGCTTCGTCTTCGCCCTGCTGGCGACGTGGCAATTGCCTGACCGGTGCAGCCGGAAAGGCCCGACATGGGTGCCCGCGGAATAACGGGCTCCGTCCCTGACGCGCCGACGGAAAAGGGCGCCCCCTTTTCATCCGGCTCCCCGCACCAGCCATACGTCGCGACCGCGCAGCGCGTGCAGAGATGGGGCGAGTATGCCGGGACCTATCCAGACGAGGATAAGTTTTTTGCGCCGCATGCCGACGGCAAGCCGCAATGGGCGAGAATGGCGTCGACGACTTTCGCCAGCGGCCGGGTGGCATCGATGGACATGGCATTGTCGGGCAGGTCTTCGCGCGTGGCGTGGAGCCTTGCCACCAGCGCCCGCTCCCCGGGCTCGGACCCCCATTCGTCGACCCGGGCGGCGAGGCGGCGCTCGAGCGTCGGCCAATCGGCTTCGAGCAGGAAGACGGCATCGAAGAGATCGACGAAATGCGCCCGATTGCGCGAGGCGCCGCAGAAGAAGGTGACTGGCCGGGCCGGGTCGGCAATGATGGCCCGGACGCGGGCCGCGTCCCAGATGTGGTGGGTGTTGATGAAGGCCGGATCGGACGAGCGGCGCTCGGTCGGGATCGGCGCGCCGGTCTGCGGATCGCCCTGATAGGCCAGCACACGATCGCCATGCACCACCGCATAGCCGCGCCGTTCCAGCTCGGTGGCGACGGAGGTCTTGCCGGAGCCGGAAACGCCTTCGATGAGATAGACGGGGTGGGGCATTGGCGATCTCGGAATGGGGTGCGGGGCGATCGGGCCGCAGCAGGTCGTGATCGATGGTTTCGACTTCGACAGCCACATAGCCTCCGATATCATTGCTGGCCGGACGGTCTTGGTGACTCGAGAACAGGATTTAGACAGTGACGTCCACAGCTTCTCCAGTTTCAGAGCGAGCGGAAGTCAATTCGCTGACAAGAGACGCGCGGCACAGAACTAATGAGCCCGCAGCCTAGGGTGTGAACGGCAAGCGGAGCCTTAAGGGATAGTGCGGGACAGCAAATTTAAAAGTGCCTGGATGAGCAGCACGGGGCTGCGCCCGCGTGGTTCGAGGCTGCGCATCGCGCCTCGCCTTGACGGTCACGTGCTGACGGTAAGTATTTTAGGTGTCTGGAATAATAACTAGTAAATAGAATAAATTAATTAACGTGCTGGAATGTCGGATGCTTCCGTCTCTACTTCATATCCGTTTGCGCCAAGAAAGATATCAAGCGCCTGTTGAGACACGCGCCCCCAAGGAGAGGGTCCAACCCAGACTTTAGTAATTGGCAAGCGCGTACCTATCCTCGGTGTGCGCGCATAGTATGGTACGATGCCCAGCGTGCTGGTTCTAAACTTGACGCTTTGGCCATCCAGCCAGCTGGAATACGAAGCCAATCTCCATTCTTGCTCAGCCTCAAATGCAGGATGCTTAAACTGAACAAGTACATTCCATATCTCATGGACAATCGTATTAAATAAAGTCGACTGTGTAGAATCATGAATGAATGGTCGGCTGTTACTGAAATACGCGTCCATTATGCTCTCAATTAGCGTTTTGATAATACTTTCTTGCGTGTTTTCTTCATAGGTCATCGGAAAGAGAGAGCAAGAAAAACTCCAATCCGGAGATAACAATGCCTCCGGCTGAAATTGGACGCAATATGGGACCACGTCTCTTCCGTAATCGCGCCACTGATTGAGCAAATTTGGTCGGCTACTCAAACAGAAAATTACCGGGCGGTAGCTAATAGCGACTTGCGTCACCTGATTGCGGATATACTCAGCAGCGCCTTTTATGCGCTTACTGGCATGAGCGTCAGAGAACTTCTCAATCTCTTTCCAAAGCAGTTGATTTGAATAATGTACTTCGGAACCGTCGTTAAGGAAGAAACAGTCTGATAGCCTTATTGAATTACTTTCAATAATTCCCTTAAAGCCATCGCTCGATGTGTAATGGAAAAGTCCAAATGTAGGTGACTGCGGTGCAACCAAGTCCGAGATTATTTTTGCTCCAATGCCGAGCAAGGCGTTATTTGCCGCTTCAAATTGTCCAATGTCGTCTGTTGTTTGAAAGACTTGCGGCAAATTGTTCTCTTCGGCCATTTGAAAATCAGAGGCGGCTTGTGTCGCCCCTGTTTCATTACTTGTCGTGAAGTAGAGTTAGTTTAGTCTAAGTAATAAAGGTTAACTACACCCGGTCGTCGTCCCGCAGGTGTCGCACTTCAGGCAGGTGCCGTTTCGGACCATCGTGAAGTTGTTGCACTCGGTGCATTGGTCGCCGGTATAGCCTTTCATCTGGGCTTCGGCGCGCAGGAGGCCGGCGTCGCGGGTCGGCGGGTTGGGGATGGGGTTGAGCTCGGCGGCGTTGAGGGCCGTCGGGGCAGGGTCGATCTTGAGGGCCGTGGCGCTGCGCAGGGCGGTCACCGTCGACGTGCTCGCGGCCGTGGGGGCGTAGCGGGCGGCTTCGGCGGTGGGGACCAGCATCAGCGAGGCATTGGCCGTCTTGCCGCGGGTCATGCCGCGGGAGACAAAGCGCTCGGCGGGCACCGGGGCGGGGGCAGGCGCCGCGGGGCGCGCACCCTGCTCCTCGGCAACGCCCTTGCCGAGCGAAGTCGGGCTGTCCGGGTTCACATGGGCCAGGTCGTTCCGGTCCAGATAGGACACGGCCAGCTCGCGGAACACATAGTCGAGGATCGACGTGGCGTTCTTGATGCGATCATTGCCCATGACCATGCCGGCCGGCTCGAAGCGGGTGAAGGTGAAGGCCTCCACATATTCGTCCAGCGGCACGCCATATTGCAGGCCCAGCGAGATGGCGATGGCGAAATTGTTCATCATCGCGCGGAAGGCGGCGCCTTCCTTGTGCATGTCGATGAAGATCTCGCCCAGGCGACCATCGTCATATTCACCGGTGCGGACATAGACCTTGTGGCCACCCACGACCGCCTTCTGGGTATAGCCCTTGCGGCGATCCGGCATTTTCTCGCGTTCGCGCAGGCGCTCGACGATGCGCTCGACCACGACTTCCGTGCGCGCGGCGGCGGGCAGGGCGGCGATGGCCTCGACCTGGTCCTCGTCATCCTCGTCGTCAGCGGCGGCGAGCACGGAGGAATTGAGCGGCTGGCTGAGCTTGGAGCCATCGCGGTAGAGCGCGTTGGCCTTGAGCGCCAGGCGCCAGGACAGCATGTAGGCGTTCTTGGCGTCCTCGACGGTGGCGTCGTTGGGCATGTTGATGGTCTTGGAGATCGCGCCGGAAATGAACGGCTGGGCAGCCGCCATCATCAGGATGTGCGATTCGACCGAGAGGTAGCGCTTGCCGATCTTGCCGCAGGGGGTGGCGCAATCGAAGACGGGCAGATGCTCGTCCTTGAGATGCGGCGCGCCTTCGAGGGTCATGGCGCCGCAGACATGGATATTGGCGGCCTCGATGTCCTTCCTGGAGAAGCCCAGGAACGGCAGCAGCTCGAAGGAGAAATCATTGAGCTGCTCGTCGGTGACACCCAGGCCCTTGAGGAAATCGGCGCCCAGCGTCCACTGGTTGAAGACGAACTTGATGTCGAAGGCCGACTTCATCGCGGCATTGAGCGCCTCGATCTTGTCGTCCGAAAAGCCCTTGGTGCGGAGCGTTGCGGGATTGATGCCCGGCGCCTGGTTCATGTTGCCGTGGCCCACGGCATAGGCTTCCATCTCGGCGATCTGGTCTTCGGAATAGCCCAGGGTGCGCAGGGCCGGGGGCACGGCGCGGTTGATGATCTTGAAGTAGCCGCCGCCAGCCAGCTTCTTGAACTTGACCAGGGCAAAATCGGGCTCGATGCCGGTGGTGTCGCAATCCATGACGAGGCCGATCGTGCCGGTAGGCGCGATCACCGAGACCTGGGCGTTGCGATAGCCGTGCTTTTCGCCCAGCGCCAGGGCGTTGTCCCAGGCGATTTTTGCGCGCTCGGACAAGGCGGCATCACCGACATTGGCATGGTCCAGCGGCACGGGATTGATGCTGAGCTCTTCATAGCCGGCGGCATTGCCATGGGCGGCATTGCGATGATTGCGGATGACGCGCAGCATGTGCTTGGCGTTGCGCTTGTAATCCTTGAAGGGGCCGAGCTCCTTGGCCATTTCGGCCGAGGTGGCGTAGCTGACGCCGGTCATGACGGCGGTGATGGCACCGGCAATGGCGCGGCCCTCGGCACTGTCATAGGGAATGCCCGAGGTCATCAGCAGGCCGCCGATATTGGCGTAGCCGATGCCCAGGGTGCGGTATTCGAAGGAGCGCTCGGCAATGGCGCGCGACGGGAACTGGGCCATCATCACCGAGATTTCGAGCACGACGGTCCAGAGGCGGACGGTGTGTTCAAAGGCAGCGGTGTCGAAGGACGAGTCCTTGTTGCGATAGGGCAGCAGGTTGACCGAGCAGAGATTGCAGGCCGTGTCATCGAGGAACATATATTCCGAGCACGGATTGGACGCCACGATCGGGCCGGCAGCGGGGCTGGTGTGCCACTCATTGATGGTCGTGTGGTACTGGATGCCGGGATCGGCGGAGGCCCAGGCCGCGTAACCGATCTGTTCCCAGAGGTCCCTGGCCTTTAGCGTCTTGGTGACATTGCCCTTGATGCGGCCGATCAGGTCCCAGTCGCCATCATTCTCGACGGCATTGAGGAAATCGTCGGTCACGCGCACCGAGTTGTTCGAGTTCTGGCCCGAAACGGTGAGGTAGGCCTCGCTATCCCAATCGGTGTCGTAGATGGGGAATTCAAGATCGGTATAGCCCTGGCGGGCGAACTGGATGACGCGGAAGATGTAGTTTTCCGGCACCAGGGCCTTCTTGGCCGCGCGCACTTCGCGCTTGAGCGCGGGGTTCTTGGCCACGTCGAAGCAATCATCGCCCGAACCTTCGCAGTTCACGGCGGCCTTCATGATGGCCTTGAGATGCTTGGATACAACCTTGGACCCGGTGACGAGAGCGGCGACCTTCTGCTCCTCCTTCACCTTCCAGTTGATGTATTGCTCGATATCGGGATGGTCGATGTCGATCACGACCATCTTGGCGGCGCGACGCGTGGTGCCGCCCGACTTGATGGCGCCGGCAGCGCGGTCGCCGATCTTGAGAAAGCTCATAAGGCCCGAGGACTTGCCGCCGCCGGAGAGCTTTTCGCCTTCGCCACGCAGACGGGAGAAATTGGTGCCGGTGCCCGAGCCATACTTGAACAGGCGCGCCTCACGGACCCAGAGGTCCATGATGCCGTTCTCGTTGACGAGGTCATCGTCCACCGACTGGATGAAGCAGGCGTGCGGCTGGGGATGCTCGTAGGCCGACTTGGACTGGACGAGCTTGTGCGTGAAGGGGTCGACATAGAAGTGGCCTTGACCGGGACCATCGATGCCATAGGCCCAGTGGAGGCCGGTATTGAACCATTGCGGGGAATTGGGCGCGACGCGCTGGGTGGCGAGCATGAAGGCCAGCTCGTCAAAGAAGGCGCGGGCATCGTCTTCACTGTCGAAATAGCCGCCCTTCCAGCCCCAATAGGTCCAGGTGCCCGCCAGCCGGTCAAAGACCTGGCGCGAATCCATTTCGGAACCGTAGCGTTCGGCTTCGGGCATCTTGGCGAGCGCTGCTTCGTCGGGGACGGAGCGCCACAGCCAGGACGGCACGGAGTTTTCCTCGACCTTCTTCAGGACCTTGGCCACACCGGCCTTGCGGAAATATTTCTGCGCGATGATGTCGGTGGCGACCTGCGACCAGGCTGTGGGGACGGCGATGTCGTCGAGCTTGAATACTACCGAACCATCAGGATTGCGGATTTCACTGGTGGCAGAGCGGAATTCGATCGAGCCATAGCGGTCGGCGTTGGCGGTCGTGAAGCGACGTTCGATGCGCATGAAAGGTCTCTGAAGTCGTAATTGCAGGAGGTGTAGCGAGAACACTCCGATTCCGGCGCGGACACAAGGTCTTGTGTTTTCACTTAACGGCGGAACCTACCTGTAGTAGATAAGCCTAAAAGCTGTGCAATCAAGGGCAACCGCTTGGCCGCAAATGCTTTTTTGGCCAATAACCTTGTGGAAACCATTTGGGCCGATCCGGCGGCCCGGCAGCGTGGCGCCAATGGAATCGCCCACAATTCCTAGTCAACAGGATTTCTTGCGACGCATTTGTGACTGCCTGGCGATTTTCCACAGCAGCGCATCGGTGAGGCGGACGATCGATGTGGCCGAGACGATTGGTGTCGCCAATTCGGTCTAGGCTCGCTGCCCGAGCCATGCTAAACCGCCAGCCAATCGACGCCCAAACTTTCGGAATCGTCCCGTGGCAAAATCCGGCACCAAGCAGTTCCTGAGCGAAATCTTCTCCTGGTGGAGCGGCAATACCTGGGGCACGCGCCTCTGGATCAAGCGTTTCGGCGCCTATGTCGGGTCGGACGAGTTCGGCAACCGCTATTATTTCGACCAGAAGCACAATCGGCGCTACGTAACCTACGCCAATGGCTTCGCCGACGCCTCGGCCATCCCGCCCGGCTGGCACGGCTGGATGCATCACCGCACCGACGTTACTCCCGCCGATGCCAAATATGAGCCGCGCGCCTGGGAAAAGGCACACCAGCCGAACCTGACCGGCACTGCGGCGGCCTATCGCCCCGATGGCAGCCTGCTCAAAAAGGGTGAGCGTCCCCGCGTCAGCGGCGACTACGAGGCCTGGTCGCCTGAATAAGGACGCCCAAGCCTTGCGATCCCAGTTTTCGACGATCCTGCGGCCGCTCCTGACAGCGGCCGTTTTGACGCTGGCCTTCCACGTCCCGGTGCAAGCGCAGCCATTGTCCAACCCGGTGGCGACCTTTGCCGGGCTCGACAAGATCACCGGCCGCATCACCCGGTTCGACGTCTATATCGATGAAACGGTGCTGTTCGGTGCGCTCGAGATCACGCCTCGCGCCTGTTACAACCGACCGTCGAGCGACACGCTGCAACGCACGTCCAGTTTCCTCGAGGTGAACCAGATGAGCCTCGACGGCGAGAGCGAGCGCATCTTTACCGGCTGGATGTTCGCAGACAGCCCGGCGCTAAATGCCGTGGATCATGCCGTCTACGACGTGTGGCTGATCGAGTGCAAAACCTCGACCAATGTTCCGCCGCCGGATCAGCGCTAGTTTTTTTTCCGACCCTGTTCAATCCTGTACTGCCTGCTCGTCGCGAGGGGGAGCGCCCCTTCACGCCGGTCGACCTGAAAGGGGCGACCGGGCCTCTCGGGGCGAGCAACAGAGAACGAGGAGCAGCAAGCCATGATGACCTTACCAGAAATCACAAACCGGGCGGAGCAGGCCTATGTCTATGTGGCTTTCACCGTCACCATGCAGGACATGCAAAGGCCCGCCCAGGAAGGCTTTCCGCAGATCTTTGCGTATATCGCCCGCAATGGCCTCGTGCCCGTAGGAGCAGCCTTCTACAATTACCGGCGCATCAACATGTCGGACACGCTCGATGTCGAGGCTGGCATTGCGGTGGAACATGCGGGCGCTGGAGACGGTGCTGTCCGCGTGGGGACCTTGCCCGGCGGTCGGTTTCTCGGCGTGACCTGGCACGGCCATCCCGACGCGCTCGAAACCGTAACGGGATTGCTGATCGGCTGGTCGCGGCTGACCCAGCAACCCTTTGACGAGCATACCGAGGGCGACGACGACCATTTCGCCTGTCGGCTGGAAATCTATGAAACCGATCCGGACAAAGAGCCGGACATGAACAAATGGGTCACCCGGCTCGCCTTTAAGCTAAAGGATTAAAACAGCTCGTCCAATGTGTTGTAGAAGCGGTATTTTGCTTCGTCCCATTCCGTGCCATAGGCGGCGAGGAAGGTGGCGACATGCTCCTCGCCGACATTGTAGCGGATGCTGCGGCAAGCGATGGTAAGGTCCTGCCAGACATCGGCCACGCCGACGCGACCGCAATCGACAAGGCCGGAGAACCGACCGTCCTGCGCCAGGATATTGGGCGTGGAAGCATCGCCATGGGTGACGACACGCGTGCCTATGGAGGGGCGATTGGCGAAAAGCCAGTCATAGACCTGCTGCGCGGACCAGCCCTCATGTTCAACGTCGAAGTCGCCTTCGTCGACAAGGCCGGCCTCGAGGCGCTGTCTTGCCTCCTCCAGGCGATTGTCGGGATGATGATCGAAGGGGCATTGGGCCGGATCAAGCGCGTGGATACGTTTCAGGCCCTGGGCATAGGCCCGGACGAAGACGTCGGGGCGCGCGGTGTAGCGCGTGAGGTCCTCGCCCGGCACAGCACTCATCAGGAGCCAGACACGGTCCTGGGTCTGCTCGGTATCGATGACGCGGGGCGACTTGAAGCCCATGCGCGTCAGCCAGTTGAGGCGCTCGATCTCGCCAGGCAGTTCGGCCAGGGGATGGATCGGCTCGGCCTTGAGGAAGACGGCATTGCCATCGTTAAGGGCAATGCGCCACACCGAACAGCCGGACTTGCCAAGCGTGATCTCGCGCCAATTGAGATCGCGAAGAGGGCTCATGCTTTCGGGTAGGTCTTGTGGTGCGGTCATTGTTTCCTGTCCCATGCAGACCAATCGCCAGCGCTTTGCAAGGCGCGGCCGAGCCGGTCTTCGTAATCGGCGCGGGTGATCTCGATGCCGCCCAAGGACGCCAGGTGATCGGTGAGAAACTGGGTATCGAGCAAGACGAAGCCACCAGCCCTGAGGCGCTCGACCAGATGGGTCATGGCCATCTTGGAGGCGTCGGTTCGCCGGTGAAACATGGATTCGCCGAAAAAGGCGGCGCCGATGGCGAGGCCATAGAGACCGCCCACGAGCTCGGCGCCGTCCCAGACCTCGACCGTGTGGGCGACACCACGGCGAAACAATTGGCCATAGACAGCGCGGATGGTCTGGTTGATCCAGGTGGTGTGGCGATCCTCGCCGACGGTGGCGCAGCCCTCGATCACGCCCTCCCAATCGGTATCCGTGCGGATTGCCCAGCCCGACTTGCGCATGGCCTTGCGCAGGCTGCGGCTGGCGTGGAACCCATCGAGCGGGATGATGCCGCGCTGTTCAGGGCTGACCCAGAACAGATCCTCGTCACCGGCATCCTCGGCCATGGGGAAAATGCCGGCGCGATAGGCGCGAATGATCAGCTCGGGGGTGATCTCGACAGCAAAGGGGTCGGTGCGGCGGGCCATGGGAAAAACGAGGGGCGCCGTAACGCGCCCCTCAATATCATGCCTTGTTGGCGGCCAGGAACTTTTCCAGCCAGTGGATGTCGTAATTGCCGGCCAGGATGTCCGGCTCCTTCATCAGGCGCTGGAAAAGGGGCAGGGTGGTCTTGACGCCATCGACGACAAATTCGTCCACAGCGCGGCCCAGGCGCTTGAGGCATTCCTCGCGCGTGCGGCCATAGACGATGAGCTTGCCGATGAGCGAGTCGTAATAGGGCGGGATCTTATAGCCCTGATAGACGGCAGAATCGACGCGCACACCCACGCCCCCGGCGGGGTGGTAAAAGGTGATGGTGCCCGGCGAGGGTGCGAAGGTCTGCGGGTCTTCGGCATTGATGCGCACTTCGATGGCATGGCCATAGAACTGCACCTGATCCTGGGTCATCGAGAGCTTCTCGCCCGACGCGACCTTGATCTGCTCATAGACGATGTCGATGCCGGTGATACGCTCGGTCACCGGGTGCTCCACCTGAAGGCGGGTGTTCATCTCGATGAAATAGAACTCGCCGTTTTCGTAGAGGAACTCGATGGTGCCGGCGCCGGAATATTTGAGCTTGCGCATGGCAGCGGCACAGATCTCGCCGATCTCGTCGCGCTCTTCCGGCTTGATCGTGGGGCCACCGGCCTCTTCCCAGACCTTCTGGTGACGCCGCTGCAGCGAGCAGTCGCGCACGCCCAGATGCACGGCATTGCCCTGACCGTCGCCGAGGACCTGAACCTCGATATGGCGCGGCTTGCCGAGGTATTTTTCCATATAGACCGAATCATTGCCGAAAGCGGCCTTGGCTTCGGAACGGGCAGTCGACCAGGCGACCAGCAGTTCCTTTTCGGTCTGGGCCACCTTCATGCCGCGACCACCGCCGCCGGCGGTTGCCTTGATGAGGACGGGATAGCCGATGTCCTTGGCGGTCTTGAGCGCCTGCTGCTCGGTTTCCACCGCACCGGCCGAACCGGGGACGACGGGAATACCGAGCTCGACGGCGGTCTTCTTGGCGGTGATCTTGTCGCCCATGATCTCGATATGATGGGCCGAGGGACCGATGAAGGTCACCTTGTGCTCTTCGAGGATCTTGGCGAAACGGGCGTTTTCCGAGAGGAAACCATAGCCGGGGTGCACGGCATCGGCCCCGGTAATCTCGCAGGCAGCCAGGATCGAGGGAATGTTGAGATAGCTGTCCTTGGCGGCATTGGGGCCGATACAGACGCTTTCGTCGGCGAGGCGCACATGCATGGCATTGGCGTCAGCCGTGGAATGCACCGCAACGGTCGAGATACCCATTTCCTTGCAGGCGCGCAGGATGCGCAGGGCGATTTCGCCGCGATTGGCGATCAGGACTTTCTGGAACATGGGAAAGTCCTCTTACTCGATGACGACGAGCGGCTCGCCATATTCAACCGGCTGGGCGTCGTCCACGAGGATGCGCGTGACCGTGCCGGAGCGGTGTGCCGGAATCTGGTTCATGGTCTTCATGGCCTCGATGATGAGCACCGTCTGGCCCTCGGTCACCTTGGCGCCGACCTCCACGAAAGAGGGCTTGCCGGGTTCAGGCGACCGGTAGGCCGTGCCGACCATCGGCGAGGTCAGAGTGCCCGGATTGGAGGCAAGGTCTTCGGCCTTGGCCGGAGTGGCGGCAGCCGGCACGGAGCCGGCAGGCGCGCTGGGGGCAGCCGCCGGCGCGGGCGCGGCCATGTATTGCATGGGCGCATGCGCATAGGTCGGCGCTTCATTGGGATAGGACCGGGTGACGCGAACCCGGAGGTCTTCCTGCTCGATTTCGATCTCGGCAAGGTTTTCCTTGTTGAGCAGTTCGGCGATGGCGCGGATCAGGTCCTGATCCAGCGAGGACTTCGTCATTTCTATCGGTCTCCCGGCTTCGCGCGTCGAAGCTTCATTTGAGTTTTTGGGCCAAGGCTTGCAGGGCGAGCTTATACCCCAGGCTGCCAAAGCCGCAAATGACGCCAAAAGCGACCGACGACACATAGGAATGATGTCGGAACGCTTCGCGCTGATGGATATTGGTGAGATGCACTTCCGCGACCGGCAGAGCCACGGCCCGAAGGGCATCGTGGATGGCGACCGAGGTGTGCGAGTAGGCGGCCGGATTGATCAGGATGGCATCGGCAGTCTGGCGCGCCTCCTGAATCCAGGTGACCAGCTCGCCCTCGTGGTTGGACTGGCGAAAATCGACCGTGAGGCCAAGTTCGCCGGCCGTGTGCCTGCACAGGGCCTCAACGTCCCCGAGCGTTTCCGAACCATAGGTTTCCGGCTCGCGCGTGCCGAGCAGGTTGAGGTTCGGGCCGTTGAGGACGAGAACGCGTTTGGTCATGATCCAAGTCTTGTGCACCGGCCAAATTGACCGGCGCAAGGGCGGTTACACGAAATGCACCGGAAATGCTAGCAACCTGCGTGCACTAGCTACACAGGGTGCGCCCACATTCGCGCATATTGGCGATACGGCTGCGCAATTCATCGGCACCGATGGCGCCGGGAATGATTTCGTTGCCGATGATGTAGGTCGGCGTGCCGGTAATGCCCAAAGCCTGGGCGATTTCATAGGAGCCCTGGATGGAGCGAGCGACCGATTCCTGGCCCATGCGCAGTTCGAGATCGACCGGGGAAAGGCCCTGGTCTGCAGCGGCCTGGAGGGCAACGGCCTTGTCGACCTTGCCACGACTCGAGAACAGCGTCTCGTGAAAGCTCCAGTAGTCGGCCTCGCTCTGGCCGACGAGGACGCCAACCCGCGCGGCGTCGATGGATTCGTTCGACAGGATGGGAAATTCCTTGAGGATCACCTTGAGATTGGGATCTTCGGCAATCAGCGCCGCAAGGTCGGGGACCGCGGCGCGGCAATAACCGCAATTATAGTCGAAGAACTCCACCAGCGTGACATCGCCCTCGGGATTGCCAACCACGATCTGGTCCGGTGCGTTGAAGATCGCATCCCGGTACTCGGTCATGGCGGTTTCCGTGCGCGCCTGCTCCTCGACACGCAGCGTATCTTCAAGGGCCACCGAAAGGCGTTGCAGAAGCTTGGGGTCGCTCATCAGATAATCCTCGATCATCGGATTGAGCGTCGCGGGATCGAGCGCGGCAATGGAAGGCGCCTCGGGCGCAGGCTGCTCGGCAAGCACCTGCTCGACGATGGCGCGAACGGCCACGGCATCGGTTTCCGGCGCCGGGGGATTGAGCAGGGAAAAGCCCAGGGCGCCGGCGAGAATTCCAGCCAGGGCGGCCAGAGCGATGGTGAGGCGGTGCATGCAGCAGCTCCAGTCGAGTCGGTGCGATCTTCTAGCAGACGCCGCGTCAAACTAGCACCCGATTATGGAGAGTGCGTTTGCACCTGCATCAAATGTGGTTGAGGTGCGGGACGCTTCGGGCTAGTCCCGGCGCAAACGACCGGAGCTGCCATGACCTCGCCTTCGCCCGACGCCCTGATGCCGTTCTATGCCATGGACATCCTCAAGCGCGCCAAACTGCTCGAAGGGCAGGGGCGCAGCGTGTGCCACCTGGAAGTGGGGGAGCCCGGCCAGCCGCCGGCGCCACGCGTGATCGAAGCCGTACGCCAGGCCCTGCCGCAGCCGCAGGGCTATACCAATGCGAAGGGCATGACGGAGCTGCGCGAAGGTCTCGCCCGCTACTACGAGGAGCAGCACGGGGTTTCACTCGATCCCGACCTGATCTTGGCCACGATGGGATCTTCGGCAGGCTTCATCCTCGCCTTTCACACGGCCTTCCGGCCCGGCGCGCGTATCGCCATCACGCGGCCCGGCTATCCGGCCTATGTCAACACGCTGCTGGGGCTGGGCTTCGGCATCGCCGAAATTCCGGTGACGGCGGCGCGGGGCTGGCATTTGAGCGGGGCCGATATCGAAGCTGCCTATGCCCGTCAGCCTTTCGAGGGATTGCTGTTTGCAAGCCCCGCCAATCCGACAGGCGCCGCCGTGGACCGGGCCGGACTTGCCGATATCATCTCAACCTGCAAGCGGCTCGGGGTGACGTTCATTTCGGACGAAATCTATCATGGGCTCGATTATCGCGGGCCTTCCGTCAGCGCGCTGGAGCTGACGCGGGACGCCATCGTCATCAACAGCTTCTCTAAATATTACTGCATGACGGGATGGCGGATCGGCTGGATGGTCATGCCCGAAGCGCTGGTCCGGCGCGCCGAAATCCTGCAGCAGAACCTTTTCATTTCCGCCCCGACGCTGAGCCAGATCGCGGCGACGGTGGCGCTGGGCGAACGCGACTATGCGGAAGTGCAGAAAGCCAGCTATGCGACCAACCGTACGCTTCTGACCGATGGGCTGCGACAGCTGGGCTTTGACCTGCCTGTGAGCGGCGATGGCGCCTTCTATGCCTATGCCGGTATCAAGCGCTTTTCCGATGATTCGCTGGCTTTTTGCGAAGCGATGCTGGATCAGGCGGGCGTCGCGGCGACGCCGGGCATCGATTTCGATCGCACCGACGGACACGGCTATGTCCGGTTCAGCTATGCAGGGACGCGGCAGAGCATCGACATGGCGCTAGAGCGGCTATCACGGTTTCTCTCGGTCGGCGGATAAGGCCGCGCGGCGCAGCGTGATGAAAAAGGGCGGCCCGGAGGCCGCCCTTCTCGTTTCTAGCCGAGGCCGAGGCGGCGCTGCCACCAACCGACCTTCTTCTTCTTTTCAGGTTCTGGCTCACCATCCGAGCTGCCTTCGACGGCAGCCGGGCTCTCGTCATCGGCCGCGGCGGAGCTGGACGTCACCACCACGCCTTCGGGCGGCAGTTCCTTCTTCACCCGGCGCGTACGAGCCGGCTTCTTTTCCTCAGTCGCGGGGGCTTCAGCCACGGGGGCCTCAGCCGGCTCGGCAGCGGCGGGGACGGCCTCGGTCACCGCAGCTTCGGGGGCTGCTTCAGCAGGCTCGGCCTTCTTGCGGGTACGCGGCTTGCGCTTTGGCTTTTCCTCGGCAACCGGCTCCGTGGCTGCAGCGTCGACGGGCGTCGTCTCGGCAGGCGCCGATTCTTCCGTCTCGGTCACCTTCTTGCGGCTCCGTGGCTTACGCTTTGGCTTTTCCTCGGCCGCAGGAGCTTCCTCGGCGACGGCAGCGGCCTCGGAAACGGGGGTCGCCTCTGGCGCAGGTGTCTCGACAGGAGCGTCTTCGAGCGAGACATGCTCGACGATCGCGTCGGCAGCGGCTGCGACCGCAGCTTCAGCGACCGGTTCCGCACTCACCTCGGCATCGCCGTTCTCGCGACGATTGCGACGACCGCCGCGACGGCCGCGACGACGGCGACGACGCTGTTCGCCTTCGGTGTCCTCGCCTTCGGCGACGGGGCCGGCTTCACTGGCCTCTTCACCCTCATCGGTGTCACCTTCGGCGGCATCCTCAGCGGACGCACCATTTTCGGTGGCTTGCTGAGGCGCAGAATCGCCATTGCGGCCACCCCGACGACGACGCCGGCGGCGGCGGCGGCCATTGCCTTCGCCTTCGCCGCTCTCGGCGCGAGCTTCGGTTTCCGATGCGTCCTCGGTCTCTGCCTCGGTTTCGACGTCGACGTCTTCTTCCTCGACCTCGTCTTCGATCACCGCGCTGTCGACGCGAACATGGGCGGCGGCACGCGTCTCCGCATAGGCGGACACGCGGGTCTCGCCCTTCTCGATCTGGAAGTCATGGCCAGCCAGCTTGCCATCGGCGGTGATGGTGATCGAGAGATTGTTGCGGATCTCGAGCTGGGTCAGCGTCTCGCGCTTGTAGTTGAGAATGTAGAGCGCGACCTCGACCGGCACGCGGACATTGATCGACTGACCCTGCTTGCGCAGGACATGGTCCTCGATGTGACGCATGATCATCAGCGCCAGGCTCTCGGTGGAACGGACCAGGCCCGTGCCGTCGCAGATCGGGCACTTGTGGGTAGAGCTTTCCACGACGCCGAAGCGGATGCGCTGGCGGCTCATTTCCATGAGGCCGAAATGGGAGATACGGCCCACCTGAATGCGGGCACGATCGTCCTTGAGACAATCCTTGAGCTTGCGCTCGACGGCCCGGTTGGAGCGGTTCTCCATCATGTCGATGAAGTCGATGACGATGAGGCCTGCCAGATCGCGCAACCGCAACTGGCGGGCAACTTCATCGGCCGCTTCCAGATTGGTCTGGAGCGCGGTGTCCTCGATATTATGCTCCTTGGTGGAGCGACCCGAATTGACGTCGATGGAAACGAGCGCTTCGGTCGGGTTGATGACGATATAGCCGCCGGAAGGCAGGGTCACCGTCGGCGAGAACATGGAATCAAGCTGGGCTTCGATGCCATATTTAGAAAAGAGCGGCTGATCATCCTTATAGAGCTGCACGTTCTTGGCGTGGCTCGGCATGATCATCTTCATGAAGTCCTTGGCTTCGCGGAAGGCGGCGTCGCCGGCCACGAAAACTTCATCGATGTCCTTGTTGTAAAGATCGCGGATGGTCCGCTTGATCAGGCTGCCTTCCTCATAGACGAGGCAAGGCGCCTGGCTCTGCAGGGTGAGCGTGCGCACGCTTTCCCACAAGCGCATCAAATACTCAAAGTCACGCTTGACCTCGGCCTTGGTGCGCGAGGCGCCGGCGGTGCGCAGGATGACACCCATGCCCTGGGGCACTTCCAGATCGGACGTGATTTCCTTCAGGCGCTTGCGGTCGGCAGCGTTGGTGATCTTGCGCGAGATGCCGCCGCCACGAGCGGTATTGGGCATGAGTACCGAATAGCGGCCGGCCAGCGAAAGATAGGTGGTGAGAGCGGCGCCCTTGTTGCCGCGTTCTTCCTTGACCACCTGCACCAGCATCACCTGGCGGCGCTTGATGACTTCCTGGATCTTGTACTGGTGGCGGCGCTGCTGGCTGGAGCGGCGGCGCTCGGGCACTTCCTCGAGCGCGTCGGCACCACCGATGGATTCGACTGGCTCGCTGTTGGCCGGGGCCTGCTCGATATGGCTTTCTTCGCCATGCTCCTGGGGATCGGCCTCTGCGTCGGTTTCAGCAACACCTTCGGGCACCGAAGTGGTGTCTTCGGCCTCGTCGTGGTGATCGTCGTCATGCTCTTCGTCGCGCAGCAGGGCTTCGCGGTCGGCTACGGGGATCTGGTAGTAATCGGGGTGGATTTCGCTGAAGGCGAGAAAACCGTGGCGATTGCCGCCATACTCGACGAACGCCGCCTGCAGCGACGGTTCGACCCGAGTGACCTTTGCCAGGTAGATGTTGCCCCGCAATTGGCGGCGGGTCGCCGATTCGAAGTCGAATTCCTCCAGCCGGTTACCGGCGGTAACGACAATCCGTGTTTCTTCCGGGTGGATGGCATCCACCAGCATTCTCTTGGTCGCCATAATGAGCTCCGCGCACCCGCGCGCCGACAAGAGGACGCCGGGAAGCGGGCATCCTGGGTGTGGCGCATTGCGGGGCGAATGGGTTGTTGAGTGGGGTAGGGCGCGAACCTCTCACGTTCAGCGCCGGGATAATGGTGATCAAGGCCGGCATGGAGGGCGATGCAAAGCGGCAATCGGTAATTTCGATCGCGTCGCGTGTACTCCGCCTGCGGGCCATTTGACCTCTTCCTGTTGGGTGGCAAGATGGACCCGCCACCGTCCGGCCCGGGGGCCGAAATTCGTCGGTCAGGCGCGCAAACCGCAACGTCCGTTCTGGACCGGGCCGCCGATTGCAGCCTGTACCAGCCCTGTTCCCAACCAAGGGAGGGTTGTCAGCCCCTCCAAAATGGCCACGGAACACACGCGCCTTCCTCTCTAGCGTGTAGAAAAGTTGGGCCCGAATGGCAACAGGAAAGTCAAAAGGCACGCTCCTACACGGATTTGAACGGTCATTTCTTTGCCATGAACGCAAATCATCGCATAAGGCAGCGTGGTGCAGGAGAATCGTGGCGCAAGCGCGAGATTGCAGGCACACGAGCGCAGGAGCCAGGTCGCGTCTTGACCAGACATTTTCTCTTCCGGTTGGTACTCATTCTGGCCCTCATCCTGCCGGGACTGGCCAGTGCGCAGGATGCAGCGATCCTGCCGCCGCTGCCCAACGTCATCGACGCACGCATCACCGCCACGCCGGAGCGGGCGCGGCTGGTGATCGACCTAGCAGCACGCACCGAATTTTCCTTCGTCTCTCTCGATGACCCCGCGCGCCTGGCCATCGATGTGCGAGCAGGGACGTTTTCCGTGCAGGAAACCGAAGGCGTGCCCGCCGGGGAAGGGGTGGTCTCCGGCTATGTGATCGAACAGGCGGCGCCCGACCGGGTGCGTACGACGCTGACCCTGTCGGGCCCGGCCCAGGTGCAGCAGGCCTATGTGCTCGACCCGTTCGAAGGGCAACCGGCGCGGCTGGTTGTGGACATCATTCCCGCCACCGCAGAGGAGTTCGCAGCCAATGTGGAGCGCGACCGGGTCGCCTCTGCGAGCGCGGCTCCTTCTGGTGTCTCGACGCCGGCGGGTGGGTCGGAACTGCCAATCGGCACCCGGCCGCTGGTGGTCATCGATCCAGGGCATGGTGGGATCGACAGCGGCGCCGAGACACCCGAGGGCATCCGTGAAAAGGATATCGTGCTGGCTTTCTCGCTGCGGCTGCAGGAATTGCTGGTGGAATCGGGACGGTTCGACGTGGCGCTGACGCGCGAGACCGACACCTATCTGCGGCTCGAGGAGCGGGTTGCACTTGCGCGGACGAACCGCGCGGACCTTCTCATTTCGATCCACGCCGACAGCTTCCAGCAGCCCGAGATCCGCGGGGCCAGCGTCTATACGCGCGACGAGAACGCCACGGACGTGCTGGACAAGGTGCTGGCGGAAACCGAAAACAAGTCGGATGTCATTGCCGGCTTTTCCATGCCGCTGATGACCGCCGAAGTGGTGGATATCCTGCTCGATCTGATGCGACGCGAAATGCGGGTGCAATCCTTCATGGCTGCCCAGTCGATCGTGCACCAGCTCGAGCCCAGCGTTGAGCTACGGCGCTTTCCCGTGCGACAGGCCGATTTCTTCGTGCTGCAGGCGCCCGACGTCCCTTCCGTCCTGGTCGAGTTGGGCTTTCTCTCCAATGCCAGCGACGCGGCCAACCTCATGCAGTCGGACTGGCGCGACCGTACCGCCGAGGCGATCGCGCGCGGCATCTCCACTTATTTCGACACGTTGCAGGAAGAGCCATGATCGCGTCCGCGGCTTTGGCGCCTCTCAATGTGATCCCCTTTGGTCCCCGATTCTGCTATGCTTTCGGTTGGTTCGCCGGTTGCGCGGCGCGAGGTAAATAATGTTTCGATTGCTCGGCTGGCTCTTCGGCTTCGGTATGTTCATGGCGCTGGGCGCAGTGGGCGCCGCTGCGATCTACGTTGCCAGCGTCACCTCGCAATTGCCCGACTATACCGTGCTGCAGGACTACCAGCCGCCGGTGACCACACGCGTGCATGCCGCAGACGGGACGCTGCTGGCCGAATATGCCCGCGAGCGGCGCCTGTTCCAGCCGGTCGAGACCATTCCGCCGCTGCTGGTCGAAGCGTTCCTTTCCGCCGAGGATAAAGATTTCTACAGCCATAGCGGCATCGCCATCGACGGCGTGGTGCGCGCATTGCGCGACAACGTGCTGGCGCGGCTGGAAGGCAATAATTCCATCCAGGGTGGCGGCTCCTCGATCACCCAGCAGGTCGCGAAAAACTTCCTGCTGACTTCCGAGCAGACCTGGGACCGCAAGATTCAGGAAGCCATTCTGGCGTTGCGGATCGAGTCGACATTTTCCAAGGACAAGATCCTCGAGCTCTATCTCAACGAAATCTTCCTCGGCCTCAATTCCTATGGCGTTGCCGCCGCGGCGCTCAATTATTTCGATAAGGCGCTCTATCAGCTGACGCTGCCGGAGGCGGCCTATATCGCGGCGCTGCCCAAGGGGCCCAACAATTACCACCCGTTCCGGCGGACCCAGCAGGGCATCGAGCGGCGCAATTGGGTGATCGATCGCATGGTGGAGAATGGCTATGTCTCCTACGAAGACGCCGCCGCCGCCAAGCAGGAGCCGCTCAACGTCATCCCGCGCGCTTCCGGCAGCCAGGTCTATTCGGCTGAATATTTCACCGAGGATGTCCGTCGTGCGCTGGCGCGGCTCTATGGCGAAGACCAGCTCTATGGTGGTGGTCTGTCCGTCCGCACCACGCTGGAGCCCAGGCTGCAGGAATATGCCCGCCGGGCGCTCATGGATGGCCTGATCGCCTACGACCATACACGCGGCTTCCGCGAGCCTGTCGCCAGCATCGAGCTGGGCGAGGACTGGGGCGCTGCCGTGGCCGCAATCAAGCCGCTGAGCGACGTGCCGGAATGGCAATTGGCGGTGGTGCTGGAGGTTGGCGGCAACCAGGCGCGGATCGGCCTGCGGCCGGAAAACGACGTCGACGGTGCCATTTCCCCCGACCGTGTCGAAGGCGTGCTATCGGGCCCGGAAATCAAATGGGTTTCGCGACCGGTGCAGGATCTGCTCAGCGTCGGCGACGTGGTCTATGTGTCCCCGGTTGCCGGCAAGGAGGGCATCTATACGCTCGAGCAGGTTCCTGAGGTCGAGGGCGCGCTGGTAGCCATGGACCCGCGCACGGGCCGTGTGCTCGCCATGGTCGGCGGCTTTTCCTTCGCGGAAAGCGAGTTCAACCGCGCGACCCAGGCCTTGCGCCAGCCTGGGTCTTCGTTCAAGCCAATCGTATATGCTGCAGCGCTGGACAATGGCTACACGCCAGCCTCCGTGGTGCTGGATGCCCCGATCGAGGTCCGGATGAGCGACGGTTCGGTGTGGCGCCCGGAAAACTATGCGCAGGAATTTTATGGTCCGCAGACCTTGCGGCGCGGCATCGAGCGCAGCCGCAATGTGATGACGGTGCGCCTGGCACGCGATATCGGCATGCCACTGATTGCCGACTATGCGCGATTGTTCGGTATCTATGACGATATGCAGCCCGTTCTGGCCATGTCGCTGGGCGCGGGGGAAACAACGGCCATGCGCATGACCTCGGCCTATGCGACAATTGCCAATGGCGGCCGCAAGATCGTGCCGACGCTGATCGACCGTGTGCAGGACCGCTACGGCAAGACGATCTACCGGCATGACGAGCGCGTTTGCGAAGGATGCGAGGCGACCGACTGGCATGGGCAGGGCGAGCCGCGCATCGTTGATACCCGCCAGCAGGTCCTGGACCCGATGACGGCCTACCAGATCACCTCGATGATGGAAGGTGTCGTGCAGCGCGGTACCGGTACCGCGGCCCGGGCGCTCAATCGTCCCGTCGCCGGCAAGACCGGCACGACCAACGATTACAAGGATGCCTGGTTCGTTGGCTTTACGCCCGAACTGGCCGTCGGTGTCTATGTCGGCTTCGACCAGCCACGCTCGATGGGGTCGGCTTCGACCGGCGGCGGCATGGCTGTGCCGATCTTCACCAATTTCATGGCCAAGGCGCTGCAGGGTAAGCCGGCGACGCCCTTCAACGTGCCCTCGGGCATGGTCACGGCCTGGATCAACCCCAATAGTGGCGTGAAGGCGTTCGAGGGCCAGTCCGCAATCCAGGAAGCGTTCAAGCCGGGTACGGGCCCCAATTCGATGACTTCGGTGATCGGCGTGGACGTTGCCGCCTATGACGCCTATCAGCGCGAACAGATGATGCAGCAGCAATATGGCTCGAGCATCGTCAGCGCGCCGCAGGGCGGTGGCACCTATCTCGACCCGAATATGGGCCAGAGTCGCTGGCAGTAGACGGCTTCAGGTGGCGGTCGCCATTTTCTGCCAGGTGGTTTCGACAATGCCCAGGTGATCGCGCATGGCGCTCTCCGCGCCTGCGCGGTCGCCGCACAGGATGGCCGCGACGACCCTGGAATGTTCTTCGTGAGAACGACCGAGCCGCCCCAGCGAGGAAAACTGGGCGCGGCGGAAGGGCTGCAGGCGCTGACGCGTCGAGCGGGCGAGCTCGGCCAGATAGGCGTTGTGAGCGCCATCATAAATCAGCGAATGGAAGGCCTCGTTGGCGTCCACATAAGCTTGGTGATTGCCCGAGCGCATAAGCGCCGCCATCTCGGCATGCATGGCCGATAGCGCCTGGCGTTCGCCGCCGTTCATCATGCTGGCACAGAGCCCGGCGCACAGGGCCTCCAGATAGGCCATGACTTCGAACATGCCTGCCAGCGTTGCCTCGTCCGGCTTGGCGACGACAGCGCTCGAATGAGGCCGCTGGTCCACGAGGCCACTGGCGCGCAATAGACGCAAGGCTTCGCGGATCGGCGTGCGCGACACTGAAAACTCGGTCGCCAGACCGCTTTCGTCCAGGGGCGAGCCTGGGCGCAATTCCCCATTGATGATGCGCGTGGCAAGGATATGACGAATGTCTTCCGCCGTCGTGCGCGCAGGTCCTGCCAAAGCGTTGTCCTTTCAGCCGCGGTCCGACGCCATCATGCTCACGTGAGCGGCAGCGACGCGCCAACCGGTTTCCGTCCTGACCCAGGTCTGCTGCTGGCGGCCGACCTGATGGGGGAAATCATCCCGATAGAACAAGGTGGAGGCGGTGGCAACGTCGCGGCCATAGGTGACGATAGCGGTGTTGGACAGGGTCCGCTCGAATGGACGCTGTGCCGCGCGGAAGGCGCGGATTTCGTCGATGCCGTGCTGGACCTCGCCCACCCCATAGCGAATCGTATCGGCCCGATGGAGGAAAAAGGCGTCGAGCGCCGCAACGTCATTGCGCAGAAGCGCGGCTTCATAAGCGAAAAACGCTGCCTCGACCTCGGCAATGGTCTGGGGGTCGTTGAAGATCATCCGGCCCGCCTTGCGAGCATGCGGTCGCGCAGTCGGGCCAGGAATGGGATGGTGTCGAACTGGTCGAGGCGGACCTTGCTCCAGTCCACGCCCATGGGCCGCGGCATGGCATTGCCGGTGACGATCAACTCGCTCTGGGTAGCGACAAAGTCGAGCGGGCTGTCATGCGGCTCAATAACGATGTGCCGGTCTTTGACCAGTTGCAGGGAGTGGACGGTGGTCGCCATCGGCGTCTGCGCATCGACGACGCCTAGTTCCCGAAAAATGGCAGTTTCCAGATCGGCAAAGCCAGCGCCTTTTCCGGTTCGGCCACCCGCACGGCTGACGGCAACGGAGCCGACAACGCAGAAGTCGAGCCTTTGGACCTGTTCGAATTCAAGCTTCTCGCCATGCTCAAGAAAGCCCTGGGGGGTGGCGGCCAGCTCGAAGCTGATCCCGGACGCCTGGAGCCGGACGGGGTCGAGCTTTAGATAGGGGAAGTCCTTGGTGAGGTAGGGGACCGGCGTATAGACGATCTTGCCCTCGTAAAGCGCCCGAATGCGGATGGGGGTCTGGGCATGATCGGGGTTGGTCTTGCCGGTTTTGGCGGCTTTCCATTGCGGGGTTTGGGCAAGGTGCCATGCGGCGAGATCGGCGCCGGCAAAATTGGGGATCATGCTCCAGGCCGGGCCAACATTGATTCCCTCGGCCTCGAGCTGTGCCCAGATGTCGTGGCGGATGATGTCCTTGGCCGGATTGCGGCCCGCCCAGCGGCCTGGTTCAGGCATCGGCGTGCTCCTTCGCGACGGCATGGACCAAGGCAGACAGGGTTGCGACCCATCCGACAATTCCCCCCTGCGCGACGATCATTTCGATGGTGGCGGCCTTGAAGGCCGGGAAATAGCTTTCGGTGGCATCTTCGACCAGCAGGCATTCGTAGCCGCGATCGTTGGCTTCGCGCATCGAGGTCTGTACGCAAACTTCGGTGGTGACGCCGGCAAAGACCAGATGGGTAATGCCCGTCTCCCGCAAACGCTCGTTAATGCCAGTGGCGTGAAACATGCCTTTGCCGGGCTTGTCGATGACGATTTCACCTTCGCGCGGAGCAAGCGCGTCGACGATCTGGTTGCCCGGCTCGCCGGCGATCAGAATGCGGCCCATGCTGCCCTCGTCGCCGATGCGCAGGCCAGGCTTACCTCTCGCGCGCTTGGCGGGCGGGCAATCGGAGAGATCGGGTTGATGCGCCTCGCGGGTGTGAACGATGGGCCATCCCTGTCTGCGAAAGAGATCAATCAAGGCTGCCGTAGCCGGCACAATGGCTTCGAGGCGGCGCACATCGTTGCCGAGACTGTCGCCGAAGCCGCCTGGCTCGATGAAGTCACGCTGCATGTCGATCACCACGAGCGCGGTGTGCTGGGGATCAAGGGAATAGGGATAGGGACGGGCGGGGATCGAGATAAGCATCAATGCCCCGCCATGTGCTGACCGATAATGTTGCGGTCGGTCTCTTCAATGGGGGCAACATAGGTAATGGTGCCACCGCTCATGACGGCGACTCGATCGGCCAGTTCGAGGATTTCATCCAGGTCCTCCGAGATCAGAAGGATGGCGGCACCGCGATTGCGTTGCTCCATGATCTGGCTACGGATGTCGGCGACAGAAGCGAAGTCGAGGCCGAAGCAGGGATTGGCGACGATCAGCACGTCCACATCGCCGGACAATTCCCGGGCGAGGACAGCACGCTGCACATTGCCGCCGGACAGGGTTTCGATCGGAGCGTCGGGGGAGGTGGTCTTGACACGATACTGAGCGATCAACTCCTCGGCGCGGCGGCGCAGAGGGCCGGGAGACATCCACCAGCCGCGCAGGGCAAAGGGGGGCTTGTCGAAGGCGCGAAAGGCAATGTTCTCGGCCACGCTCATGCGCGGCACGGTGGCGTTGCGGAGCGGTTCCTCGGGCAAGCCAAAGACCTTGTAGCGGTCGAAATTGCGACGCTTGGCGGTAAAGTTCTGGCCATGGATCCGGATGGCGCCGTCACTCATGCCGCGCTGGCCGGAAAGAACTTCCATCAGAGCGGACTGGCCGTTGCCCGAGACGCCGGCAATGCCCACGATCTCGCCGGCATTAACCTTGAGGTTGATGGAGGAAAGCACCGGGTTGGCTTCACTGTCCTCAGCGAAAATACCGGCCAGTTCGAGCACTTCGCGCTTGTCATTATGCTTGACCCGGACGGCACGCTCGCGAACTTCGGTGTCGCCAATCATCATGCGGCTCATTTCCGCGATGCTCGCCGATCTGGCATCGCCAGTGCCGGTGAGGGCGCCACGCCGGAGGACGCTGAAGCTGTCGCAGAAGGCTTTTACCTCGCGGAATTTGTGGGAGATCATCAGGACGGTGATCTCCTTTCGCGCGGCCATTTCGCCCAGGAGCCCGAGCATTTCGTCGGCTTCGCCGGGCGTAAGCACGGAGGTGGGCTCATCAAGAATCATGAAGCGCTGGTCGAGGTAGAGGAGCTTGAGAATTTCGAGCTTCTGCTTTTCGCCGGCCGACAGGCTTGCCACCTGGGCATCGAGCGGCACTTTGAACGGCATGGCGTCCATAAAGTCGGAAAGTGCCTTCTTCTCCTTGCGCCAGTCGATGATCGACGGCGCATCGGCGCGGGAAATAACGAGGTTTTCGGCGGCCGTGAGGCAGGGCACAAGCGTGAAATGCTGGTAGACCATGCCGATGCCATGCGCGCGGGCGTCGCGCGGGGTCTTGATCGAAACGTCGCGCCCATCAAGCCTGACCTGGCCACGGTCTGCCGCATAAAAGCCCATGATCGACTTGACGAGCGTGGACTTGCCGGCGCCGTTTTCGCCCAATAGGGCATGAAAGGCGCCGGCGGGAACGGAAATCGAGACATCGTCCAGTGCAACCAGCGGCCCAAAGATCTTGGTCATGCCGATGGCCTCGAGCGAGGGGGCACGGCCGGCGGCGGAAAAGGGCGCGTGGGCGTTCATGGCAGCACCTCGATGAGGGCGTCGGATATGCTGACAGCACCGAAGACGCCGCCCTGCATCTTGATCATGTCGATTGCCGCGTCATGGTTGGAGCGCTTGGTGGCGGCGCAGCAATCCTCGAGCAGCAGACATTCATAGCCGCGGTCATTGGCGTCGCGCATGGTCGTATGGACGCAGACGTCGGTCGTGACACCGGTAAAGATGATGTTACGGATGTGCTTCATGCGCAGCACCAGTTCGAAATCGGTGGCGATGAAGGTGCCCTTGCCGGGCTTGTCGATGATCTGCTCGCCGGGCAGGGGCTGCAGTTCGGGGATGATCTCCCAGCCTGGCTCGCCGCGGACGAGAATACGGCCGCACGGACCCTGGTCGCCGATGCCAGCACCGATGCGCTGGGAACGCCAGCGCTTGTTGGCCGGCAAGTCGCTGAGGTCCGGCTTGTGGCCCTCGCGGGTGTGGATGATGGTGTAGCCCCGGGCGCGCATGGCGGCGAGCACACGCTGGATCGGCGCGATGGGTGCCCGCGTGAGGCTGATATCGTATCCCATGGTGTCGACGTAGCCGCCGGGCGCACAGAAATCGACCTGCATGTCGATGACCACGAGGGCAGTATTGTGAGCGCCCCAATTACCATCGAAGGGCCAGGGATAGGGATCGGCATTGGCAATGGTGGTGCCACCGGGGACCAAGGCAGCTTCGACGCGCTCGTCTGACAGGCTCATTCGGCGGCCTCCTTGCGGCTTTCACCATAAAGGCGTTGGGGCGCCGCAAATCCCGACGGCGTGCCGTCGGTGACCTTCACGCTCTCTTCCCAGGGCAAGCGGTAGCGGCCGTTGACGAGGTCGTGCATGTAGGAGTAGGGCGCGTCCTGAGCGCCTCCGGCAACGGCGGTGAAGCCGCGATGACCGAGCTGGTAGATATTGTTCTCGACGCCCCAATTGGCGCGGGCTTCGCGCACGAGGTCCGGCCTGACTTCAGCCGTGATGATCTCATCGGCGCGGCCGGTTGTGCCCTGTGCGACGATCGTGCCGTCGAAATTGCAGATCATGGCTTCGCCCATCGAGTCGAAGGTGCCATCACTGCCGCACATGCAGACATTGGCCGTGACCATCAAGTTACAGAACGCATTGGATTGGTTGGTGAAGCGCCAGGCTTCGCGGATCGGCGCGGTGTATCCGGCAGTGCGCAGCATGATCTCGGCGCCCTTGTAAGCGGCCTCGCGCGCCATTTCGGGGAACATGCCATCGTGGCAGATGATGAGGCCGAGCTTGCAGCCCTTGGGTCCATCGATCACCGGAATTCCAAGGTCGCCGGGCTCCCAGGGCTCGACCGGAACCCAGGGGTGCAGCTTGCGGTAATAGAGCCGGAGCTCGCCCTGATCGTCGATAATGATGCCGACATTATAGGGATTGCCGCCGGGATTGGCCTCCATGATGGAGAAACAGCCCCAGATCGAATTGTTCCGGCAGGCCGCCTTGAACGCCGCGACTTCGGGGCCGTCCATGGTGCACATGATGGCGGGATTAATGTCCATAGAAAGGCCATGCAGCGCATATTCTGGGAAGACCACCAGGTCCATGGTGCCCAGGTTACGCCGGGCCTTGCCGACCAGCTCGACAATGCGTGCCGTCTGCCGGGCAAGATCGTCGGGCGTCGCGACCACGGGCAATTGCAGCTGTACCAGGCCGATGACCACGCCATTGTCGGATTTGTTGAGACCGCCGAGTCCGGACATGAGGTGCTCCTATTTGGTGATCGACAATTCGCCGGGTGCCTCGCGCGCCGCCCCCTTGGAGCGGGCAGAGGCGATCATGATGAAAAGGGTGAGGATGTAGGGCGCGGCATTGAAGAAGTAATAGCCCTGGGTGATGCCCACGGACTGAAGAGCCGGGCCGATCGCGCCGGCTGCGCCGAAGAGCAGGGCTGCCCAGATGCAGCGGATCGGATCCCAGCGAGCGAAGATGACAAGCGCCACGGCCATGAGGCCCTGGCCGGACGACAGGCCCTCGTTCCAGGAGCCGGGATAGTAAAGCGAAAGGAAAGAACCACCGACGCCGGCCAGGAAACCGCCTGCCGCCGTGGCGAGCAGACGGACCAGATCGACAGAAACACCCATGGCCTTGGCCGAAGCTGCGCTGTCGCCGGTCATGCGCACAATCAGACCCCAGCGGGTATTGGCGAAAGCCCAGCTCATCAGGATGGCGAGAGCTATGCCCACGAAGAAGAGCGGGTTGATCTGAAGCGCCTGGGCCATGGAGGCGTTGCCGGTCCAGTCGCCCAGCGGGACAGAGTTGAGGCGTGGTGCGGAGGGCTGGATATAGGCCTTGCCGAAAAAGAAGGCGAGGCCCGTGCCGAAGCTCATGATGGCAATGCCGACGGCAATGTCGTTCACCCGGGGAAGCTTGCAGATATAGCCATGCAGCGCGCCCAGCACGATGCCTGAGGCACCGGCAGCCAGGACGCCAAGCCAGGCATTGCCCGTGTGGTAGCTCACCGCATAGGCCACCATGGCGCCGAGGACGAGATTGCCTTCAAGACCCAGATTGATGCGTCCGGATTTTTCGGTGAGGCATTCGCCCAGCGCCACGAACATGAAGGGCGTAGAGACGCGGATGGCGCCACCCAGCATGGCGATGAGGACGATGAGCAGCGAATTATCCATCATGTGCGGTCTCCCATCGCCCGAGGTTGAAAGATCTTGAGGCGCCCATAGAGCGTGTCGCTGGCCAGCAGCACGACGAAGATGATCCCCTGAAGCACGAGAACGGTAGCGTCGGGCATGCCCATTCGGCGCTGGATCAGTCCGCCGGCGGCAGCGATCGCACCGAAAAGAATGGCGATGGGGATGATGGCCAGCGGATTATGTCGCGCCAGAAAGGCAATGAGAATGCCGGTGAAGCCATAGCCGGCGACCAGCGAAGCATTGGCCTGACCATGAACCACCGCAACCTCGAAGAAGCCCGCCAAACCGGCACAGGCACCTGCGATGACGCAGCAGGCGACAACCAGCAAGCCAACCGGCAGGCCCTGCGCCTGGGCCGCGCGCACATTACCCCCGGTCATCCGGGCAGCGAAGCCGAATGTGGTCCGCGACATGAGAATGGCCAGAACAATGGCCAAGATCACGCCGGCTGCGAAGCCCCAATGGACCGATGTTCCGGGAATGGAGCCAATGCGATAGGCGTCGCCGATCGGCATGGTGGACGGCTTGTTTGCCGATGCCGGATCGCGCAGCGCGCCTTCCACGAAGAAGTTCATGATGGCAATGGCAATATAGCTCAGCAGCAGCGAGGAAATGGTCTCGTTGACGCCCCTGTAGTGGCGCAGCCAGCCGGCAAGGCCGATCCACAGCCCGCCGGTGGCCATTGCGGCGAGGGCCATAAGCAGCCAGGCGAGAGGCACCGGTGCGCCGCCGGTTACCAATGGAATGGCCATTGCGGCTGCAGCAAAGCCACCCAGCACCAGAGCGCCTTCAGCTCCGATCATGGTCAGACCGATGCGGGCAGGAATGGCAAAGGCCAAAGCGGCCAGGATGAGCGGGGCAGACCGCTGCAGAGATTGCTGGATGGAAAAGGATGACCCGAAGCCGCCGACCCAAACCAGGCCGAAGAAGTCGACAGGAGACTTGCCGATGATCAAGAGAAAGACCGAGAACAGCAGTGCCGAGACAATGAGAGCGGCAACAGGCACGAACAGGGCTTCGGCGAGGGAAAGGGTTCGCAGGCTGGGGCCGGTGGTTGTCGACGTCAGGCCCGCGCTTTGCACTGTCATAGCGTTGTTCCTTACTCCGAGGGGCCGCCTTTCCCCGTTGGGGAAAGGCGCTATTGCAGAATGGGTCGGAGGGAGGACGATCAGGTAATGGAGCCGATCACGCCTTCGAGCAGGTAGTCCATGCCATCGAGAACAGGGTCGTAATTGTCCATTTCTCCCTCGATGACGACATTGCCGGCATTGTCCTTGAGCGGACCGACATAGATCGGCTTTTGCGCCACCAGATCGGCGATGGCGGCATCGGCGGCTGCAATGGCTTCCGGGGTGGCACCCGCGCCGTAGGGCGTGGTCTGGAGCATGTCGTTGTGGTAGCCGCCGGCTACGAAATTGGGCAGGGGCTCACCCTTGGCCAGCAGGTCTGCATAGAGCGAATAGATGGTGGACCATTTGTATTCGGCGCCGGTGATGAAGCCATTGGGTGCAAGGGGCGCTTGCGAGGCATTGTGCCCGCAGCTTTTGACGCCCCGGCCCTCGGCGGTCTCGATGACAACCTTGGGGCCATCCACGTGGCAGCCAATCACATCGCAACCCGCATCGATCAGCGCATTCGTCGCCTCGGCTTCGCGCACGGGCATCGACCACTCGCCGGTGAAGATCACCTGTACCGTGGCATTCGGATTGCTCTTGCGGGCGCCGAGCAGGAAGGAATTGATGTTGCTCAGAACTGACGGAATCGGCTTTGCGGCGACAAAGCCTAGCTTGCCTGTGGGGGAGGACAGGCCCGCGGCCACCCCGTTCACGTAGTGACCCTGGTTGAGATAGCAGAAATAGGATCCCGCATTGGTGGGGTCGCCCTCTTTCCACAATGGAGCAGCATGGCGGAACTCCACTTCGGGATATTTCCTCGCCAAATCAACCACGAAGGGCGTGTAGTAGCCGAAGGAGGTGGCGAGGATCAGGTTCGCGCCATCCAGATTGATCATCGATTCGATGGACTGGGTGACAGCGTCGGTCTCAGGCACGTTTTCTTCTTCGATAACGGTAACGCCTGGAACCTGCTTGAGGATTTCCATGGCCAAGGCATGAGCCTGGTTCCAGCCGAAATCATCGCGCGGGCCGACATAGACTGCGCCCAAGACGATAGGCGACTGGGCCCGGCTCAAGTTGATGGGCAAAGCCGCCGTGGCAAGCCCGGCCGCACCGGCCTTGAGCAGCGAACGGCGGGAAAGCGAGAATGAAGTCATTGATTGGCTCCCTGCACCTGAGGCGCGCCTTTCCTGGCGCTGCCGCAGGGAACTTTGCAAAGGCCATGCCAACGCTCCTAGAAGCGTCGGTCTTTCAAAATGCAATGATTATTCAATAATTTGCCGCAGGGCGGCCAAAAGATCATTGTATGCAATAGGCCACTAACTGCCTATTTTGTGATCTTAAATTCCTATTAAGCCTAATTTATGCGCATACCCTCAGGCTCTGCATACAGTCGGCTCAGGGCTACGCTGATCGAGAACGGGTCGATCGGCGTTTCGAGGCCGCCGAGGTAACGGCCTGATCCTTTCCGCTGGTCTTGGCGCGATAGAGAGCTCTATCGGCTTCGATAAGCATTTCCGAGAGGGTTTCGTTAGCGGAACGGGCATGGATGCCAATGCTCATTGTCAGTGGGTAATCTGCCGGAAGGCCAGGCAGGACCAGGCGATTGACGGCGCTGCGAATACGATCGGCATGTGCATGCAGCGCCTCCAAATCTCCGTCCCGATAGAAAAGTGCAAATTCCTCGCCGCCGACCCGCGCCGCGAATTGCGCCCTGCCATGGCTGGACAAGGCGCGGGCCATAGCGGAAATCACCTGGTCGCCGACCTTGTGGCCGTAGGTGTCATTGATTTTCTTGAAGTCGTCTATGTCGCCCATGAGCAGGGCGCCGGTGCCGCCGCCTTCCGACAGACAGCCACTTGCCGCCACTTCGAAGCCGCGACGATTGAGCAGGCCAGTGAGATAGTCGTGATTGGCTTCGGTCCGCAGTTGTTCGAAGGTGTCTATGCTCATCGCGGCCAGAAAGAGAAGGGCCAGCGCGCCGGCCAGAAGCGGTGTGAAGGCCTGGATGGTAAGCCAATAGGACGATTGCTGGAAGGTGGCCGCATCGTCGATGGCCAGCAGTCCGGAAAGAATGAGCAGTGGGCGGCTCAGCGCGAGGACCATGAAGATGAGGGCAGCGGATAGGATCAGCCGGCCCGAGAGCGGGAGTGGGCGTGCCTTCCAAAGCTCTACGACAGCCGTAAACGCCAAGAGCGACATGGTGATGCCCAGCACAACGACGCGAGTGGTGGTGGACGGCACGACAAACAGGAAGTAGCCGAAGACGACCAGGCCAATGCCACTGATGAGGCTCATGCGCGTCCAGGGAATGGTGCGGCTAGCTAGGGCCAGTGCTGCCCCGCAGGCAAGCATTGCAGAGCCGATGAAGGCAAAGTTGGCGACGAGGCGGGTGGACAATTCGTTGAGAAAGACGGGGAAGTCGCGCACCGTAAAACCGATGGCACAAAGCGCGAATGCAAACACAACGTGGATCAGGTGATGACGGTCGGGAAATCGTCGCCACAGCATCAGGAACACAGTGGCGAAAGTCAGGGCGATCGCCGGGTTCAGCAATGAAAAATAGAACTGGCCGGACATCGTCTTTCTGCTCGCCGAGCGCGAAGGCGCGCGCAAGCATTCTTAGGTTGGGGGCAATAACCGAGTCTTAACTTTCACCCGCAGGTTTGCCAGCGATGGCGGGCGCCGGACTATTGCCGACGCCCAAGGCTCAGAATCAATTGTGGCGGTGTTCCGGCAGAGCCTTGAGCTGCTCTTCATCCAGGAGCGTCAGCGCGTGGACGCGGCCGGAGTGATCGCGCATGAAGTCGAGGCCAGAGACGGGAATGGCGACTGGCTTGGCGCCGAGGCCGAAGAACCCCCCAACGTCGACGATCACTTCAGCCAACGATCCGCTGCCGTGAACATGCGAGATCCTGCCAACCTGACGGTCGCGCGCGTCATAAATGGGTGCGCCTTCAAGAACGTGAGCCGTCAGCTCGGACGGCTGCAGGCGCGGATGATCGTCATGAGGACGTGGTGCGTCGTGATCGCCATCATCGCTTATGCCGGTTTGCAGGTTGGGCAGGTTCTGCTCGAGGCGCTCCAGGGCTGCGGCAATGCGGTCGGCAACATCGGGGTCATAATCGGCGTCGGGCGCCGTACGCTCATAAGCCTGCAATTGGTCAAGCGTGATGCCGGCTTCAGAGGCGAAGGTTTCTGCGCCGATGCCAAGCGACAGGCGGCGATTATGGTCGCCCTTGGGTTGATGATGCGCGTCTGAAGTATATTGGGTCATGTTCATGCTCCTCTGTTGCGAGAAAAAGCGCAAAGCGGGCAAAAGGTTCAGTTGTGCGGATCACATCATCCAAAAACGAAAAAAGGCCGCCCGGAGGCGGCCTTTGCTGTGCAAGCGACCCATGCAGATCAGTGGTGATGTTCTTCGGGAACGTCTTCTTCGCCGGCCTCGATAAGCTTAGCGAGTTCGTCGCGGGAAATCTTCTTCTCGGTGATTTCACCCAGATCGATGATGTGATCCACGACCTTGTTCTCGAAGATCGGCGCGCGCAGGCTGGCAAGAGCCTGAGGGTTCTTGCGGTAATAATCGTAGACCTGCTGTTCCTGGCCGGGGAAGCGGCGCACTTCGGTGATCAGCGCCTGCTGGTGCTCCTCGTCAGAAACCTGGACTTCGTTGACGTTGCCGATTTCAGCAACGACGAGGCCAAGACGGACGCGACGCTCAGCGATACGCTTATACTGCTCGCGGGCTTCCTCTTCGGTCGTGCCTTCATCGGCGAAGGAGCGGCCATGGCTCTGGATTTCGTGCTCGACGCGCTGCCAGATGGTGTTAAACTCGGCGTCGACCAGCTGGGCCGGAACGTCGAACTTATGGCCATCGTCCAGTGCGTCCAGGACCTGGCGCTTCATGTGCTGGCGGCCCATAGAAACGAGAGCGGCTTCCATCTGATCGCGGACAGCCTTGCGCAGGGCGGCGACGTCTTCCAGGCCGAGGCGCTTGGCGAAATCGTCGTCCAGATCGCCCTGGTTCGGGCCATCGGCATGCAGGATGGTGACGTCGAAGGTAGCTTCCTTGCCGGCCAGATCCTTGTTCTGGTAATCGGCAGGGAAGGTGACGGTGATGGTGCGCGTCTCGCCCTTCTTCATGCCGACGAGCTGCTCTTCGAAGCCCGGGATGAATTCACCCGAACCGACGGTCAGGTGCGCATGGTCGGACTTGCCCCCCTCGAACTCAACGCCGTCGATCTTGCCGACGAAGCTGAGGCCCAGGCGGTCGCCGTCTTCCACGACAGCATCGTCGCCCTTGTCGGTGTAGCCGCGGTTCTGATTGAACACGCGCTTGACCTCGGCGTCGACTTCCTCTTCGGTCACCTCGACGACGGGCTTTTCGAGCTTGACGCCCTTGATGTCCATCAGGGAGACGGGCGGCAGAACTTCATATTCGACTTCGAATGCCAGGTCGGCCTTGCCGTCGAGAACGTCGTTGATGACGGTCTGATCCTGCGGCAGGTCAACCTTGGGCTGAGCGGCGGCGCGTTCCTTGCGCTCGTCCAGTGTGTCGCTGACGGTCGCGTTGATGGCGTCGGTCATCACCTCGGACATGGCCGAACGACCATAGACCTTCTTGAGATGCGCAGTCGGCACCTTACCAGGACGGAAGCCCTTGATATTGGCCTGGCCCTTGAGCTCTTCGAGCTTGGCGTCGAGGCGCGTATTGAGATCCGCGGCCGGAATGGTGACGCTCAGCTTGCGCTTCAGGCCTTCATTGAGGGTTTCGGTTACCTGCATTGGGGTCTTATTCCCGTATTGATTGATCTCGTTAGGCCGAGGCCATTTGGTGCGGGTGAGAGGACTCGAACCTCCACGCCTTGCGGCGCTGGAACCTAAATCCAGTGCGTCTACCAGTTCCGCCACACCCGCAAGGGCCCCCGTCGGCCGGGTTGGCGTTGCATCTATAGGAAGAGTTCGAGGCAGTCAAAGGCTCATTGGAGCGCGGGTTCACCCGTCTTCCGCCCATTTGTGCGGCAGTCGCCCCTCCGGGCTGGGATGCGGATGGACGAAAAATGGACTTGTTGCATATATTTTAGCCAAATGGGTTATTCAAGATATCTTGGGGTGACTTGGGGCCTGATGCTAAGTCTCTCATTTTGAACAGTTTTATGCGCCGTGAACACGGTGGCACACACCATGCATACGCTTTGGCGGTAACTGCCGAAAACGGCCAGTGGAGGCGCAAGTGAAAAAAATCGAGGCTATCGTAAAGCCGTTCAAGCTCGACGAAGTCAAAGAAGCGCTGCAGGAAGTTGGTCTGCAGGGCATCACCGTGACCGAGGCCAAGGGCTTCGGCCGCCAGAAGGGCCATACCGAGCTTTATCGCGGCGCCGAATATGTGGTGGACTTCCTGCCCAAGGTGAAGGTCGAGGTGGTTTGCCCCGACGATCTCGCCGAAAAGGCCATTGAAGCCATTCGCACGGCAGCGCAAACCGGCCGCATCGGCGATGGAAAGATTTTCGTCTATTCCATCGAGCAGGCCATCCGTATCCGTACGGGCGAATTCGGCGACGACGCGCTCTAAGCGCCGCTGCCGCCAGATATAAACCAGATTCCGATTTAGACAGGGGAAGACCTAATGACGACCGGAGCCGATATCATCCAGCGCATGAAAGACGAGAACATCAAGTATCTCGACGTGCGTTTCACCGACCTGCGCGGCAAGCTGCAGCACGTTACGATGGATGCGTCCGTCGTCGATGCCGACCTGTTTGAAGACGGCGTCATGTTCGACGGTTCCTCGATCGCCGGCTGGAAGGCCATCAACGAGTCCGACATGGTGCTGATGCCCGATCCGAACTCGGCCTATATCGACCCGTTCTTCGCCGCGTCCACGCTGGCGATCAACTGCGACATTCTCGAGCCCTCCACCTACCAGCCCTATAACCGCGACCCGCGCTCCATCGCAAAGAAGGCCGAAGCTCTGGTCAAGTCGTCCGGCATCGGCGACTCGGTGGTGTTCGGTCCCGAACCCGAATTCTTCATTTTCGACGACGTGAAGTACGCCAACACGACCTACAAGGTCGGTTTCTCGGTCGACCATTCGGAACTGCCGACCAACAATGACGCCGAATACGAAGGCGGAAATAACGGCCATCACATCGGCCTCAAGAAGGGCTATTTCCCGGTTCCGCCGCTGGACAGCGCCCAGGATATGCGCGGCGAGATGCTCGAGGCGATGGGCCAGATGGGCGTCATCATCGAAAAGCACCACCACGAAGTGGCCTCGGCCCAGCATGAACTCGGCCTCAAGTTCAAGCCGATGATCGCTTCTGCCGACGACGTGCTGATCTACAAGTATGTGGTCCAGCAGGTTGCCAATTCCTACGGCAAGACCGCAACCTTCATGCCGAAGCCCGTCTATGGCGACAATGGCTCGGGCATGCATTGCCACCAGTCGATCTGGAAGGACGGCAAGCCCCTGTTTGCCGGTGACCAGTATGCCGGCCTCTCGATGGATTGCCTCTACTATATCGGCGGCGTCATCAAGCATGCCAAGGCCATCAACGCCTTCACCAACCCGACCACCAACAGCTACAAGCGCCTGGTTCCGGGCTTCGAAGCCCCCGTGCTGCTGGCCTATTCGGCCCGTAACCGTTCTGCTTCGTGCCGCATCCCCTTCGGCCAGTCGCCGAAGTCCAAGCGCGTGGAAGTGCGTTTCCCCGATCCGCTGGCGAACCCGTACCTGGCCTTCACGGCGCTGCTGATGGCCGGCCTCGACGGCATCAAGAACAAGATCCACCCCGGCGACCCGATGGACAAGGATCTGTACGAACTGCCGAAGGAAGAGCTCAAGGAAATCCCGACCGTTTCCGGCTCGCTCCGCGAAGCCCTGGAAAGCCTCAACGCGGACCGCGACTTCCTCAAGGTTGGCGGCGTGATGGACGACGATTTCATCGACAGCTACATCGACCTCAAGATGCAGGAAGTCATCAAGTTCGAGCACACCCCGCATCCGGTCGAGTACGAAATGTACTATTCCGCCTAAGCGGATCGATCACGACACAAGCGGAAAGGGGCCCTCCGGGGCCCCTTTTCTGTTTAGACCGCTTCCAGCGGGAAGGAGCGGCGCATCATGGCGCGCCACTCGTCCGGGGCCTCAAGCAGGCTTTCGACCAGCTCGACATCCTGAGGCTCGAAAAAGCGCACTGCAAAGCCGACGTCGAAGAGCCGCACAACTTCGGCCGTCACCTGCCCAATGGTGACCACCTCGCCGATGGCCGGCTGAAAGGCGGCTGACAGGGCCGCGCCGCCAATGGAGTAGTCCATGATGAGGCAGGGCTGAGACCAACTGTCTGGCCGCGAGATCACGGTGCGCGGATTCCGGGGCATGAAGCGCCGGTCGGCACGCCGATCCATGGCGCCGGTCCAGATGCGTTCACTGAAGGCCGTTATGCGGCTATTGAGCTTTTCTCGTGCGGCTTCATCCTGGGCGATGGTCACGACGAAGCCGTCCTCGACCTGTCGCTCGACCGGCCCGCCGACAGTGCCCAGCGGACCAAAGCTGGCCGTGACCACTTCGCCCTGTTCCGGAATGACCGGCGCTGTGACGCGGAAGGCGTCGCTGGAGATCATCCGCAAACGACATCCGAACAGGTTGATGCCGGGCTGGGTCGTCTGCCGGCCAATGACATAGCGTCCGGTCACCGTGCGGATCCCATGCAAGGCGATGCTGGGGCGTTCCGTGAATTCGGGCAAGGCGCGTTCTCCCTCTGCGACTTGCCAGCAGCATCGCGCAGACGCATCAATGTCGTCTTGCAAGACAGTGGCCTAATTTACGGAAATTGGTAACGGATTGGATACGTTGGGGGGCGAAAGCCCACATGGGGCACGACCGGCGAACGGTCGTAACCACGGGGAATTGCAGTGCAGTGCCGGCGTAGTCGAGGAGAGGTTGGACATGGCGATCAGGGTGAGCGCGGAGGCATTGCTGACGCCCGACGAAATGGGGCAGGCGGATCGGTTGGCGGCCGCGGGCGGACAGACCTTGCTCGATCTGATGGAGCGGGCCGGCCAAGCGGTTGCCGCCGATATTCGCGACCACTTTCTGCCGCAGCCCGTTCTGGTCCTTTGCGGGCCGGGCAATAATGGCGGTGATGGCTATGTCGTAGCCCGTCTTCTCGAAAACGAAGGCTGGCCCGTGACACTGGCGCAATTCGGTGATCGTAGCCGCCTCCAGGACGATGCTGCCGTTATGGCCCGGAAATGGACGGGCAATGTCGCCGCCCTCGAAACGCTGGACGTCACCGGTTTTGGGCTGGTTGTCGATGCCTTACTGGGTGCCGGCCTCAATCGCGACGTCAATGGCGCGCTGGCCGATGTTATCGAACGCATCAACGCGCTCGATGTGGATGTCGTCAGCATCGACGTGCCCAGCGGCATCGACGGCGCCAGCGGCGCGGTGCGCGGGGTGGCGATCAAGGCCCGGCGCACGGTGACATTCTTTCGCCGCAAGCCGGGTCATCTGCTGCTGCCCGGGCGGGCACATTGCGGGGCGACGGTCTGTAGCGATATCGGCATTCCCGCCGAGGTTCTTGAGACGATCTGTCCGCGCTGCTGGCACAATGGGCCCGCGCTGTGGCGATTGCCGGGCTTGCTGGAGGATGGGCACAAGTTTACGCGCGGCCATGTCGTGGTTTGTTCGGGCGGCGCCCTTCAGACCGGAGCGACGCGTTTGTCGGCGCGAGCCGCCTTTCGTGCCGGGGCGGGTCTTGTGACGCTGACCGGGCCGCGGGATGCGATGATGGTGCACGCGACGCATGTGACCTCAATCATGCTTCAGGCAATTGAGGACCTTGCCGCGCTCAGTCAATTTCTGGCGGACGACAGAATCAATGCCGTGCTGATCGGACCAGCGGCCGGTCGGGGAAAGGAAACGCGCGATAAGGTCGGCGCAATTCTGAAGGGCAGCGCTGCAGTGGTGCTGGACGCCGATGCGCTGACCAGTTTTGAGGCCGATGGGGACACGCTGTTTGCCATGATATCCGCGCGCACCGCGCCTGTCGTGCTCACCCCGCATGAGGGCGAGTTCGAGAGGCTCTTCGGGACCATGGAAGGCAGCAAGCTGCAGCGGGCGCGAGCGGCGGCAAGCCGATCGGGCGCCATCGTCATTCTCAAGGGCAGCGATACCGTCATTGCGGCGCCCGATGGACGGGCGGCAATCAACGACAACGCCCCGCCATGGCTGGGCACCGCCGGATCAGGGGATGTGCTCGCGGGCATTGCTTGCGGGTTGCTGGCCCAGGGCATGAATGGATTCGAGGCTGCGGCGGCGGCCGTTTGGCTGCATGCGGACGCGGCCAGGCGTTTTGGTGGACCCGGCATGATCAGCGATGACTTGCCGGACCTGATCCCTCAATCGCTGAAGGAGGTGCTGTCCTAGCAGTCGGCGTGCTGAAACACGGTTTTGCCGCCGACAATCGTACGCATGACCTTGCCCTGAAGGCGTGCGCCTTCGAAACTGGTATTGCGCGAGCGGGAGCGCAGATCGCGCTCGGTCACCTGCCAAGGATAATCGAGATCGAAAAGGACAAGATCCGCCTGTGCACCCCGCACGATGCGTCCAGCATCCAGGCCAAGGATTTCGGCCGGCCGGATGGTCATGGCGCGCAGGATGACGGACAGGTCGACCTCACCAGAATGCACCAGGCGCAGAGCCGCCGCCAGGAGGGTTTCAAGGCCGATCGCGCCATGTGAGGCTTCGGCGAACGGCTGACGTTTCACCTCGCTATCCTGCGGGTCGTGGTCGGAATGGATCGTGTCGATGACACCTGCGCGCAAGGCCTCGATCATGGCCTGACGATCCTCTTCGGCCCGCAGGGGCGGGTTGAGCTTGAAATAGCTCCTGTAGCGGCCGATGTCGTTCTCGTTGAGGCACAGATTGTTGATGGAGATGCCGGCCGTAATGCTGGCGTTACCGGATTTCGCGGCCTTGAGCAGGGGCACCGAGCCTGCTGCCGAGACCTGCGCCGCATGGTAACGAACCCTGGTCAGGGCGGCCAATTGCAGGTCGCGGGCCAGAGGGATGGTTTCGGCCTCGCGCGGGATGCCCTTGAGGCCGAGCACCGTGGCAAAGAAGCCCTCATTCATGACGCCTTCGCCGACCAGTCCGGCATCCGCCGCGTGATGGACGAAGGTCATGTCGAAATTGGCCGCGTAGCTCATGGCGCTGCGGAGCAGGGCACTGGACTGGATCGAGGCTGCGCCATCAGTGAGGCAGACGGCGCCGGCCTCCTTGAGGAGGCCAAATTCGGTGATTTCCTTGCCGCCGAGGCCCTTGGTTATCGCGGCGGCCGGCAGGATGCGGGCAGGGGATTGCGCTTCGGCCCGACGGATCAGGAAGTCCACCAAGGCGCCGTCGTCTACAACCGGGGTGGTATCCGGCATCATCACGAAGGAGGTGATGCCACCCGATACGGCGGCGTTACCGGCAGAGGCCAGGGTTTCGCGATATTCCTTGCCCGGTTCGCCCACAAAGACACGCATGTCGATGAGACCCGGCGAGATGACATGGCCATTGGCATTGACCACTTCGGCCTCTTCCGGCACGCCGACCGGCCCACCAAGCGCCAGGTCCGAAATGCGGCCATCCTCGATCAGCACGGCGCCCATCTGGTCGGTGCCGGAAGCCGGATCAACGATGCGGGCATTTTCTATGAGCAGGGGCCGGGTCATGCGGGGTTCCTCGTGGGCAGGAGCGCGTCGAGCACGGCCATGCGGACGGCGACGCCCATTTCCACCTGATCGGTAATGACGCTGCGCGGCCCATCGGCAATGGCCGGATCGATCTCGACGCCGCGGTTCATGGGCCCCGGATGCATGACGATGGCGTCGGGCTTGGCATGAGCGAGCCGCGCTTCATCCAGCCCATAGAAGCGATAATATTCGCGCACCGAGGGGATCATCTTGCCATTGGCGCGCTCATGCTGGAGGCGCAGCATCATCACCACATCGACGCCCTTGAGACCTTCCTCCATGTCTGTGAAGACCTCGGTGGCGAGGTTTTCGATGCCGGCGGGAAGGAGTGTGCGGGGGGCGATGACGCGGGTGCGGACATTGAGTGCGCCGAGCAGCAGCAGATTCGAGCGCGCGACGCGTGAATTGGCGATATCGCCGCAAATGGCTACTGTCAGCCCTGCCAGCCGGCCCTTGTGGTTGCGGATGGTCAGCGCGTCGAGCAAGGCCTGAGTAGGATGCTCATGCGCGCCGTCGCCGGCATTGATGACCGCGCAACCGACCTTCTGACTGAGCAATTCCACCGCGCCGGCCGCGGAATGGCGCACGACCAACACGTCGGGCCGCATGGCGTTGAGCGTCGCTGCCGTGTCGACCAGGGTTTCACCCTTGGAGACAGAACTGGTCTTGACCGACATGTTGACCACGAGCGCGCCCAGACGCTTGCCGGCAATTTCGAATGAGGATTGCGTGCGGGTCGACGGCTCGAAGAAGAGATTGATCTGCGTCTTGCCCGAGAGCGTGGGCAGCGATTTACGCTCCTGCCGCGAGACCGCGATCATCCGCTCGGCGCGGTCCAGCAGATCCACAATCTCGTGCTGCTGAAGATCGGCGATGGAAATGAGGTGTCGCTGGGCGAATGGGGGAAAGTCGCCGGATTGCCCGGCACGAGAAGTCTGCTGCGGCATGTCGCATCCCTTGCGATTTGCTGCGGTCTATCGGAGGGGAGAGCGCTATTCAACCAATAGTTGAATTATCCCCGCCGAAGCCGGTCCAGCGCGCCTTGCAGAATGTAGCTCGCTGCCAGTTTGTCGACCACTTCGGCGCGCCGGTCGCGCCGCAGGTCGGCTTCGATCATCATGCGGGTGACGGCCGAAGTCGAGAGGCGCTCGTCCCAGAAGGCGATGGGCAGCTCGATCCTGGGCGCCAGATTGCGCGCAAAGGCGCGTGTCGACTGCACCCTGGGCCCCTCTGTGCCATCCATGTTGAGCGGCAGGCCGAGAATGATGGCTACCGCATTGTTCTCCGCGACAAGCTGGATGATCCGCTCGGCATCCTGGGTAAACTTGGTGCGCTTGATGGTTTCGAGCGGGCTGGCCGAATAGCGCATTGCGTCGCATACGGCGACACCAATGGTCTTGGTGCCCAGATCCAGTCCGAGGATCTTGCCGGAAGCAGGTATTGCGGCGAGTGGATTTTCGTCGGTCACATGCGGCTCGCTGGACAGTGTGGAATTGTCCTATAGGCTCCCCGATCTCACTTGGCGACGGAAAAGGGGCAAGATGAAACTTACTTGGTTCGGAAACACGACCTTCCGCATTCATACGGGCGGGCAGATCGTAGTGGTCGATGCCGGTGCTGCTCCGAAGCGCATAGATGCCAATGAACTCGTTAGCGGTGCCGACCATGTCATCGGGCTGAACGGCAATCGGAAAGTTACCGAACTTCCGGCGTGGAAACCCCGGCCACGTCAGCGCCTGCTGGATGCGGGCGAGCAGGTGCGGCCTGTCGAGGTTTGGTCGGCAGCGCCTGATTGTCTGCTGATCGACGCTGACGAGGATATGCCGCTGCTGCTGATTGCCGGGTCGGTGCCCCAGCTGGGGCGATGGGCTGAGAAGACTGTCATCGTGATCGTGGGACAGACGTTGGCGCAACGGGTCGAGCGCCTCGTGGACATTGCTCTTCCACGACTGATCGCGCTGGCGGGTGACGATGACGAATTGGACAGGGCGTTTGCAAAACTGCAGCACAAACTGGACGGCGCCAGCCTGATTGCACTCGAACCAGGCCTGGCTGTGGAAGTCTGATCCGGCGCATAAGGCATTTTCATTGTCATTTGCCCCGGCGCATTGCTAATAACGCCCAACACGCCATCGCTTTCTGGAGTTTGCCATGTCCGTCGACGCCGCCACCGTCAAACGCATCGGGCGCCTTGCGCGCATCCGCATCGAGGAAGACGAGGTCGCCGGTTATCAGAACGAACTCAATGCCATTCTCGGATTTGTCGAACAGCTGTCCGAGGTCGATGTCGAAGGAGTCGAAGCCATGACTTCCGTGACGCCGATGACGCTGCGACGCCGTGACGATGTGGTGAGCGACGGCGGCTATGCCGACAAGATCGTGGCCAACGCGCCGCTGAGCGAAGACAATTTCTTCATGGTGCCCAAGGTGGTCGAGTAAATGGCGGTTTCCATCGCCATCGAAACGCCCTTGCAGGATGATGTCCGCGCGCTGGTCGCTGCGCTCAACGATCACCTGCTGCCGCTGTCGCCGCTAGAATTCCAGTTCAAGATGACGGTCGAGCAGATGGCCGATAGCGACACGACACTGTTCGTGGCGCGCGACGAGGCCGGAAAGGCTGTCGGCATGGGCGCCCTCAAGACACATGGGCCGGAACTGGGCGAAGTCAAGCGCATGTTCACCCTGCCGGAGGTGCGCGGCCAGCGTGTGGGCCGCCAGTTGCTGGAGCGCATCGTGGACCTGGCGCGCGAGCGCAATCTGCCTGTCGTGATGCTGGAGACCGGCGCGGGCGAGGGCATGGCCGAAGCGCACCGGCTCTATACGCGCTATGGCTTCGTGCCGCGCGGCCCCTTCCTTGATTATCCCGACAGCGAATGGTCGGCCTTTTTTGAATTGCCGCTTGCGGCACCGGCGCAGGTCGCCTGAACGGCGCTGCACTGACGAACGAGAGATTTTCCCGTGACTGATCTGACCAAACTGAGCATTGCCGATGCCCGCAAGGGTCTCAAGGACAAGAGCTTTTCCGCGCTGGAACTGACCGAGGCCTATATCGGCGCCATCGAGGCGGCCAATCCGAGCCTCAATGCCTATGTGGCGACGACGCCGGACCAGGCCCGCGACATGGCCAGGGCCAGTGACGAGAAGCTCGGCACGGGGCAGGGCGGTCCGCTCGAAGGCATTCCGCTCGGCGTCAAGGACCTGTTCGCCACCAAGGGCGTGCATACCCAGGCCGCCAGCCACATTCTCGATGGCTTCAAGCCGGAATATGAATCGACCGTCACCGCCAATCTCTGGCGCGATGGCGCGGTCATGCTAGGCAAGCTCAACATGGACGAGTTCGCCATGGGCTCGTCCAACGAGACCTCCTATTACGGCCCGGTGATCAGCCCGTTCCGCGCCGAGGGCAGCAATGCCAATCTCGTGCCCGGCGGTTCCTCGGGCGGCTCGGCTGCGGCGGTTTCCGCCTGGCTCTGCGCCGGAGCGACGGCGACCGATACAGGCGGCTCCATTCGCCAGCCGGCGGCCTTTACCGGCACGGTCGGCATCAAGCCAACCTATGGCCGCGCCTCGCGCTGGGGCACGGTGGCCTTCGCCTCCTCGCTCGACCAGGCCGGCCCGATTGCCCGCACGGTGGAAGACGCTGCGATCCTGATGACCTCGATGTCCGGTTTTGATCCCAAGGATTCGACCAGCGTCGATATTGCCGTTCCAGATTTCGCCGCCGCCGTCGAGCGCGGCGTGAAGGGGCTGACCATCGGTGTTCCCAGGGAATACCGCATGGACGGCATGCCCGCCGAGATCGAAAAGCTCTGGACCGAGGGTCTTGAATGGCTGAAAGCCGAAGGCGCGTCGGTCAAGGACATCTCCCTGCCACACACCAAATATGCGCTGCCGGCCTATTACATCGTCGCCCCTGCCGAAGCCTCGTCCAATCTCGCCCGCTATGACGGCGTGAAATACGGTCTGCGCGTTTCCGGCAAGGACATCACCGACATGTACGAACTGACCCGTGCCGCCGGTTTCGGCCGCGAGGTCAAGCGCCGCATCATGATCGGCACCTATGTGCTGTCCGCAGGCTATTTCGATGCCTATTATGTCAAGGCGCAGAAAGTCCGCACGCTGATCAAGAAGGATTTCGAAGATGCGTTCCATGCTGGTGTCGACGCCATCCTGACTCCGGCGACGCCATCAGCCGCCTTTGGGATCGGCGACGAGGCGCTGGCAGCCGATCCGGTGGCCATGTATCTCAACGACGTCTTCACCGTGACGGTGAACATGGCGGGTCTTCCGGGCATCGCAGTTCCGGCGGGCAAGGACGGGCAGGGATTGCCCCTTGGCCTGCAGCTCATCGGCAAGCCATTCGACGAGGAAACGCTGTTTGCGGCGGCCCGAGTCATCGAGAAGAGCGCCGGCGGCGACTTCGCGCCAAAGCCCTGGTGGTAAGTGTTGCAATGGGGCGGCGCTTGATTGCGCCGCCGTTCCGCACTATTTGCGGCCAATGCACAAGTTGAAACTGGTAGCGACGCACCCCATGGCAGCGTCCGGGCCAACAGGAATGTCGCCGATGGCCGTTGATATCTTCACCACGCTCGATTGGTCCGAGCCGCCCAAGGACATGAGCAAACCATTGCAGGCGTTGTGGTGGCTCAAGAAGGGTGAATTTCGGGTCGGTCCCGAATGGGAAAAGGCGCACAATATTGTGCAATCCATGGAGGGCGTTCAGGCCTTCGACTGGGTACACGCGCTCATGCACTGGATCGAAGCCGATATGGGCAATGCCGATTACTGGTATCGCCGCGCCGGCAAGCGCCGCGCCACCGCGAGCGTGAGTTCCGAATGGGAACATATCGCAGCAGCCCTGAGCGATGTGACCAAGCACTGAGTCTTTCAATCCGCTTGCATCTGCCCTTCCGGATCAGGACGTCAGCCATTCCAATCGGATTGATGTTGGCCGGATGAGGGATTGGCCAATGGAGCCGATGCTTGCGGGTTGAAATCGGCTGGCCTCCGGTGCACACCAACAGCAGCGTTTTTCAAAGCCGAGGACTTTGCCGTGACCGCCGCCAAGCTGCCTGCCGAATGTGCTTCCAAGGACGATGTCCGCGCCGAGATCGATCGGATCGATCAGGCGCTGATCAGTCTCTTTGCAGAACGGCATGGCTATGTGACGCGCATGGCCGAGATCAAGACCGACCCGCACGAGGCTTATGACCCCAAGCGCATCGAGGCGATCATCACGAAAGTGCGGGCGCGCAGTTTGGACCTTGATCTGGACGAGGATCAGGCCGAACTTATCTGGCGGACCCTGATCGACTGGAACATCAATTACGAGAAGGGCATCATCGCCGCACGACGGCGCGCCAAATAGGAGGCCAGATTGCCAGGGGTTCGGATACGCAAGGCGGAAATGACCGATGCCCCTCGTCTGGCCGATATCGGGTATCGTGCTTGGGAAACCGGCATCCTGCCGCTGCTGGTACAACGCCAAGGGATGCGCGACGCGGAGCGACGCAGGCTGGTCCGTGCCGTCGGCGAGGGATGGCGGCATGCCATCGTGGCCGAGATCGACGACGTCGTCGTCGGCTGGTGTTCGCGCCAGGCAGGGCGATTCTATATCCCATTTCTCTTCGTGCTGCCGGAAATCCAAGGCCACGGTATCGGCAGCATGCTGCTCGAACGGATGGAAATGATGTTCGAGCTCGAGGGCGCGACGCGAATACATCTTGAAACCCCTGCCGATCACGTGCGCGCTGTGCGGTTTTACGAGCGCCAGGGTTATCGCATCCTTGCGCTCAGATCGCAGGGCCGCGGGGGCCACGATCCCTTCGCCAGCGTACACCTGGAAAAACGACTGAGTCCCTATGCGGGCGCGATCGACGGGCAATAGACATGGGCGAAATCGTCAACCTCCGCATGGCCCGCAAGCAGAAAGTGCGCAGCGCCAAAGAAGTCGAGGCAGAGGCCAACAGGCTCAAATTCGGCCGCAGCAAGGCGGAGAAGCGATTGCTTCTGGCAGAGACCAACCGCGCTGAAAAGCATATCGACGGGCATAAGCGCGAAGACTGAGCAGCACTTGCAAAACGGCGCGCCGCAAACCCTATTGCGGGCGCCTAAGGGCCCGGCGGGCTGCTGCCGTTTCTTGACGCGTTACGCAATCCGCCGAGTGGTCATTGACCATGCCCATGGCCTGCATGAAGGCATAAGTCGTGGTGGGCCCCAGAAATTTCCAACCGCGTTTCCGTAAATCCTTGGAAAGCCGCTCGGATTCGGGCGAAGTGGCTCGGAAAACGGGGGGCTCATCGGTTTCGGGTGCTTCAAATCGCCAGAAATAGGCCGCGAGCGAGCCTTCGGTGTCGACCATTTCGCAGGCGCGGCGGGCATTGTTGATGACCGCTTCGATCTTGCCGCGGTGCCTTACTATACCGGCATCGGCAAGGAGCCGACCAACATCGGCTTCGCCAAAGAGGGCCATGCGCCGAAAATCGAACCCGGCGAAAGCGGCGCGGAAATTTTCACGCTTCTCAAGAATTGTGCGCCAGCTGAGGCCTGACTGGAAGCTCTCCAGGCAGAGCTTTTCGAACAGTCGAATGTCATCCACGACAGGAAAACCCCATTCCTCGTCGTGATAGCGCAGATATTCCGGCGTCGCCGTGCACCAGCTACACCGTAAAAGGCCATCAGGGCCCGGACTGCTCGACATCATGGCAACGCTTTCGATGGGACCTAAGACGGGTCAGGGGACAGCGACGGAGCACCGACGTCAACGGTCTCGTCCGGGTTGGGCCGAGAGTGTTCCGTCTCACCGTCGTCGCGTATGGTCGTGACAATCTCCGTCAGCAGGGCGTGGAGCGCATCTCGGTGCCCATTGCCTGCCGAGGGAAGGTTTTCGTCCGATGTCATGACGACCGAGAGCTCAAGACTGGGGACAACATAGAGCATCTGACCGCCATAGCCCCAGGCATAACGGACATCTTCGCCACCCATTTCGCGAAGGAACCAGCCATAGCCATAGCCGTCGCCCGTAAAGCGTGACTGGGTGCGCTCGGACCAGGACTGGGCGATCCAGTCTTCCGAGACAATGCGCGTGCCGTCTTTGGCCAGGCCTCCATTGCGAAAAACCTCGCCGAAGGCCAGTAACGAGCGTGGACTCATCGCCATCTGATTGCCGCCCAGATAAATGCCCTGCGGGTCTCGCTCCCAGCCGCCAATGGCGAAGTCGTCGACGGGTGCGAACCAGTCGCGCGCCAAGGCCAGGGTAGATTCGCCACCCGCCTGCGTCAGAATGGCGGAAAGCAGGTGGGACGACCCGGTGGAATAAAGCATGCGCCCACCCGGGTCGGTCTCGAATGGCTGAGCCAGTGCGGAGCGGACCCAATTGCGACTGACTACCCAGCGACCATAATTTGCTCCGGACGTGGGTGCAAGACCTGCTTGCATCGACAGGAGATTGCCCACCGTTACCTGCGCAAGACGCGGATCGGCGTCCTCGGGCAGATCGTCCGGTAACAGGTCGGCTACCCTTTGATCGACGCCGTCCAAAATGCCCTTGTCGATCGCAATGCCAACCAGAGCGGAGATTACGGTCTTCGATGCCGACTTGATGTTCGTGGGAGCATCAGGCGAGTGGCCATCATAACCGCGTTCGGCGATAATCTCCCCCTCGCGGGCGACAATGACGACCTCCAGCGGCTCGAGATCGGAAGCCTTGTCGAGAATGGCCTCAAGATCCTGGGCGAGAGTGCTCACGGGCAGCAGGCCCAGGATGGCGGCGAAAGTTGAAATGCGAATCCACATACCCCTTCCTTTCCTTGCCGTGCGGCAAAATCGTGAACGCAGGCATGGCACGGACAAAATTCAGCGTGCAGGCCAAGGCTGGTCGCCCTGGCGACGTCCTAAGCAAGTAGATGACAGGAGATTCCTATGCGCTTTGCCTTTGTTCTCGTTCTTGTTTCGGCCCCGCCTGCAATCGCATACGAGGACCTGGCGCTCCAGATCGATCGCATTGCCCCGCTGGTGAATGCGAGCAAATTCGAGGCTCTCGGTGGACCAGAGGCTGCAAGCGCTATCGTCGAGAATATCGGCGGACGTTGGTTCACCCTGGTCAGCACGGTTCGCAACTGGGAGCGGGATCCGCAGAGTAATCGCGAGAGGCTGGAGGATGCCATCAAGAGAACCTGTGCGGACGACTGGGAAAACATAGTCACCTACACAATAACCGGCCCGGACACATTCCGTGTCGAACAGCGCAGTCCTCTGGGAGAGGATCTCGGCTTGTTTGAGATGGAGCCCGTCTCTGCCGATAGCCGCGTGTTTACGACAGTCGTCAGCGATGCCTATATCCTCGAGATTTCTGGGATTGAGAACGTGCCGGAAGTGGTGCGCGACGCCGCTATTGCGGAGGTCCGGGCGGAGATTGAAGCCGGCCTGACGATCTGGAGGCCCAGCGATGACCTCACCGTCAATGTGCGTGCAGACGGTGAGGCCGAGGTTTGGGGTCGCTGCCCCAGCTGATGCTTACCAGTCCACCTGACAGACGACGCCATCGGGCCCGAACTGCATGCTTTGAGGGGTGTACTGGAAGATTTCCAGCTTTACCCCGCTGGGATCGGCCAGCCAGCACTGCCAGGTGTGATCGACGCCCAGCTTCTTGTCCGTCACTTCGACGCCCTTGGCCCGTGCATTGTCCATGAAGGCGTCGATATCGTCGGTCTCGAAGCAGATGTGGTTGATCTGGTTGCTCTCTTCGAAACGGCTCTCTCCCTTGAGAAAAACCTCGATGAAAGTGCGATTGCCGAAATCGAGGTAGAAGCCGATGCGTGACTCGCCCCGCTTGAAATCGAACTTGGGCGCGACGCCGCAGATGTCGGTGTAGAACTTTTCCACCGCGTCGAGGTCGCGTGCGAAAATGCAGGTATGGGCCACCTGTTTGACGAGGGGTTTGGTCACGTCTTGTCTCCTCCGGAATCACGGGCTGGACAGCCCGAACTGACATGTTAGGACAGGATGGCTGGGAGGCCCAGTTGGCGGGAGGAGTTTTCATGGCACGCATCGTCATTATCGGAGCGAGCGGACATATCGGAACCTATCTGGTGCCGCGGCTGGTGCGAGCCGGACACAAGGTGGTCGCGGTATCACGGGGGCAGGCCAAGCCCTATCTGCCCGATCCGGCCTGGTCGGATGTTGAACAGATCCAGCTCGATCGCGAGGCAGAGGAGGCACGGGGGCGCTTTGGGGCAGCCATTGCAGACCTCGGAGCAGACGTCGTCATCGACAATATCTGTTTTACGCTGGAAAGCGCCCGGCAGATGACTGCGGCGGTCGCGGGTCGGGTCCAGCACTTTCTCCATATCGGTACCATCTGGACGCATGGACATGCCGAGGTCGTGCCGACGCCCGAAGATGTCACAAAGAGACCGTTCGGCGACTACGGCGTCCAGAAGGCAGCAATCGAGGCGCATCTTCTCGACCTGGCCCGCCGTACCGGCTTTCCAGCAACGATCATCCATCCCGGCCATATCGTGGGCCGGGGCTGGGCCCCTCTCAATCCAGCAGGACATTTCGATCTCTCCGTGTTTGAAACCATTGCGCGCGGCGAGGTGCTTGAGCTGCCCAATTTCGGTATGGAGACCGTCCACCATATCCATGCCGACGACATCGCGCAGCTGCTGGTGCTGGCCATGACGCATTGGGGCGCCTCGGTCGGCGAGGCGTTCCATGCGGTTTCGCCGGGCGCTGTGACGTTGCGGCACTATGCGGGTGCGATGTATCGTTATTTTGGCCACGAGCCGAACCTGGCCTTTGCCGGCTGGCAAGAATGGGCTTCCCGGCAAAGCAAGGACAACGCGGAGGCCAGTTGGGAGCATGTCGTTCGCAGTCCCAATTGTTCGATCGAGAAAGGCCGGCGCCTGCTCGGCTATGCGCCACGCTATACGTCCCTCGCTGCTGTCGAGGATGCTTTGGGCTGGCTGATCGCAAATGGGCGGATTGGTGTGCCGCGCTGATGCGCTTTTTTCGCTTCTGCCCTCTTTCCTCTGTCACGAGGCGCGTCTAGACAGTCAGCACTACCCCACGCAATGACCGGGAAGGGCACTTCATGTCTTCTATCATCCACGTCCAGGGCCGCCAGATCTATGACAGCCGCGGCAATCCTACCGTTGAAGTCGATGTGGTGCTGGATGATGGCAGCTTCGGCCGCGCCGCCGTGCCCTCTGGTGCGTCGACCGGCGCTCACGAGGCAGTCGAGCTGCGCGATGGCGGTAATCTCTACAACGGCAAAGGCGTGACCCAGGCCGTAGAGAACGTCAACACCGTCATTGCCGAGGAAATCGAAGGCCTCGATGGGCTCGACCAGCGCGCCGTCGACGAGGCGATGATCGAGCTCGATGGTACAGCCAACAAGAGCCGGCTCGGCGCCAACGCCATTCTTGGCGTGTCGCTGGCGGTGGCCAAGGCCGCTGCCGAATCGAGCGACCTGCCGTTCTACCGCTATATCGGCGGTCCGAACGCCCATGTCCTGCCAGTGCCGATGATGAACATCATCAATGGTGGCGAGCATGCAGATAACCCGATCGATATGCAGGAATTCATGATCCTGCCGGTTGGCGCCGATTCCATTGCCGATGCCGTGCGTATCGGGTCGGAAATCTTCCACACCCTCAAAAAGGGCCTGAGCGCCGAGAGCCACAATACCAATGTCGGCGACGAAGGCGGCTTCGCGCCCAACCTCGGTTCTGCAGATGAAGCGCTCGGCTTTATCATGCGTTCGATCGAGAAGGCCGGCTACAAGCCGGGTGAGGACGTGTTCCTCGGCCTCGATTGCGCCGCCACGGAATATTACAAGAACGGCAAGTACGAAATGGTGGGCGAGGGCAAGTCCCTGTCCTCGGACGAGAATGTCCGGTTCCTCGAGGATCTCGCCAACCGCTACCCCATCATCACCATCGAAGACGGCATGGCCGAAGACGACTGGGATGGCTGGAAGGCCTTGACCGAGGCCATCGGCAAGAAGGTGCAATTGGTCGGCGACGATCTGTTCGTCACCAATTCCGAACGCCTGGTTTCCGGCATCAAGATGGGTGTTGCCAACTCGATCCTCGTCAAGGTCAACCAGATCGGTTCGCTGACCGAAACGCTGGACGCCGTCGATAAGGCCCATCGTGCTGGCTATACTTCGGTGATGTCACACCGCTCTGGTGAAACCGAGGACTCGACGATTGCCGACCTCGCCGTCGCGCTCAATTGCGGCCAGATCAAGACCGGGTCGCTCAGCCGCTCCGACCGCATGGCCAAGTACAACCAGCTGATCCGCATCGAGGAACAGCTGGGCTCGTCTGCCCGCTATGCCGGCTATTCGGTGGTCAAGGGCCGCTGATCTGTTCGTTTTCCGCTCTGAAAGCCCGGTGGTGACACCGGGCTTTTTCTTTTCGGTGGCATCGCGTGCGCCTCTCGGCCGCCAGGCGTCGAACGAGATTTTTTTCGGTTACGCGCCAAGGTCGGCCGCACATTCATCGTCTCATCTTGGAGACATGTGGAGACGCCCTATGAGCCGACTTACCATCGCCGCCATTGCCCTTCTGTCGGTAAGTGCACCGACTCACGCTCATTCATCGGAGAGCTGGCAGCCCTGCATCAGCGGTGAACCCACATTCGAAGGCATCATAGGCGCATTTCAGGCCGAAGGATGGGCGTTCCCGACGTCCAACGAGGACCATGTAGACAATCTCAAAGCTGTTGCAGAGCCGATCCTGGCGATGCAAAGACTGCCCGATGTCACGACGGGCAGCGGTTATGATCGGCATATCGACGCGGTCCACGAGCGTGCAGAAGCCTTACTCATGGACGCGGCTACACTGCAGCGCGATGACCTGGTCGTATCCATAGAAAGTGCCGCTGGCGGCATGATTCGTTGCGCAATCGCCGGCAATGACTTCGACGAGGTCGCCCATGCTTTCGAGGGCGGCGACGCGGACATCCAGACCGTTATGGGGCACGAGATCCTCTCGGTCGATTCCGACGCAGATGTGACGCTCTATCGTGTGGTTGCACCTGAGGACGCAACGGCAGTGGGTCTTGCAGCCTTTGCCGTCATCGTCATCAGGCAGATGCGATAGGCCTGCCTACTGGAAAGCGGTCTCGGCAAAGCTGCGGAGCTTGCGCGAGTGAAGGCGTTCCGCCGGCTGGTCGCGCAGGATTTCCATGGCACGCAGGCCGACCTGCAAATGTCGGTTGACCTGTGTGCGATAGAAGTCTGAAGCCATGCCCGGCAGCTTGAGTTCGCCATGCAATGGCTTGTCGGAGACGCAAAGCAGGGTACCGTATGGCACGCGGAAGCGGAAGCCGTTGGCAGCGATGGTGGCTGATTCCATATCCAGCGCCACTGCGCGCGACTGGCTGAGCTGTCGGGTGATCTCAGTCTGATCCCAGAGCTCCCAGTTGCGGTTGTCAAAGGTCGCTACGGTGCCCGTGCGCATGATCTTCTTGGTTTCCACGCCTGCTGTGTGAGTGACTTCCTCAACCGCCTGCTCCAGGGCCACCTGAATTTCCGCGAGAGCAGGTATGGGAACGGACAGGGGAAGGTCGGCATCGAGAACGTGATCTTCGCGCACATAGGCATGAGCCAGAACATAGTCTCCCAGCTCCTGACTGTTTCGCAGCCCGGCACAATGGCCGAGCATGATCCAGGCATGGGGCCGGAGCACCGCGATATGGTCGGTGATGGTCTTCGCATTGGACGGACCGACGCCGATATTGACCATCGTGATGCCGCGGCCGCGATCCCCCACCAGATGATAAGCGGGCATTTGCGGGGCGCGGGGCGGAGGATTGCCGGTGACGCTGCCGCCGGTCAGCATATTGTCCGTGGCCACGTTCCCGGGCTCGATGAAGCGCTGGTAATGCGGGTGCTTCTCAGCCATCCAGCCCTTGGCGATGCGGCAGAATTCGTCGATGTAGAATTGGTAGTTGGTGAAAATCACGAAGTTCTGGAAATGCTCGGCATCGGTGCCGGTGTAGTGGGCCAGCCGAAACAGGGAATAGTCGACGCGCGGCGCCGTAAACGCCGAGAGCGGGTAGGGCCCACCCCGGGGCGGCACATAAGTGCCGTTGGCGATCTCGTCGTCGGTATTGGCCAGGTCCGGTGCGTCGAACAGGTCGCGCAAGGGCACATCCATGGCGTTGAGCGTCGCACCATCGACATGGTCACGGGGTCCCAGCGCAAAATGAAGCGGGATCGGGGTTTCCGATTCGCCCACATCGATAGTGCCGCCATGATTGCGCAGGATGACGGCAAACTGTTCCTGCAGGTAACCCTTGAACAGGTCGGGCGCCGTCACAGTTGTCCGATAGATGCCGGGCGTGTGCAGGTAGCCATAGGGCAGGGTGCTCTCGTGCTTGGAATAGCTGGTCGATCGCACTTCCACCTGGGGATAGAAGGCACGTACGCGGCCCTCCGGCACCTTACCGGCTGTCAGTCCTTCCAGGTGGGAGCGAATGAAATCGCAGTTGCGATGGTAGATCTGGGCCACATGAGCCCACGCCTCAGCCGGATCGGTAAAAGACTGCTTTTCAAGACGCGGCGGAGTGAGGGTGGTCATGTTGTCCTCTGGCGCGAACCCGCGGATCGGGTGGCTTAGCTGGAATCGTGAACATCTACCCGGATTATAGAAGGCACATGACGCCTTCTCAACGGCGCCCAGAAGCCCGATGTCCCGGCTTCACAACTCGGTGACCCGCTCTTTTCTTGCCGCAATTGGCCCCCATCTTCCGAGCAGTTCATCGGCAAGGCAAGCGACCCATGCACCCGATGAGCGGAGGCGGTTTACCGCTTGTCCCCCAAGCCCTCAACAGCGCGGTGGACCGCTCTCCGATTGAGGCCGCCCGGCAGCAATGCCGCGGCGGCCTTATCCTTTCTTCGCCTCCGCCCGACGAGCAGCATCCGTGCCCAATAGGGCGAGTTGACGCAGGACTTCCGTGTCAATGTCAGCCATGCGCTTGATATAAATGCAGGCTTTGCCCATGCGATGCCTACCCAAGCGAGCAAGGAGCGCTTGGCGTTGGTGATCGCCTGCTGGATCACTGCAATTGAGCAGATAGAGGCTGAACTCGGTTTTTCGTGGAGCAAAACCCACAACGAAGGTCGCACCTTCATGGCCGCTCTCGTACCGATAGTGATAATGGCCAAAGACGATCATGCTGCCCCAGCGAACCGGGTTTTCACCCGTCACCTCGGACAGAATGGCGATAAGCGCCAAGCTGTCATCTCGCTTGAGGAGGGCGAGCGAGTCCAGAAGGCCGGCGAGGTCGTGATCGACAGGCGTTGTTTCCTGCGGCGCCACAACTCGCTCCTAGTTCTGGCCGTAATCGATGATGGTTTCCGGATTGATCTCACCATCGTAGCTCGCATCGACATCGTAGCGAATGAGGACGAATTCACCTTCCTTGAATGCCCACGTGCCGGACGAGCTGGCGTCACCGATGCCGCGCCACTTGGAAAAGGAGGTGATCGTTTGGGTCTCAGGATCGTAGTCGGAATTTACCAGGATGAGGCTGGTCGACATGCCGGCCGTGGTCACACTTTCCAGCTCTCCATCAATGCCGTCTTCGCCGTCATAGACGGCGTCGATGCTGGGCGTGGCGAAAGCCAGGGGCGTCAAGCCTTCATATTCCCGGTGGATATAATAGGCGTGCTGGATGTTATAGGCTCCGGCGCCACAGAAGAGGCGTATCAGTATCACCTCTTCTTCTTCTGCATCTTCGCTCCAGCTGGGCTGGTAGGTGATGGTCCATTGCAGATAATCGTCGTCTGGCACATAGCCGCCTTCGAAGGGCTCGCAATATGTGCCGCCGGCCAGCGCATGGAGAGCGCGCGCCTGCTCTTCGAGCGAAGGCTCCTGTGCCGATGCCGAAGTGAACGAAAGCGCCGCCAGCGGCAGCCAAAGCAATGGACGGATCATCGCACATCCCTTATGTCGAAGCCGAAAACGCGGGATCGGATCCCGCGCCTCCATTCAAGCAGATCGAGGCCGAAATGACCGCAAAAATTATCGATGGAAAAGCATTTGCTGAAAAGCTGCGCGGCTCCATTGCAGGTCATGTCGAGCGCATGAAGACGGAACACGGCATCACCCCCGGTCTGGCCGTGGTCATCGTAGGGGAGGATCCGGCAAGCCAGGTCTATGTGACGAACAAGGCCAGGCAGACTGCCGAAGTGGGGATGAATTCGTTCAAGCACGAATTGCCTGCCAATGTGCCGGAGGCGGAGTTGCTCGCGCTGGTGAGAGAACTCAATGCCGATCCCGCCGTGCACGGGATTCTGGTGCAGATGCCGGTGCCGGCGCATATCGATGCCAATAAGGTCATCGAGGCGATAGACCCTGCCAAGGACGTCGACTGCTTCACGCCGGCCAATGTGGGAAAGGTACAGATCGGCCTGCCGGGACCCGTATCCTGTACGCCGCTCGGTTGCCTGATGCTGCTGCGTGACGAACTGGGCAGCCTTGCGGGCAAGAACGCCGTGATTATCGGCCGCTCCAATCTGGTGGGCAAGCCTATGATGCAATTGCTTCTCCGCGATAATTGTACGGTCACCATCGCCCATTCCCGCACGCAGAACCTGGCCGACGTGGTGCGCCAGGCGGATATCGTCGTGGCGGCGGTGGGGCGCCCGCAAATGGTCAAAGGCGACTGGATCAAGCCGGGCGCTGTTGTCATCGACGTGGGTATCAATCGGGTCCCGGCGCCTGAAAAGGGCGACGGCAAGACCCGCTTGGTCGGGGATGTGGACTATGCCGGCGCGGCTGAGCATGCTGCCGCCATCACCCCCGTGCCCGGCGGCGTCGGCCCGATGACCATTGCCTGTCTTCTGGCCAACACCATCACCACCGCTTCGCTCATCAACGATCTCTTGCCCCCGAGCGACCTGACGGCATGAGTGCCGATCTGCACGATCCCGGGGGCAAGGTCCGGCTGCGGCTGGGCGACGGCGTGCGCGGAGATGCGGTGATGAGCGCAGATGGTCGCTATCGCCAGGTCATGCGTCGCTGGCTGGGAGAACGCTTTCCGGACAAATACATCCTGTTCATTGGCATGAATCCCTCAACGGCTGATGCGAATGTCGATGACCCGACCTGCGCGCGGGAATGGACCTTTGCCCGGCGCGAAGGCTTTTCAGCCATGATCAAATGCAATGTGGGCGACTACCGCGCTACCAATCCAAAAATGCTGGTTGCGCCAGGTGTAGCGGCCGTATCCCCCGCGAATCTGCCGGCCATTCGTCAGGCTGCCGCTGGAGCAGAGCGGGTGGTGCTCTGTCACGGCAAGCTCAACAAGGCGCTGTCTTCGGCAGGCAGGGAGATCGTCTCGGCGCTGCGTGCCGATGGACATTCCCTATGGTGCTTCGGCACCAATGCCGACGGTTCTCCCAAGCACCCGCTCTATCTGCGGGCCGATACAGACCTCGTTCCGTTTCCAGGCTGAATATCTCCCAGAACTCATGCGCCACATGCGCTTCTGCCGAGCACAATTTCACGGTCCCCTTGGTCTCGTTCGCTCTTGCAATGACCCGGTGCTCAGCAGGCGTCCGAGACGCTTCCCGTCGTGCCGCGCTCACGACGCGCCTGGCGTCCATCCTGTTCACAATCCCCGGGAAACCGGGGGTTTTTAGCGGCAATGGGCTTGCGAGTGCCATTTTTCCGGTCCATTAACAACTTTGCACCGTCGGGCCGTCTGAAAACCCCAGAAATCCTTGCGTTTCGCGCAGAATCGCAAAAGGTTGTCGACGCTTTCGTTCGCCAGAGACGGCGGGCATTCACTGTGAGGAAACGCTATGAACAAAAACGATCTGGTTGGCGTCGTTGCCGACAAGGCTACGATCACCAAGGCACAGGCCGCCGAAGCGGTTGACGCAGTGTTCGAAGCCATCACCGCAGCCCTCAAGGGCGGCGACGAGGTTCGTCTGGTCGGTTTCGGCACCTTTGCCGTCTCCCAGCGCAAGGCATCGACTGGCCGCAATCCGGCCACCGGCGCCGAGATTCAGATCCCGGCTTCGAACCAGGCTAAGTTCAAGCCCGGCAAGGGTCTCAAGGACGCGATCAACTAAGATCGTCTTCCGTGCCTATGGCGATCGGCTCCGCGCAGGATGCGCTGGAGCCGTTTTGCTTCAATATGCCAGTTGACGGGCAGGGGCTGGCACCCTAATCAGGGCCCATTCCGTTCCAAATGGCGCGGGCGATTAGCTCAGTTGGTAGAGCGCTTCGTTTACACCGAAGATGTCGGCGGTTCGAGCCCGTCATCGCCCACCATTTTCAGGCTTCCTGTCAAGCGAAGCCTCCGGCGCATCAAGCGCCTCCTGCTGACCTCTCGAAGTTGAAAGACGTCTCTGTTCGTGCCCGGCACGTGCGGAATGCGCGCTTTTGATCCGTCGCTTCAAAAAATATCCGTTAGCGCCTCTGAGCATTGAAGTTTTCCACAGGCAGGTCCTCCTTTTGCGAAAATGTCATGCGTTCGAGTGAAGGTCGCTTGACTTCACGATGGGGGGTCGGTAAACGGACCACACGTTGCGCGGATGACTTGTTCGCAAGCGCTGCGGGAGTAGCTCAGTTGGTTAGAGCGCCGGCCTGTCACGCCGGAGGTCGCGGGTTCGAGCCCCGTCTCTCGCGCCACCCTTTCCCTTCAAATCGTTGAAGTTCTTCGGGTGCGCCTTTCGCGACTGTAGGGTGTCCCCACTTTCACGGCTGACGTGTTCCCACTTTTGATTGCGGTCCGTTCCTTACCGAAGTTTGGCCGTGCCGCGCCTGCGGGCCCTTGTGACGAAACGAATCGTCTCTGCACTGACGGCAACGTACGTTGCGAACAGCGTGTTTGATGAGCTCAGCGTGTTCCCCAAAGCGTGTGACGGAGACTCGGCCGTTCCGCCGCCGACAATGGCCTCGACAGCTCCTGAGCGCCGGAAGTCGTGGCCAAGCGTTCGACGTTCTTCTTTTCCAGATTCAGCGCAGCGAACATCTCGAAAATCATCACCTAACGTATCATTGCTGTAAGGCTGGCCTGACGGTTCCGAAAAACTGGGGCGTCGCCTTGGAGCTGCACACCAAGCTGGGTAATGCCTGGAGCACAAGGCTGACCGCCTGCTTAGAGCTCCTCCGACCGGCTTGGGTCTTGCTACGCTCGGTGAAGAAGAGTTCTCCATGGCCGGCTGTTGCGAGCTGAGAAGCTGTCAGCAGACGAATGTCGCCGGGGTTGAGTTGTGTGTCCCAGGCAGCAGCTATGACGGTTGAGAGCTCAAAGAACCCCATCCGTCGCGGCGCTGTTGCGCACGCCAATGGATGGATCTGCGTCAGGGACGCAGTAGCCCTTGACGGCCGCAACCTTCCATAGGGCTCGCCATATGCCATCGAGCGGAACACCCGACTTGAAATGGTAAAACACGCATCAACGAAGGCGATCTTCTACGTCGCCTTTGTTCGCGATGAGGAGGGCAAGCTGCAGCGAGCGTTTGAGTCGAGCGTGGCGCAGACCGAAGCCGCAGCGAAGCATATGGCGAGGCTCTTATCGTCTTCGCGCAGCTTCGTCGGCGTACTCGCCTGGTGAGGCTCCGACGACGCGGTCAAGAGCGTCTTTGGGGAGCCGGTCGTTTTCTTCCAACAGGGCAAAGTGCCTGAGCCTGAGTGACAGCACGCAACCTCAAACCAGCAAGGGAACTTGCAGGTTGAGGCGCTGCATGCTGAGTCCACCCGACGTATGTTGGCTGGTTCAAGACAACTGCTTACGCTTACAGCGCGTCTAAAGAGCCATCGCAGCGATATGCAGCAGAGCGGTCACGACAAGGGCTGATGCGATCAGTTCATATCTTGCGGTGCGTGTTCCAGCGGGCATCACGATGCCGGCTCCAATGACCGCCACCTTGACGCCATTTGCAAACCCGTGGCGCCGGTCTTGGCCTCATCGAAAACCATTCCTTCGACGCCTCCAACCGCCGACAAAATGACGCGAATTTACCCGCCAAAAGTGCGGATGGAGACTGCGCTGACGGCAATCAATTCGAAAGCGACGGATTGCATAGGCCGGAAGTTGAACACTCACCTAACAAGGCTGATTTCCGTCATAACAGCCGCAGCCGTGCGACGATCAACCGATAAAATGCTCTTTCGGAAGGTAATTATCGATTTTGGGTTCTGAACCCCTAATTCTGCACAAATTATCACGAGCAAATGCGGCCTTTGCTAATAAATTCCGTCAAAGAAGGATTTACGTTTGGGGCGTAGGTTGAAGCTGGTCTTTGAGGGTTTCGGGCATGCGCGTTCTATGGAAAAGGCAAGTGGAACAGTCGAGAGGCGATAGCAGAATAATGTCTGCCCTGCGCCGATCTCACGCCATCATAGAATTTACGCCGGCAGGCGAAATCTTGGACGCCAACGACAACTTCCTCAGACTCATGGGCTATAGCCTCGACGAAATCGTCAATAAGCATCACCGCATGTTCGTAGACCCAGACGAACAGCGCGGTCCGGAATACCGGGCTTTCTGGGACGCACTGGCACACGGCGAATTCAAGTCGATGACCTTCCGTCGCTTCGGCAAGCGCGGCAAGGAAATTTGGATCGAGGCCTCCTACAATCCGATCGTCGACGAAGCCGGCGTGGTGATCCGCGTCGTCAAGCTGGCGAGCGACATCACGGCCAAGCATGTCGCGGCGCGCGAGTTCCAGCGGCAGATGGAGGCAGCGTCCCGCTCCCAGGCCATCATCGAGTTTGCTCTCGATGGAACCGTCCTCACGGCCAACGACAATTTCTGCGCCGCAATGGGATACGAGCAGAACGAGATCGTCGGCCGGCACCACAGCATGTTCGTTGATCCTGCAGAGGCAAAAAGTGAGGCCTACGCCGAATTCTGGCGCAAACTCGGGAGCGGCCAGTTCCAGGCTGCCGAGTATCGTCGTGTGGGAAAAGGCGGTCGCAACGTCTGGATTCAAGCCACTTATAATCCCATGATGAATGCCGAGGGTTTGCCCTACAAGGTCATCAAATACGCTACCGACATCACGCTCCGTAAAGCGGCCGTGGAAGAAATCGATCGATGCCTCAACTGCCTCGCCGACGGCGACCTCAGCGTCTCGATCGCCGGCCCATTCCCGCAGGAGCTTGAGACCGTTCGACACGCCTTCAATGAGTCCGTCGGCAAGCTGGCGGGCACTATGACGAACCTACAGGCAGCCTCGAACATCATGCGTTCGCATACCAGTGACATCCTGGCGGGGTCGGGTAATCTTTCCGATCGCACCCTTCGCCAAGCTGAAGCGATCGCCGAGGCAGGTGGGTCGATGATCAGCCTCAAGGGTGGTGCCGAAGAAACCGAAGCTCGTGCACTATCGGCGCTCGACAATGCAAAGTCCCTCGACGAGAGCGTAAGCAAAACCCAGACCGTAATGGAAGCGGCAAGCGTTGCAATGACGGCGATTTCGGATGACAGCCGCAAGATCTCGGCGATAGTCGGCCTCATCGACGATATCGCGTTCCAGACCAACCTTCTGGCCCTCAACGCATCCGTCGAGGCAGCCCGCGCCGGTGAGGCGGGCAAAGGTTTTGCTGTCGTCGCCATCGAGGTGCGTCGCCTCGCCCAGTCCGCGGCCACAGCCTCGGGTGACATCAAGCAGCTCATCGACAAGTCGGCCGAAACGGTAAGGGGCGGCAACCAGCTAGTGGCCGACGCGGCGAACAGGCTCCAATCCATGGCCGCCGACATTGGTCGAAACCGGGGGCTTGCGGATGAAATTGCCAAGGAAAACGCGCGCCAGCGCGCCTCGGTGGAGGAGCTGTCGGCGCTCATGGCAGAACTCGACGGCATGACCCAGCGCAACGCGACCCTGGTCGAGCAAACCAACGCGTCGATCGCTGACACCGAGACACAGGCCAAGAGGCTTGACGACCTGCTGAGTGCCTTCAGGTTCCCGGCCGTAGGCGAGAAAGGTAACGCACGAGTTTTGTCGTCGCGGACCGCGACCCGGAAAACGGCCGCGTAGGCCGAGAAATGAGTTTAAAAATGCAAGCCGCTGCAGTGACTTCGCCGTCGATCGAGCCGGTTGCGCCCACTTCGATGGATACCCCCGGGCAATACGTTACCTTCACTTGCGCCGGGCGATCGCTCGCTATCGACATCATGTCTGTGCGCGAGATTCGAGGATGGACACCGACCACACAGATGCCGGGCCAAAATGGGTCGGACGGCATTCTCGATATCCGGGGCGCGGTGGTCCGTATCTTCGACCTTGCGCGCATGATTGGCGGGGACTGGTCCGACAAGACGCCGGATTCCAAAGTTGTGATCGTTGTGTCGATAAGCGGCGAGGACGTCGGGCTGATCGTCGACACAGTGTCCGATATTGTGTTCGCCGGCGTCGACGACATGCGACAGGTGCCCAAAGCCGAGCGCAACACCGCCGTTCGCGGGTTGATCAAGGTCGAAGAGCAGCTGGTCTCCATCCTAGATCCCGACGCTCTGTTGGACCCGCGCTCCTTCTAGCGTTCAGCCGAGATAAGTCATGCCGCCGAGCGACGGCGGAGTAAATCAACAAATAGCCCCGCTGTCCGTCGAGGCTTTTTCGCGTGTGGATCCCATGTCCCTCAGAACCAGGCTTACACTAGCCTTTTCGTTGCTTGCCGTGCTTATCGTAGCGCTGATCGTCGCCAATTTTTTGATAGTCAAGCGTGCGCAGGATTATTCTGCGATGCTGGTCAACGACCACATCGCGCCGATCCGCGATCTGAAAACCTTATCGGATGACTACGCAGTGTCGATCGTGGATAACGTCCACAAGACCAGGGCTGGTACAGTGGAGTGGGAAGAGGCGCGGGCTGTGATGAACCGCGCGCTCCACGACGCAAGCAGAACGTGGGCGCAGATCGCGCAGCACAACGTGCAACCCGACGAGCAATCCTTCATGGATGCTATCAGGGCAAGCATGGCCAATGCCCAACCTGAGATTGTAAAGCTTCAAGAGATCCTTGTGGCAGAGGATCGCGACGCTCTTGTGGGTTTTGCCGAGCAATTTTTATACCTCGCTATCGACCCCGTGACTGCGGATATCGGTGCCTATGCCCTTCACCTCGAGAATGCGGCATTCGTCGACATCGCGGACGAAGCTAAGCTGGGTCAGCTCGTTGAAATGCTGATGTGGGTTGGTGCTGCAATCGCTGTCGGCCTGATGAGTTACGGCGGGTATGTCGCGATCTTCAGCGTCTCTGGCAGGCTGGAAAAGATCAAGATTGCCTTGTCCGAGCTCGCCGCCGGCAAAACAGAGGTCGCCATCCCATTCGTCGGGCGCAAGGACGAAATCGGGCAAATTGCCGATGCAGCGGAAATTTTCCGCGCCAATGGTGTAAAGCTGGCCAAGGCCACGCAGATGCAGCTCACCGAGCGGCAGTCCATGGACCAGAAGCGACGGCAGATGATTGCGGAGCTGACATCGTCCTTCGGCGCCGTCGTTTCTTCGGCTTGCGAAGGTAACCTTGAACCTCGGGTCGACGCCAGCTTCGACGACGAGGAGGTCGTGACGCTTGCCAGCGACATTAACCGGCTACTGGATCGCGTGTCTGAGGGCATGGCCGCGTCTGGCGCCGTTCTGGCGTCCATGGCGAGATCGGACCTGACGCAGCGCGTCGATGGCAAGTTCAGCGGTGCGTTCCGGCAATTGCAGGAAAACACCAATTCTGTCGCTTCCCGCCTGTCCGACGTCATCGGCGAGGTTCAGGTCGCTTCGAGCTCATTGCGAACTGCAACGGGGGAGATACTCGCGGGCGCCAATGACCTCGCTAACCGCACCTCGCGTCAGGCGGCCACAATCGAGGAGACAACGGCAGCTATGGAGCAACTGGCCGCCACCGTTACCGACAATTCTCAGCGCGCCGAAGAGGCCGCAGCGCAGGGGAAAGTTGCGGCCGGTACCGCCGAAAAGGGTGGCGACGCGATGGGCAAGGCGACGTCCGCGATGCACCGCATTAGCAAGTCTTCAAGTGAGATTTCCGGCATAATCGGCCTGATCGACGATATTGCCTTCCAGACCAATCTTCTCGCCCTCAATGCGTCCGTGGAAGCGGCACGCGCCGGCGACGCTGGGAAGGGTTTCGCCGTGGTCGCCCAAGAAGTGCGGCGGCTGGCGCAGTCAGCGGCTTCATCCTCCTCGCAGGTGAAAGGCTTGATTGAGCAGAGCAGCCAGGATGTGGCGGAGGGCGAAGCTCTCGTTGCTTCCGCAGCCGAAAATATCGAGACACTTCTTAAAATTGTCCGTAGCAATGCGGTGACTATGGCGGCCATATCCGTCGCAAGTCAGGAGCAGGCTGGGGCAATCGGGTCCGTATCAGAAGCGGTGCGTCAGCTCGACGAGATGACACAGCATAACGCCGCTCTCGTCGAAGAAACCAACGCTGCGATCGAACAGACCGAGCGCTTAGCCAGCAGTCTTGACGGCATGATCGAGCGATTCCGCCTGCCGGGGACCCAGAAGGTTACCGAGCGGGCCCCTCTCCGCGTGGTAGGCGCCAAGGCGAGAAAAATGCCCTGATGGCAGAAATAGCTTGGGGTAGAGCCCGGCGCGGTGCATAAGCGGTTCTCGGCGACAAGGGAACTGCGTGCATTGACTTCATCGGACATCTTTGATCGGTCCGCTCAACGCATGGAACGGGAGAGCCTGCGCGTAAACAACGAGCGGGCCGTCCTGATCGCGGTTGCGACCAACCAAGGAATATCGCCGGCGCAGTTAGCGCGTAAAACGGGACTCGGAGCGCAAACCGTCGCGCGGATTGTTGAGTTTCTCGAATCATCGGGCATGGTCTATCGCGGCGAAAGCGTGCGCGGCCGACGCGGGCAACCCGCCACCCCAATTCTCATCGACCCGAACGGTGCCTATTGCATCGGTTGCGAGGTCGGCTGGCGACACCTCACCGTCCTGATCAGGGACCTGACCGGTGCTGTGCTCGGGGAGCATCGCCGCGATTACGATTTCCCTGATAGCCACAACGTTTTCGCAGAAGTCGCTTCCCTTTGCAGGCTAATGGCGACGGCTGTCCCCGAGAAATACCGGGATCGAATCCTTGGCATCGGCCTTGCGGCTCCTGGAGGATTTGGTCGCAATCCCGAGCTGGTTGGTGGTTCGGAGGCGCAGGCAGCTGCATGGCGAGACACCAATCTGGCAGCGCGGATTGCGGAAGCGTCTGGTCTTCCAACCTTCCTACTCAATGACGGCAATGCCGCCTGCTGGGGCGAATTGGTAAGCCGCACCCCGCCGCGTCCGGATAACATGGCCTATTTCCTAATAAGCGAATTTGTCGGCGCGGGCCTGATTGCTGACGGCCGGCTGTGGCAGGGGCCAAAGGGTAATTCGGCAAACCTGGGTTCAATGCTCGTGACCGGCCGCGATGGCGTTCAGAATTTTGGGCACCGGATAGCGTCCATCAACGCACTAAAGCTGCGGGTCGCGAAAGGTGGCACGGCCCTCCATGGCGATCCGCTGACGTGGGATTGGGAAGCCTTCAAGGATGTCGCGGATGAATGGATAGAGGACGGCGCCTACGCGGTTGCCAAAACAATCATCAACACGTCAGCCGTCATGGAATTTGACATCGTCGTTGTCGACGGCGTCATGCCCCGCCCCATCGTAACGCGTTTTGTTGATCGGGTTCGGGCTCACCTGGACAAGCTGCCGGTCCTCACGAGCGACAGGCCGCGCGTGGAAGAGGGAACGCTCGGTTGGAGGGCGCCTGCGATGGGTGCCGCACTTAAGCCGCTCTATCGACGCTATTTCTCGCGGGAGCGTGACGACGTCGCACTCTGATCACTGTTGCCTCGGTGTGAACGGCAACAGGCCGAACAGCACTGCAAGGTCTTCCCAGCCGACACCCTCGAGCGCATCGGCTTGCGGCCCAGCCGCAGCAGCAGTGGCGCGTAAGTTGAGGATACCGTAGATTTCACAGAGCGCTTCGAGGCCGCCGACAAGGTCGGTCACGTGATCGCGAAGCTGGGCTAAGGCATCCACCTACTGCTCTTGACCGGTCTTCTCGATGCTCATCAGAATTTACTCCAGGCGGCACCCACCACCGTGCTCCAGGCGGGCGACAAGCGAGTGGGGCCGGCTTCTGTCGTACCGGCCTTCTCAGGCCTGCATTGCAGCTGCTTGAATGCAGAAGCGGTCCACGATCTCGTCTAGGTGACGGCCTGTTCTCGGTCTGATTGATCGTGGCATTGTTCTCCTAAACCAGAGCCACGTTGTGCTGGGTCGCTGTGTGGCCTGCGCGTTACCAAAGAGCTGGAGACCCTCATGGCCCTCCAAGGGCGACCTAGATGATCGTCAGCCATAATTGGACCTAACTCACGTCCAATGCAATCCTGAGCTTCGCAGACCTGATACGGATCGCTGGCACTCCACCCCTTCGAAATGGCGGCGTAAGCGGCCGGGCTTGGTCTTTCCGGTATCGGCATCTATGACAGGAACAGCCTGTCGAGGGGGCGAGCCTATTCCACCTGGAAAGATATCCGGGACGATTATCCAGGGTCCCGCCGCGTGGTCTTCTCCGATGGCACCCTCGACATTGCCGTCTATCCTCAAGACCGCGCCGCGTATCGGCGCCTAAGCGTCCACCTGACCCTGGGCAACGGGCGTGCTCGCAAAGGCTCCTGCGATCTTAGTTTGCAAAATCTGGTCGATGATGCCGACTGGCAGTTGATGATCGTTTTGCCGCGCGACGACAGCCTTGAGCAGGACGTCGGTGTTGCAAGGCTGAACCATGGCGACGGCAACCGGGCGAGTCTGGGTGGCTGCTGCCACAAGGCTTGACGGCCATGGTCGGCCCGGCTCAACCGTACCGCAAGTAGTAGTGCAGCCCATGGCTTGCCGATGCTCGCCACCACGGAAGAGCTCGTCCAGGAACCTGGACGCAAACCCATCCAGGACGTGCTCACCTGCATCCTGGAACACGTAACCATCGAGGAGGCCGGCTTTCGTCTGGTGGCAAATGCAGAACGACACATCAAGCAGACGCTGGAACGGCTGGCCTATGGCGGCGCTCAAACCCGCTATCCGCACCGCGTCCCCGACAGGGTGCCAAAGGGGCTTGCGCACGAACTTGTCCTCATCGCCGACATGCAGTACGCGCCCTATTTTCTCACGGTTGCCGATATCGTGCGCTTCGCCAGACAGGGGCGTGGGATCCTGTGCCAGGGACGCGGCTCGGTTGACAATTCCTCGGTCTGTTTCTGCCTTGGCATCACCGAAGTCGATCCCATGCTGGTCGACTTGCTGTTTGAACGCTTCGTCTCGACCGAGCGCGATGAGCCGGCTGACATCGACGTCGAATTCGAGCACGAGCGGCGCGAGGAGGTGATGCAGTACATCTATCAGAAGTACGGAGGGTCCCGTGCGGGTCTGACAGCCACCGTCACCACCTATCGCGGCAAGGGGGCCATTCGCGATGTCGGCAAGGTGTTTGGGCTGTCCGACGATACCATTTCCGCCATTTCGGGCCTCAACTGGGGATGGGGCAGGGCGGATATCCCCGAAGACCGGCTTCGCTCGATCGGCATCGCGCCGGACGGCCACACCATCAGCCTAGTCATGGCCATCGCTGGCGCAATATGGGGATAAGGCTGGGCTTCAATCTCGTCGCCGGGCTTCGCACCGACCATGCCAACCTGATCATTGCCCGCCGGCGTGACGGTTATGACAGCATCCTTGACCTCTGGCTGCGAACACGACTTCCACCAGCGGTTCTGAAAACCCTCGCCGATGCAGACGCTCTTCAGTCACTCGGGCTATCGCGTCGTGACGCGTCATGGCTGGATGGAGAAAGCGGCTCTAAGTAAGGCTTTGCCGGAGGATGCGCGCGACAGCATCGCCAGACCCACAGCCGCACGCAAGGATTCGATGGCACTGACTTCAGCTCAGCGCCGGGCGATCACATCAATGATTTCTACCGGCATTGCTGTTGCCATTGTTGCCACCGGCATTGCCGTTGCCGTTGTTGCCACCGGCATTGCCGTTGCCATTGTTGCCACCGGCATTACCGTTGCCGTTGTTGCCGCCGGCATTGCCGTTGCCGCTGTTGCCACCGGCATTACCGTTGCCGTTGTTGCCGCCGGCATTGCTGTTGCCGCTGTTGCCACCGGCATTGCCGTTGCCGTTGTTGCCACCGGCATTGCCGTTGCCATTGTTGCCGCCGGCATTGCCGTTGCCGTTGTTGCCGCCGGCATTGCTTGCAGCGTCATTCCTATTGGAGGCAGTGTTTCGGGAATTGCCATTGCCCAAAGCGCCTAGCGCCTCTGCTGCGGCCAGATCTCCCTTCAGCACGGCGCTGCGCGCCGCCGCAGGGACCACATTGCCTTCGATCAGAAACACAGTCTTGTCTGATCCGGGGCCGGTCACGTCGACAGGGCGGCTTTGACTTGCCTCCGCGGACTGACCCGCACTGACATCAACGACCATTTCATGGCCACGATCCTGCACCTGAACTATTCCACGCTCGACATCAACGCGTGCTCTGCCGTTGCTGTAAGTAACGGTGAAGCTGGTCCCCTTGACCACTGCGGCCAAGACGGGTGTCTGGACCGAAAAATGTTGCACATTGCGGCGCTCTGCTTCGATGGTCACACTACCAAGGGTCTGCAGAACTGTGGTCATTTTCTGCCCGGCACTATCGCGTATTGAGATTTGCGTATTGCCGGCAAGGGAAATGCGTTCTTGTCCACGCACCAGTTCTGCACGTCCATCTGCTGCAGTCTTGATTGTCTGCCCGTCCGGAACGATCGCGCCTCGCTCCATGGACGTCCACTCGCCCCCTTCGAGTTGCAGCACCGTGCCGCGAAGGCGTTCTGCGACCCAGTCCTGGGCAAGTGTCGATGTGCTGATTGCTGCCAGCATCACCGCCAGTATCGCCGATTTGCCCATCCGCATGCTCTTTATTCCTCAATTGCCGGCCGATGCCCGCTCTACGTGGACACTAGGAGCGCAACCCCTTAACTGGGCCTTACCGGATGGCGCTTTGGCGGAGGCTGAGTGTCACAACGGTCGCAAGGGTTAATCGCTCGTGTCGAAGCTGGTACAATTGCTGAAGATACAGATGACCAACCGCTGCGCTAGCCAGATTTCAGCCGCTCTCGGGGGAGCATGAGGGCGACGAGATCGGCTCCGGAGATTGGTCGGCTGAAATGATATCCCTGGCCGAACGAACACCCAAGACTGGCCAGGCGCAAGGCCGTGGCTTCGTCCTCGATGCCCTCGGCAATCGTAAGCTTTCCCATGCGCGTCGCCAGAGAGACGATTGCAGCAAGCAACGCCTGGTCCGCAGGCGACGTTCTATCCCGGACAAAACTCTGGTCGATTTTTAGCGTCTCGAAAGGAAGGTCACGCAAGTGGCTGAGCGAAGAGAACCCTGTGCCGAAATCATCGATCGACATTTTTATCTGCAGCGCCTGAAGGCGCTTGAGGACATCGCGCACCCGGGCCGGATCTGAAACGGCCTGCCCCTCCGTTATCTCGAGCTCGAGCCGGGATGGGGGCAGACCAGACCGCAAAAGGGCTGCCCGTACAGTCTCGAACAGGTCGCCACGCTGGAACTGAACCGGTGAGACGTTGACTGCGACGTTGATGGGCCGGGGCCAGAAGCAGGCTTGCTGGCACGCCTGCGACAGCACCCACTCTCCCAGTTCAAGAATATAGCCGGTCTCTTCGGCCAGTGGGATGAACTCTGCAGGGGAAATCTGGCCCAGCTCGGGATGGCTCCAGCGCAACAGCGCTTCAGCCCCGATCATCTGGCGCGTTTCAAGATCGACCTGGGGTTGAAAGACCAGTTGGAGCTGTCCGCGTCTTATGGCTTGCCGAAGGTCGCGATCAAGCTGGACATGACGATCAAGTTTCTGCTGGTCGGACTGTTGGAAGAACCGAGCGGCAGATTTCGTTGCCTTTCCTTGGATCAGGGCAATCTCGGCCTGACTGAGCAGCAAGGCTCTTGAAGTCGAGCCCGCAGCATATCCCGAGGTTACATCGACATGAACCGAGTGCTCACCGACGCTATACGCACCCGAAAACTTTGTGCAGAGCAGACCAACAATTGTTGCGAGTCTGTCCGAGTGGCCGTCAGCCGGAGCAAGAAGTGCAAAATTGTCTGGCGCTGTCCTGGCAACCTCGTTGAAACCTGTTTGGGCCAGCATCTCTGAGAATTGGACGACCAAGCCTTCGCAGACGTCGTGGCCCAATGTGGCCCGCAATTCATCCAGATTGTTCAGATGCAGCAGGATCAGGATCAGTTCGTCCGCATGATCCGATAAATCCAGCAGCCCCTGACGCGACCAGGCGCCGGTGGCCAAGTCATGCGTTGCCAAATAGTGCAGGCGTTGTTGCGCAGTTCGTTGCGCCAGTAAATGTTTGTACCCGTTGTCCGCCAGTGCCAGACCGAACAGGAGCATCAGGCCGGTGTGCAAACTCGCAGTCTGGACGATCATATTCGCCTGAGCATAGGCAAAAAGCGCGCCCAGTTCTCCCATAAGGCCAAACCCAGCCAAAATCGCTGCCATCTGACCCAGCGGCGGAGAGCGTTTCCGCACCAAGAGAACCAAGGCCAGTGCGCATACGATGATCAAGCCGGGATAACCGCCGAAGCTGGACAGAATTCGGTCCGCCTTGACGGTTTCAAGTGCAAGGGCCTGCACCATCGGACCCGAGATGATCCCGTATCGTGGCACATTGAAGAAGTCCCGTAATTCGATAGCACTCGCCCCGATAATTGCCTGTTTCCCAGCCAGCCATGCCGGGTCCACCCGGCCATAAAGGACATCGGTAAAGCTCATTCGGGGGATCGCTGACGCATCTATGCCGAAGTCGATTGTCAGCACCTCCGGCAAGGCGCGGGCGGACTGCCCCAGTGTCCATGCGAGTGCCGGGATGACACCTTGGTCATCTTCGGCGAGGCTTGGTATGCCCTGCGCTCTCCCGGAGAACGGGTCGAGAAGGACGTTGACCAGCACTATGCCAGCAGCCTCGGCAAATGCTGGCAATGGTCGCGAGAAGCGGGCAACCCCGTTTGCATCCTGTTGGACGAAAGCGGCAAGCCACGCGTAACCACCGGCGCGGTGTAGCGCATCGGTAAAGATGGCATCGCTGAATCCTGGACTTGCGCTTGAAAAGTCGATGTCGAACACCACCTCGTCAACGCCGACATCCATGAGCTTGTCGAGCATGCTGGCATGGATTGTCCGAGGCCAAGGCCAGACACCAATGGCATCAAGGCTTCTGCTGTCAATTTCGATGACAATGGTATCGCCTGAAGGCGAGCGGTTGCTGGCCTCGAGGCGCCAGTCGCCGAGGCGGTTATCCAGCGATGCGAGCATGCCTGTTTGAGAAAAAGCCACCAACGCCAGGATCGACGTGAGAGCGGCAAACCATCGCATAATTTGCCGCAACAGCAGTCTCCCTTAGCAAGCGATCATTATGCCAGATGTGCACTCACATTGTGTTAAGCCGTGTAGACCGCATTCAACGCCTTCAGACCAACCCATCAAGCGAGAGCGAACGACTGGGCCCGAATGTTTCGTGGGCTGGCAGAGATCTCGATAAATACCACCCCACCGATCGGCAGCACCCTACAGAGGTGTTCTTCATTAGAAATTAAGTTCCACCTCAGTAGTTAATCTGGACGGCTTTCGTCGGTATGATTTGAAGAGACTTTAGATATGAAGATCCGGGCCAAGGTTCTGGCTGTAGTCGCCCTCATGGGGCTCGCATCCGTCGCAATCGGAGGCATCGCGGTATTCGTTACACTCGAATACAAGAACCGGATGGATCGTCTGGAAAACCTCGCGGACCGAGCGCACTTGGGCGAGCGGCTCAATCGCTACGTGACTGCAGTAGTCATGGAGTCGCGGGGCATCTATGCTTCCGATACCACAGAACAGGCAAAGCCGTTTGCCGAAGGTCTTATGACCAATCTTGACCGCATCGATACGGTCTTGGCCGAATGGCAACCTTTGCTGTCTGCCGACGATCAGAACGCCTTCAACCCCGTATTGGCGAGGGCCGCCGAATTTCGTGAGTTTCGCTCCGAAACGGCACGACTAGGGCGTGATGTCGACCCTGCTCAGGCCAATATTCAAGGAAACAATGAGGACAACCGCGCCAATCGCAAGGCGTTTCAGGCGGAGATTGACGCGGTCGTGCAAAATGACGTGGACATGTTCCATGACGTGAAGGCCGGCATGGATACATTCCAGCAATCCATGCTGATCCTGTTGGCGTCCGCGGTGGTCATTGGTTTGGGTGCGGGGACGGGCGCGGCGCTCTATGTCGGCACGGCCAAGCTTTCCCGGCCGGTTGGCAGCCTAACGCGCAGCATGCGCGAGCTCGCCAATGGCGATCTGAACGCCGAAGTACGGTATCTCGACAGCAAAGATGAAATAGGCGAGATGGCGCGAACGTTGCAGGTATTCCGCGACAATGCCCGCATGGTCGCGGCCCTCAGCGAAGAAGAAAAAATACGCGCGCGCTCTGTAGCGGACAGGGCGGGCCGGATGGAGGCGTTCCAAGCCGAGTTCGATCACGCCGTTGCCGCAGCTCTTGAAGGTGATTTCACCAAGCGGCTGCATGTTGACCCGAGCGAGCCGGATCTCGCGCGTATCGCAGGTAACGTCAACGGTCTGCTGGACAATATTGAAGGAGGACTTGGGGAAGCTGGCTCCGTGCTATCGGCTCTCGCCAAGACCGATCTCACACAACGCATGAACGGAACGCATCGCGGCGCTTTCCTCGACCTGCAGACCAACATCAACACAGTTGCGGACACGTTGAGCGAAGTGGTCACGCGGCTGCGCCAAACCTCCCGGGCCGTGAAGTCAGCGACCGGCGAGATCCTTGCGGGCGCAAACGATCTGTCGGAAAGAACGACAAAGCAAGCGGCCACGATTGAGGAGACCTCCGCAGCTATGGAGCAGCTTGCAGCGACCGTCTCCCAGAATGCCGATAGGGCGCGCAATGCCAGCACGACGGCTCAGGTTGTTACTCGCTCTGCCGAGGAAGGCGGTGAAGTGATGAACCAGGCAAGTGCAGCGATGGACAAGATTACTGCATCCTCCTTGAAAATTTCCAACATCATCGGCCTGATTGATGACATAGCCTTTCAGACCAATCTTCTTGCACTGAACGCGTCGGTCGAAGCAGCGCGGGCTGGCGATGCCGGCAAGGGCTTTGCAGTAGTAGCTGTGGAAGTCCGCCGCCTGGCCCAAAGCGCCGCAACCGCTTCCGCCGACATAAAATCCCTGATCGATACTTCGACCGGCGAAGTTGGCGCGGGTACCAGGCTTGTTTCTGAAGCAGCCGAGAAGCTTTCCAACGTTTTGGAAGCCGTCCGGGAAAACTCTGCTCTGCTGGAGAGCATTGCTCGAGAGAGCCGTGAGCAGGCGTCGGCGATTAAAGAGGTCAACGTGGCGGTCCGCCAAATGGACGAGATGACCCAGCATAACGCCGCCCTGGTCGAGCAAACAAATGCGGCGATCGAGCAGACCGAGGCCCAAGCGAATGAGCTCGATCGCATTGTGGGCGTGTTCCACACCGCAGATGAAGATGAATTGGACAGGGCCATGCTTCAGGCAGAACGGAAAAGCGCAGGCAAAAAGGCAAAATCTGCCAAAACAATGTATTTGACCGATGGCAGCGTTGCACTCTCAGATTGGTCAGAGTTTTAGAATTCGAGCAAAGGTGGGATGGGGCCATATGACACCACAGGTGGCCTCAACTGTCCGATAACCTGTGGCAGTCGGCGGTGCCCTTTACCCTGATGGCAGCAGTCATTTCCTTGTGAGGCAGGTGATCCATTTTCGTCCCAGGCGCATAATGTTGACCGGCTACCAATCCTTCGGGAAATATGTCTCATGCCTGCCAAAGCCATTTCCAAGGTCGATCAGCGACGCCGTGCCGTAGTGGCAGGTCTCCTTTCCATGCCTCTGCTCGGTCTTCCTTTTTTGCCCCGACCCGTGTCGGCGCAGGAGAAGCCGGTGGTAATTCCGCCACCGACCAAGGATTTGAGCGAGACTGGCGAAAGTGCAAAGATCGTTCTGGCCGGCGGATGCTTCTGGGGCGTGCAAGGTGTGTTCCAGCGGGTCAAGGGCGTTCGTAACGCCGTCTCCGGTTATTCCGGTGGCTCAGCCGAAACTGCGACCTACGATTTGACCACTCGCGGCGATACCGGCCATGCAGAGGCGGTCGAAGTGACCTACGACCCGCGAGAGATCTCGCTTGGTAAAATCCTCCAAATCTATTTCTCGGTCGCACACAATCCGACGCAGCTGAACTTTCAGGGGCCCGATCGCGGCACGCAGTATCGCTCTACCGTATTTGTGTCCGCCGATGCGCAGCGCGATGTGGTCGATGCCTACATCGATCAATTGGACGTCGCGGGGCTATTTGACGGACCTATCGTGACAACGATCGAGCCGCTTACGGCTTTCTATCCAGCAGAACAATATCACCAGGATTTTCTGACGCTAAATCCATCTTGGCCATACATTGTGGTGCATGATCTTCCCAAGATTGCGGCGCTCGAAGAAATCTTCCCGTCGGAATTCCGCGCCGAGCCTGTCCTCGTCGGAACACTGCCGTCTGCTTGAGCCGGCGTGTGGCTCGGCATGCGGAGGAACCGGGCAGGGTGCGTGGCGTTGCCTCATTATCGATGCTCCGACAACGGGAGAACGACAATGTCCAAGAACCTTCGCATCGCCGCTGCATGTCTCGCCTTGGCTGCCGTAACACCCGCGGCGGCCGCTGATCCAATTACCGTCCCGATCTCATCGCTGGCCGAGCTCCCGATTTCGGATACTGATGCCAATGGATGGGACGGCTTTTATGCGGGTATCTATAGCGGCGTTCAGGACAGTACCGCTGGAGGCACCCAGTTCGGCATTGGCGTCAACGCCGGCGTGGAAGTTCAATTCGATTTCTATCTCATTGGCACCGAGGTGGCCGTGCAGGGTCTCAGTGACGATGGCGCGGGAGAAACGGTCTACGGGCAAATTCTCGGTCGCGCAGGGCTCGTGGTATCGGATGACGTCGCTGTCTATGCGGCAGGCGGCTATGGAATCGATCTCGGCCCTCCTGATGAACAGGATATTCTTGCTGGCGGCGGCATCGAGCTTTCGCTGACAGATTCGGTTTCCGTACGAGCCCAATATCTGCGCAGCTTTCCTACCGTGGGAGACAATCCAAAGAATCAATTCACGGTCGGCGCAACATACAGTTTCTAATTAGGGCCAGATTCGCAGCTCGGCCGGCGAGCGCCCTTGCGTATGTGGCGACAATGTGGCAAATTTCACGTCATTAAGCGGTTGTTAGCGCTTTCGAGCGTGTGCTTAACAGGCGGTAAACCCCGGATTTGCTGGGTTTTGTATCAAATTGAGCCAATTGCGGGACATTCCTGCAACAGGTCCCCGGAAATGGACACCAAATCTTATCCGCATCGCCAAATTGCGCGTTTCTCTTCTTGTCAGCACGGTGCCGCTGAGGCATCTATCGGCTGACTACGGTTAACTCTATTGGGAGTGCAAGATATGTTTGTACGTTCTCTCGTTCTCGGCGTTTCCGCCGCTGCTCTTATGGTTGGTGGCGCTCAGGCTGCTGACCTGATCATCCCCACCACGCCCGAGCCGATCTACACCCCGGCCGGTTTTGACTGGGAAGGCCTCTATGTTGGTGCTCGTGTTGGTGGCCAGTTCATCGGCACCCAGGACTACGGTGTCGTCGGTGCCGGCACTGCCTTCACCGCTGGCGTCGTCGGCGCTGCCGTTGGCGTGAACTTCATCCCCGTCGACCCGATCCTGCTCGGCGTTGAAGTGACTGCCGACTATGGCTGGAACAACGCTTCGCTGGTTCAGCCGACCGGTGAGTTCTTCGCCAACCTGCGTGCTGGTGCCGTCGTGACCGACAGCGCCCTCGTGTACGCCCTCGCCGGTGTCGGCGTTGCCACTGGCAACAACGCTGCCAACACCGTCGGCCTCTACCAGCTTGGTGGTGGTGTTGAATTCGCCGTCACCGACGCGATCACCGTCCGCGGTGAAGTCGTTGGCCAGGGCGATTTCTCGTCCGTCGGTACCGACTCGTTCTTCGAGTCGACCAAGGCCACCGTTGGTGTGTTCTACCACTTCTAAGAAATGCGTGGCGGGCTTGCCCCGCCGCCATATTCTTGCGCCCAACTCGGCGGACCGATTTTGTCGGTCCGCCGTTTTGGTTTTGTGGGCGGCCTTAGCGAGTCGTCCAACAGACGCGCGACAACGCGTCCTTGAATAGCGTCCTTTTACATAGAAGCACCTTTCGACAAAAAAGTGCCGATTTTGATCATCGTCCTGAGATGGCTATGCCCTTTTCTGCCGGATAATTTACCTGATTATTTCAGTCATATTTTCTTTCCCTTGAAACGTTTTGGGGGAAGGTCTAAGCCGTTCCGCATAACCTGCGTGTCGGTTTGATTGCCCCAATTGCAGACAGGCTCACGCGCATCACGGCTGTTCTGGCCGCATGAACTTTAGGCTGCCGCATGACTGATCTGCTCAGCGATTATTTGCCCATCGTCATCTTTGTCGCATTGTCCGCAATCATTGGCATTGCACTGCTGGTTGCGCCGTTTCTGGTTTCGCTCAAGCGACCAGATCCGGAGAAGCTGTCGGCTTTTGAAGCGGGTTTCGAGGCTTTCGGTGATGCCCGCATGAAGGTGGATGTGCGATTCTATCTCGTCGCGATTCTCTTCATCATCTTCGATCTCGAAGTGGCTTTCCTCTTTCCTTGGGCTGTTGCGTTCCGTGATGTGGGCTGGTTCGGCTTCTGGTCGATGATGGTTTTCCTCGGTGTGCTGACCGTGGGCTTTATTTATGAATGGCGTAAGGGAGCTCTGGAATGGGATTGAGCCCGTCCAGTTCGACACTGGTAACTCCGCGTCCCACGGGCGCTCTGGATCCTGCTACAGGCAAGCCCTATGGTGCGGATGATCCGTTTTTTGCCGGCGTCAACAACGAGTTGGCCGACAAAGGCTTCCTGGTCACGACTGTCTCGCAGCTGATAACCTGGGCCCGCACCGGTTCGCTTATGTGGATGCAGACCGGTCTTGCTTGCTGCGCCGTGGAAATGATGCAGATGTCGATGCCCCGCTACGACGTGGAGCGTTTCGGCACTGCGCCGCGGGCGTCGCCGCGCCAGTCGGACGTCCTGATCGTTGCCGGCACGCTGACCAACAAGATGGCGCCGGCTCTGCGCAAGGTCTACGATCAGATGCCCGAGCCGCGTTATGTCATCTCCATGGGCTCGTGTGCCAATGGTGGCGGCTATTACCATTATTCCTATTCCGTCGTGCGCGGCTGCGATCGGGTGCTTCCCGTGGACGTCTACGTTCCCGGTTGCCCTCCGACGGCAGAGGCGCTGCTTTACGGCATTCTGCTTTTGCAGAAGAAGATTCGCCGCGACGGCACGATCGAACGGTAGGGTAGGGGCATGGACGAAACTATCGTTGTCGACCCGCTTGTCATGCTTGGCGAACACGTTGCAGCGTCTTTGGGCGAAGCGGTCGCGGGTTTTGAAGTTGCGTTTGGTGACCTGGCAATCACCGTGCAGCGCGACGCCATCGTCGATGTCGTCACTTTTCTCCGAGATGATGCGAAGTGTCGCTTCATATCGTTCGTAGATGTCTGCGGTGCAGATTATCCGGCGCGGGAACATCGCTTCGACGTGGTCTACCACTTCCTCAGCCCGCATCTGAATCAGCGTATCAGGGTCAAGCTCGAGACCAGCGAAGACCTGCTCGTGCCTTCGATCTGTTCGGTGTTTCCGGGCGCTGACTGGTTTGAGCGCGAAACCTATGATCTTTACGGCATAACTTTTTCCGGACATCCGGATTTGCGGCGCATCCTCACCGATTATGGCTTCGATGGTCACCCGTTGCGCAAAGATTTCCCGCTCACTGGCTTTGTGGAAGTGCGGTACGACGAAGAGCGCAAGCGGGTGGTCTATGAGCCGGTCAAGCTGACGCAGGAATTCCGGTCGTTCGATTACCTGTCGCCTTGGGAAGGCACCGATTATGTCCTGCCCGGCGATGAGAAGGCGAAGAACTGATGTCTGAAGTCGACGTTCGCAATTTCACCATCAACTTTGGTCCGGTCCATCCGTCCGCGCACGGTGTGCTGCGTCTGATCCTCGAGTTGGACGGCGAGCTCGTCGAGCGCGTTGATCCGCATGTCGGCTTGCTGCATCGCGGGACAGAGAAGCTCATCGAGGCAAAGACCTACCTCCAGGCTGTGCCCTATTTCGATCGCCTCGACTATGTGGCGCCGATGAATCAGGAGCATGCATTTGCGCTGGCCGTGGAGCGGATGCTGGACATTGAAGTTCCGCGTCGCGGTCAGTTGATCCGTGTGCTTTATGCCGAGATCGGGCGCATCTTGGCGCATCTTATGAACGTCACCACTCAGGCGATGGACGTCGGGGCGCTGACGCCGCCTGTCTGGGGTTTCGAGTGGCGCGAAAAGCTGATGATCTTCTACGAGCGCGCTTCGGGCGCCCGTATGCACGCCGCCTATTTTCGGCCTGGTGGGGTGCACCAGGACCTTCCGCAAGCCCTAGTCGATGATATCGGTGGATTCTGCGACGAGTTTCTCGGTTTCCTCGTCGACCTCGATCGTCTGTTGACCGAAAACCGCATCTTCAAGCAGCGCAATGTCGATATCGGCGTCGTCACGCAGGAAGAAGCCTGGGGACTTGGGTTCTCCGGTGCAATGATCCGTAGCGCCGGCGCGGCTTGGGATTTGCGCAAAGCCCAGCCCTACGATGCCTATGCCGAGATGGATTTCGACATCGCCATAGGGTCGAACGGCGACTGCTACGACCGGTACCTTATCCGCATGGAAGAAATGCGGCAGGCGGCTCGGATCATGAAGCAGTGCGTTCAAAAGCTGAACGCTCCCGACGGCAAGGGCCCTGTGGCCTCTACTGATGGCAAGGTTGTGCCGCCCAAGCGGGGCGAGATGAAGAAGTCGATGGAAGCGCTGATCCATCACTTCAAGCTCTATACAGAGGGTTACAAGGTTCCCGCTGGCGAGATCTATGCTGCCGTCGAGGCGCCAAAAGGGGAATTCGGGGTCTATCTGGTGTCCGACGGCACCAACAAACCCTATCGCTGCCATATCCGCGCTCCGGGCTTTGCCCATCTGAGTGCAATGGATCGGCTGTGTCGCGGTCATATGCTGGCCGACGTCACTGCGATCCTGGGTTCGATTGATATTGTGTTCGGAGAGGTTGATCGCTGATGTCTGTGCGACGCCTTGCGGACGAGTCGGTTCAGCCGGCAAGTTTCGCCTTCACGCCTGAAAACCAAACATGGGCAGAAAAGCGCATCGGGCTTTATCCGCCTGGTCGGCAGCAATCTGCCGTCATTCCGCTGCTCATGCGTGCGCAGGATCAGGACGGTTGGGTTAGCCGCGCTACGATCGAGACGATCGCCGAAATGCTGGGCATGCCCTATATCCGCGTTCTGGAAGTGGCAACGTTTTACACCCAGTTCCAGTTGCAACCGGTGGGTCGCCATGCTCACATTCAGGTCTGCGGAACGACCCCTTGCATGCTGCGCGGCGCTGAAGGCCTTATCGAGGTATGCAAGAGCAAGATTCATCCAGAGCCGCACCATCTCAACGGCGACGGCACGTTGTCCTGGGAAGAAGTGGAGTGCGCTGGCGCCTGCGTGAACGCACCAATGGTCGCGATCTTCCACGACACGTATGAGGACCTGACGGCCGAGCGGCTCGAAGAAATCATTGACGCCTTCCACGCTGGCAAGGGCGACAGCATTAAGCCTGGGCCTCAAATCGACCGTCATTTCTCTGCAGCGGCCGAAGGTGCTCAGTCCACGCTGCTGGAGGAGCCAAAAGCGACGCGAGAAAAGTTCGTGCCACCGCCGGCGCCCGATGCTCCGGTTGCCGCATCGCCGGCGGCGCCCGCTGCGCCAACGACAGCGGCGAAGCCGAAAGATGTTGCCGAAGAGAATGCGCCGGCACTCAAGGGCACTCCAAAGGAAGCCAAGGTTTCCGAGGCCAAGGCAGAGGGCGAGCGTAAGGCCGCTGATGCTGCGGCAAAGGCCAACGGTACGCCCAATAATGCTATGCGTGAAGGCGCCGTTGGGGCAGAATCTAAAGCCGAAGGCATCGACGACGGGAAAGCCGTCGGCAAGGCCAAGGCGACGCCACCGGCGGAAGGCGGCAGTTCCGCCTCGGTCGAGAAGGCAGAGCCAGACGTCAAGGTCGAGGCGTATAATCCCAAGGAAGTGTCTCCGTCCCGCGATGCCGGTGCTATCCAGGCACTCTTCGACAAGCCGGAAGGCCCTGCGGATAATCTCAAGCTGCTTTCAGGTGTTGGCCCTGTGCTCGAAGGCAAGCTCAATGCCTTGGGGATTACGCGCTACGATCAGATTGCGGGCTTCAGCGATGCGGACATTGCGCGTATCGATGCTGCACTGAATTTCAAAGGCCGGGTGGCTCGTGACAATTGGGTCGGCCAAGCGGGGGCTCTGGCACGCGGTGGCGTCGAAGAGTATCGCAAGGTATTCGGGAAGGACCCGCGCTAGATGGTCAATTCCAAGATCGACTTCGCCAAGCTCTCGGCTCTGGACTACGTCATCGGCGTGATCCTAACCGTAGTGGCGACAGCTGTGGTGACCGCTCTTGAAATGGCGACGAATATTGCGCTTCCGAGCATTTTGGCATCGGCGGCAGGGGCGGCGATCGGGATCGCCGCCTGGTTCACTTATCTGTTGAAGCGGAAAGCCGATCATGCTCGCTGACAAGGATCGCATCTTCACCAATCTCTATGGGCGCCATGATTGGTCGCTCGATGGTGCCCGCGCACGCGGGGCCTGGGTTGGGACAAAGGAATTCATCGACAACGGTCGCGATTGGATCGTGAACGAGGTCAAAGCCTCGGGCTTGCGTGGCCGGGGTGGTGCGGGTTTCCCCACGGCACTCAAGTGGACCTTCATGCCAAAGGAAGGCGCTGGCGACGGTCGCCCGAGCCAGCTGCTGGTGAATGCTGACGAGTCCGAACCCGGCACCTGCAAGGACCGCGAGATCCTGCGCCATGATCCTCATCATCTGGTCGAAGGGTGTCTTCTGGCTGGCCGCGCAATGGGCGCTCATATCGCCTATATTTATGTGCGCGGCGAATTCATTCGCGAGCGCCAGCATCTGGAAGCTGCCGTCCAGCAAGCCTATGACGCCCGCCTGATCGGCAAGAACAACGTACATGGCTGGGACTTCGACATCGTCGTTCATCACGGCGCCGGCGCCTATATCTGTGGCGAGGAAACGGCACTGATGGAATCGCTGGAAGGCAAGAAGGGCCAACCCCGCCTCAAGCCTCCATTCCCGGCAGCGATGGGCGTCTATGGCAATCCGACCACGGTCAATAACGTCGAATCCATTGCTGTCGTCCCCGAAATCCTGCGGCGCTCGGGTGCGTGGTTCGCGTCCATCGGCCGGGCCAACAATACCGGCACCAAGCTGATGTGCGTCTCGGGCCATGTGAACCGGCCGGCGACGTTCGAAGAGGCGATGGGCGAAAGCTTCAAGGACATCATTGAAAAGCATTGCGGCGGCGTTCGCGGCGGGTGGGACAATCTGCTGGCCGTCATTCCCGGCGGTGCCTCGGTGCCTTGCGTGCCTGGCGAAAAGATCCAGAACGCCATCGTCGATTTTGACGGTCTGCGCGAGGTGGGATCATCCATGGGCACGGCTGCGATCATCGTCATGGACAAGTCCACCGATATTATCCGGGCCATCTGGCGCCTCTCGGCCTTCTACAAGCATGAGAGTTGCGGTCAGTGCACGCCCTGCCGCGAAGGTACTGGCTGGATGATGCGCGTCATGGCGCGCATGGTCGAAGGTCGTGCGCAAAAGCGGGAGATCGATATGCTGTTCGAGGTGACCAAGCAGATCGAAGGTCACACCATTTGTGCCCTGGGCGACGCCGCTGCGTGGCCGATCCAGGGCCTTATCCGCAATTTCCGTCATGTGATCGAAGAGCGGATCGACCAGTATACCTATTCGTCTACCAGCGACGGCGCCGTGCCGTCGATCGCTGCGGAGTAACTCGATGGCACAGATCAAGGTCGACGGCCTGCTCGTCGAAGTTCCCGATCATTACACGCTCATGCAGGCCGCAGAGGCGGCCGGCGCCGAGATTCCACGCTTTTGCTACCATGATCGACTGTCGGTCGCGGGCAATTGCCGCATGTGCCTTGTCGAGGTAAAGGGCGGGCCGCCAAAGCCGCAGGCCTCCTGTGCCATGTCGGTGAAGGACCTGCGTCCTGGACCCAACGGCGAAGCGCCAGAAATGTTCACCAACACGCCCATGGTCAAAAAGGCCCGGGAAGGCGTGATGGAGTTCCTTCTGATCAACCACCCGCTCGATTGCCCGATCTGCGATCAGGGCGGCGAATGTGATCTGCAGGACCAGGCCATGGCCTATGGTGTCTCCGGCTCACGCTTCTTCGAAAACAAGCGCGCCGTTGAAGACAAGTATATGGGCCCGCTGATCAAGACCTCGATGAACCGCTGCATCCATTGCACGCGGTGCGTTCGCTTCACCACCGAGGTGGCGGGCATTTCCGAACTGGGTCTTATCGGTCGCGGTGAAGACGCAGAGATCACACCTTATCTCGAGCGTGCTCTGTCGAGCGAGCTGCAGGGCAATGTCATTGATCTTTGCCCGGTTGGCGCGCTGACCTCCAAGCCATATGCGTTTCACGCTCGTCCGTGGGAACTGAGCAAGACCGAAAGCATCGACGTCATGGATGCCGTCGGTTCGGCAATCCGCGTCGATAGCCGTGGCCGCGAGGTCATGCGCATCCTGCCGCGTGTGAACGAGGCGATCAACGAAGAGTGGATTTCCGACAAGACGCGCTTTGTGTGGGATGGTCTGAAGAGCCAGCGGCTCGATCGGCCCTATGTGCGCAAGGGCGGTAAGCTGCAGCCTGCAAGCTGGGACGAGGCGATCACCGCCGTTGCCGGCCGCATCAAGAAGGCCGGTAATAAGGTCGGTGCCATTGCCGGGGATCTGGCCGCTGTCGAGGAGATGTATGCGCTCAAGGCGCTGCTTGCTTCGATTGGCTCGGGCATGACCGACGTCCGTCCGGCGATGTCGGGCATAGACCCCTCGATGCCGCGTTCGGCCTATATCTTCAACCCCACAATTGCGGGTATCGAAGAGGCCGATGCCATCGTCATCATCGGGTCCAATCCTCGCAAGGAGGCCTCAATCATCAATGCGCGCATTCGCAAGACCTGGCGCGCTAAGGGCCTGCCTATTGCCGTGATCGGCGAACAGGCCGACCTGACATACGATTACACGTATCTGGGTAATGGCCTCGAGACGCTGGCCGACCTTGCAGCGGGTAACGGTGCCTTTGCCAATACCCTCGCCAACGCACAGCGTCCCTTGATCATCGTCGGGGAGGGGGCCGTTTCGCATGCTTCCGCCGGAAAGCAGGCTGGTCGGGACACGATCGCGCTGGCGGCCAAGCTTGCGCGCGGCGCCAATGTTGATGACGGTTGGAACGGCTTTGCGCTGTTGCACAGCGCGGCAAGCCGCGTCGGCGGTCTCGATATCGGCTTCGTGCCCCATGATGGTGGTGTCTGCTCTGCCGACCAGATTGCGATGGCTGGCAAGGGCGAGCTCGATGTCCTGTTTCTTCTCGGGGCAGACGAGTATGACACCTCCGCCATGGGTAAGGCCTTTGTGGTCTATATTGGCTCGCATGGCGACAAGGGTGCTCATCGGGCAGACGTGATCCTTCCGGGCGCGACCTACACCGAAAAGTCGGGCACCTACGTCAATACCGAGGGCCGCGTCCAGGTCACGACTCGCGCAATTTTCCCGCCCGGCGACGCGAAAGAAGACTGGGCAATTATCAGGGCGCTCTCGGGTGCCATCGGCCAGCCGCTGCCTTTCGCTTCGCTGGCTCAGCTGCGCTCCACGCTTTATGCCGAATTCCCGCATCTGGCGCGCATCGATGAGATCGCTCCTGGTTCGGTCGGCGATGTCGCCAAGCTGGCCAAGGCTGCCATCAAGACCAAGTCAGCGTCCTATGCCACGCTGATCGACGACTTCTACCTCAGCAATCCGATCGCGCGGGCTTCCGCAACGATGGGCGAGTGTGCCGCCATGGCCGCTGGTCTCAGGCAGGCGGCGGAATAGGGGAGCATTATGGACTTTCTTCTCGCTGCCCTAGACTACCTGCTCGGTATTCCATTTCTCGGATGGGGGACGCAGATCGGCTTCATTTACAAGGCCCTGGCGCTTTTGGTGGGCCTGCTGATCTTTACTGCATTCATCCTTCTGGGTGACCGAAAGATCTGGGCTGCGGTGCAATTGCGCCGCGGTCCGAACGTGGTGGGTCCATTTGGTCTGTTGCAGTCCTTTGCCGATCTCTTGAAGTTTGTGTTCAAGGAAGCCATCATTCCGGCCGGCGCGGATAAGGTATTGTTCCTAGCTGCGCCGCTGATCACCGGTACGCTTGCCCTTGCAGGCTGGGCCGTTGTTCCGGTGGCTGACGGCTGGGCTATGGCCAATATCAATGTGGGTATCCTCTACCTGCTGGCCATCTCCTCGCTGGGGGTCTATGGCGTGATTATCGGTGGCTGGGCTTCGAACTCGAAGTACCCGTTCTTCGGCTCCATCCGCGCCGCTGCGCAGATGGTGTCCTATGAAGTGTCCATCGGCCTCGTCATCATCACGGTCTTGCTCTGCGTTGGCTCCCTGAACCTGAACGACATCGTCATCGCGCAGTACGAGATGGGTCTTGCCCATGCCCTGGGCGTGCCGTGGCTGAGCTTTCTCAACTGGTTCTGGCTGCCGCTCTTCCCAATGTTCGTGGTGTTCTACATCTCGGCCCTGGCAGAAACCAACCGTCCGCCCTTCGATTTTGCCGAGGGTGAGTCGGAACTGGTCGCAGGCTTCATGACTGAATATTCGGCCACGCCTTATCTTCTGTTCATGTTGGGCGAATACATCTCGATCCTTTTGATGTGCGCCATGACCACGATCCTGTTTCTCGGGGGCTGGGCTGCACCGATCGACCTGCCGCCCTTCACCTGGATTCCCGGGATATTCTGGTTCTTCATCAAGGTAACCCTCGTTTTCTTCATGTTTGCCATGGCAAAGGCTATCGTGCCTCGCTATCGCTACGACCAGCTCATGCGGATCGGCTGGAAACTGTTCCTGCCGCTTTCGCTGATCATGGTCGTCATCGTTGCATTCGTGCTTCAGCTGACTGGCTGGGGCTGGAACGGAGGGGTCGCCTGATGCGCGCCGGCCAACTCGTCAATACGCTTCTGCTCAAGGAATTCGTTTCGGCCTTCTTCCTGGCCATGCGCTATTTCTTCGCGCCCAAGCCCACTATCAACTATCCGTTCGAAAAGGGTGCGGTCAGCCCGCGCTTCCGGGGCGAGCATGCCCTGCGCCGCTACCCCAATGGGGAAGAGCGTTGCATTGCTTGCAAGCTGTGCGAGGCCATCTGCCCGGCCCAGGCCATCACCATCGAAGCCGGCCCGCGCCAGAATGACGGCACCCGGCGTACCGTGCGCTACGACATCGACATGGTGAAGTGCATCTATTGCGGTTTCTGCCAGGAAGCGTGCCCGGTGGATGCCATCGTGGAAGGCCCCAACTTCGAATTCGCAACCGAAACGCGCGAGGAATTGTACTTCTCCAAGGAGAAGCTCCTCAGCAACGGTGACCGTTGGGAGCGTGAAATCGCCGCCAACCTCGCCGCTGATGCGCCCTATCGCTGAGAGGGAAGACGATGAGCCTTCCACTATTTTTCTTCTATGTATTCTCGGCGGTCGCCGTCGCTTCGGCCTTCATGGTCATTTCGGCGCGCAATCCGGTGCATGCGGTCCTGTTTCTGATCCTGACCTTCGTGAATGCTGCCGGCCTGTTTATGTTGGCGGGTGCAGAGTTCCTGGCACTGATCCTGATTGTCGTCTATGTGGGCGCCGTAGCGGTTTTGTTCCTCTTCGTCGTCATGATGCTCGATGTCGACTTTGCCGAGCTCAAGTCGGGGCTGTTGCAATATGCTCCAATCGGCATTCTGGTCGGGGTGGTTCTTTTCCTTGAGCTACTGCTGGTTGCCGGTAGCGCCTTTATCTCTCCCGAGATCACGGGTGGAGCCGCGCTCCCGATCGACAACACAATCGAAAACACGCGTGCCTTGGGCCAGGTGCTCTACACGCGCTACGTGTTCCTGTTCCAGGGCGCTGCTGCCGTATTGCTGGTCGCCATGATTGGGGCGATCGTCCTTACGCTGCGGCACCGTCCAGGCATCAAGCGGCAGAGCACTGCCTCGCAGATCGGTCGCAAGGCCGGCGATACGCTCAAGGTCGTCAAAGTCAAATCGGGCCAGGGGCTTTAGGGGGTTATCATGGGTCTGGAAATCGGGCTCGGTCATTACCTGACCGTCGCTGCCATCCTGTTCACGCTTGGCGTGTTCGGCATCTTTATCAACCGCAAGAACATCATCGTCATCCTGATGTCTGTCGAGCTGATCCTGCTTGCCGTCAATCTCAACCTGGTGGCCTTTAGTGCGCAGCTCAACGACCTGCAGGGTCAGGTGTTCGCGCTGATGATCCTGACCGTGGCCGCTGCTGAAGCTGCCATCGGTCTGGCCATCCTCGTAATCTTCTACCGCAACCGTGGCACAATCGCGGTTGAGGACGTCAACATGATGAAGGGCTAGGGCACCCGCTATGATCATTCAGGCGATTGTTTTCCTGCCCCTTATCGGGGCGCTTATTGCCGGCCTTTTGGGCCGCCAGATCGGACATCGTCCGGCTGAGTTCATTACCACCGGACTCCTGAGCGTAGCAGCGGTGCTCAGCTGGGTCGTGTTCCTTCCGGTCGCTTTTGGCGACGGGCTGGTGGGTGCCGTGGGCGACGGCCATGCGGCCGTGCTCAAGGTCGAGATCATGCGTTGGATCCAGGTCGGTGACATGGACCTGCGCTGGACCTTACGCGTCGATACGCTGACTGCGATCATGCTGGTGGTGGTCAACACGGTTTCAGCACTCGTTCACGTCTACTCCATCGGCTACATGAACGAGGATCCGCATCGCTCGCGCTTCTTCGCTTACCTGTCGCTCTTCACCTTCGCCATGCTCATGCTGGTGACTGCCGACAACTTCCTCCAGATGTTCTTCGGGTGGGAAGGCGTAGGTCTTGCGTCGTACCTGTTGATCGGGTTCTGGTACACCCGGCCGTCTGCCACCGCTGCAGCGATGAAAGCCTTCGTGGTCAATCGCGTCGGCGATTTCGGTTTCGCGCTCGGTATTTTCGGCGCCTTCATGGTGCTCGGCCACATCGATTTCGACGGCGCCTTCCAGGCCGCCGATGAATTTGCGACTACCGGCCTGCCGGTGATCCAGTTCCTGGGTTGGCAGCTCGACGCCATGACGGTGATCTGCCTGCTGCTTTTTATGGGCGCTATGGGCAAGTCGGCGCAGTTCCTGCTGCACACCTGGCTACCGGACGCCATGGAAGGCCCGACGCCAGTATCGGCTCTCATCCACGCCGCTACCATGGTGACTGCCGGTGTCTTCATGGTCGCTCGGCTTTCGCCATTGTTTGAAACGTCACCTGTGGCGTTGACAGTGGTCATCGTGGTCGGCGCCATCACGGCATTCTTTGCCGCTACCGTCGGCCTCGTGCAGAACGACATCAAGCGGGTGATTGCTTATTCGACCTGCTCGCAGCTCGGCTATATGTTCGTTGCTTTGGGGGTTGGCGCCTATTCTGCAGGCGTGTTCCACCTGTTCACGCATGCCTTCTTCAAAGCCCTGCTGTTCTTGGGAGCAGGTTCGGTCATCCATGCGATGCATCACGAGCAGGACATGCGGAACATGGGCGGCCTGCGCAAGAAGATCCCCATCACCTATGCGATGATGATGATCGGTACGCTCGCCCTCACCGGCGTGGGCATCCCCGGCACCAATTTCGGCTTTGCTGGCTTCTTCTCCAAAGATGCCATTATCGAAAGCGCCTATGCGTTCGGCGGCAATGCGGGCACGATGGCGTTCTGGCTGCTGGTGATTGCAGCCCTGTTCACCAGCTTCTATTCCTGGCGCCTGGTCCACCTGACGTTTCACGGCTCACCCCGCGATGCCCAGCATCACGGTGAAGGTCCGCATCCGGACCCGGCTCATTCGGCCCTGGAAAGCCACGACGAGCCGATCGACGACAGCAATGCGGACGATCACGGCCATCATGGTCACCACCATGGCTCGGCTTATGACAATGCGCATGAATCGCCAAATGTCATGCTGGTGCCGCTTTATGTCCTCTCCGTGGGTGCAGTGCTGGCAGGCGTGGTGTTCTACGGCATGTTCTTCCACGACGTTGAACATATTGAACACTTCTTTGCCGGGTCGATCTTTGTCGATCACCAGATCATCGAGGACGCACATCATGTCCCGACCTGGGTGAAATGGAGCGCAACCATCGCCATGATCGCGGGCTTCGTTGCGGCCTGGTTCATGTATATTCGTCGCCCGGAAACGCCGGCAAAGCTCGCGGCGTCCAATCCGGGGCTCTACAAGTTCCTGCTCAACAAGTGGTACTTCGATGAGCTCTACAACACGATCTTCGTGCGCCCCGCGCTCTGGATCGGTAACGCGATATGGAAAGGGTTCGATGACTGGCTGGTTGACGGCAAGATCACCGAAGGCCTTGGCCGTCGCGTTCAGAATGTCACCAGCTGGGTCGTCAAACTGCAGTCCGGCTATCTGTACCATTATGCCTTCGCCATGCTCATCGGCATTGCGGCGCTGCTGACCTGGGCCATTACGGCCGGGGGGCTCCTCTGATGACCTTCGACAATTCGATACTCACGATTGTAACCTGGCTGCCCATTCTGGGTGCGGCCCTTTTGCTGGCGACACCCAAGACGTCGATCGGGGCGATCCGCTGGATTTCGCTCGCGACCACGCTTGTGGTCTTCGCGCTGTCGCTTGCGCTCTGGAATGCGTTCGACGCGTCCAATGCCGGTTTCCAGTTTGTCGTGAACATGCCGTGGATTGGCGACAATATAGGCTACCGGGTCGGCGTGGACGGCATTTCGGTGCTGTTTGTGGTCCTGACCGCGCTTCTGATGCCGGCGGTCGTGCTTGCCAGCTGGGAAGTCGAGACGCGGCTCAAGGAATACATGATAGTCTTTCTGGTGCTCGAGACGCTGATGATCGGCGTGTTCACCACGCTCGACCTGGCCATGTTCTACGTGTTCTTCGAAGGTACGCTTTTGCCGATGTTCCTGATCATCGGCATCTGGGGCGGATCACAGCGCATTCAGGCGGCATACAAGTTCTTCTTCTACACCTTCGTCGGCTCGGTGCTCATGCTCCTGGCCATGATGGCGATGTATTGGGATGCCGGAACGACTGATATTTCGCGCCTGTTGAACCACGATTTTCCGGCAGGGATGCAGACGTGGCTGTGGCTGGCCTTCTTCGCGTCGCTGGCAGTGAAAATGCCGATGTGGCCGTTCCACCGCTGGTTGCCCGAGGCTCACGTTCAAGCTCCGACCGCAGGTTCGGTGATTCTGGCGGCTATCCTGCTCAAGTTGGGCGGCTATGGTTTCCTTCGCTTCAGCCTTCCCATGTTCCCGGATGCCTCTGCTCAGTTCGCCAACTTCGTCTTTGTCCTGTCGGTGGCCGCCATCATCCTGACCTCGCTGGTCGCGCTGGTGCAGACCGACATCAAGAAGCTGATTGCATACTCGTCCGTGGCACATATGGGCTTTGTGACCATGGGCATCTTTGCGGGCAATGCGCTCGGCATTCAGGGTGCGATGTTTCAGATGATTTCGCATGGCATCGTTTCGGGCGCGCTGTTCCTATGCGTTGGCGTGATCTACGACAGAATGCACACTCGTGAAATTTCGGCCTATGGCGGGCTGGTCGAGCGCATGCCGCAATATGCCTTCGCCTTCATGGTCTTCACGATGGCCAATGTTGGACTGCCGGGCACTTCGGGGTTTGTGGGCGAGTTCCTCACCATGATGGGCGTATTCCAGGTCAATACCTGGGTGGCGTTCGGTGCTGCGTTCGGCGTGATTTTGTCGGCCTGCTACGCGCTCTGGCTCTATCGTCGGGTGATTTTCGGCGCACTCACCAAGGACAGCCTTAAGGGCATCCTGGATCTCAACCTGCGCGAAAAGATCGTGATTTATCCGCTGATCGTGCTCACCATTGTGTTCGGCTTTTACCCAGCGCCAATCCTGGATACGACGGCGGCAGCCGTCGACAATCTGGTGGTGCAGTATTCGACCGCCGTTGGTCGCGACGCTGCAGTGGACCTGGCCGACCAGCGCATCCAACTCGATTACGCCGCGCCCACGGGCGAGGCACAGCCGGCCACAGCGCCTGCTTCGCACTAGGAGACAGTCGTGAATTCTGACATTACCGATTTTGCGAGCCTGGCTCCGGCCTATCCGGAACTGCTGATGGCCGTCGGTGCGCTGGCGCTGTTGCTCGTCGGCATCGTGGTCAACAAGGAGAAGTCCAGTCTGGTCAACTGGTTGGCTATTGGTCTTCTGATCGCTACCGGTCTTCTGGTTGTGCTGCAACCTGCCGATGGCATCATCTTCAATGGCCTTTTCATTGCAGACGGCTTTGCCCGCTACATGAAAGTGTTGGTGATCGGTGGCGCCGCGCTGGCATTGATCCTGGGTCTTTCCAATGCCGAAGAGAACGGCATTCATAAATACGAATATGCAATTCTGGCCGTCCTCGCGACGCTGGGCATGATGGTGATGGTTTCGGCCAATGACCTGATGAGCCTCTATGTGGGTCTTGAGCTGCAGTCTCTGGCGCTCTATGTCATGGCCGCCATCAAGCGCGACGATAGTCGCGCCACCGAAGCGGGCCTCAAGTATTTCGTGCTGGGCGCGTTGTCGTCGGGCATGCTGCTTTATGGCGCCTCATTGGTCTATGGCTTTACCGGCCATACCAACCTCTCCGAGATCGTCATCGCGATTTCGAACGAAGGTCGTTCGGTTGGGCTGATCTTTGGCATGGTATTTCTGCTGGCAGGTGTCGCCTTCAAGATTTCTGCGGTTCCGTTCCACATGTGGACGCCGGACGTCTATGAAGGGGCTCCAACGCCGGTCACCGCCTTCTTCGCCATGGCGCCGAAAGTTGCGGCAATGACGTTGATGGTCCGCTTGGTCATGGACACATTCTCGCCCATCACCAGCGACTGGCAGCAGATCGTCATTTTCCTGTCGATCGCTTCCATGGTTCTGGCAGCCTTCGCAGCCATCGGGCAGAGCTCGATCAAGCGTCTGATCGCCTATTCGTCGATCGGTCATGTGGGGTTTGCCTTGGTGGGGCTATCTTCCGGGACCCAGGTCGGGGTCGAGGGCGTTGCAATCTACATGGCGATCTATGTCGGCATGACAGTCGCGCTGTTTGCCTGCCTTCTGTCGCTGCGCACCGAAAAAGGTTATGTCGAGACCATTGAGGACCTGGCAGGAGCGTCCAAAACCCGTCCTTTCGTTGCGGCGGTCATGGCGATCGTCATGTTCTCGCTGATCGGTCTGCCGCCGCTGGCTGGATTTTTCGCGAAGTGGCAGGTGTTTCTGGCCGCCATCGAAGCCAATCTTTATGTCCTGGCTGTCATCGGGATGCTGGCATCTGCGATAAGCGCCTTCTATTACCTGCGCGTCGTCAAGGTGATGTATTTCGATGAACCAAGATCGGATTTCATCGCCGTGCCCGGTGAGCTCAACATCATCATGGCGGTGTTTAGCTTCCTCATCGTCACGTACTTCTTCACGGTGGGCAATCCGCTCTCGGCCCTGGCGCACAATGCTGCCGGAAGCCTCTTCTAGGTGAGTGACTTCTCGCTGGGCCCCAACGCGCGGTCAGCCGGTTACAGGCTGACCGGTTTCGATGAAATCGGGTCGACAAACAGCGAAGCGCTTGCCGCGGCGTCATTGGGCGATCCCGGCGGAATCTGGTTTGCGGCCCGCCACCAGACGGCAGGTCGGGGCAGGCGGGGCCGCCAATGGCACAGCGTGCGTGGAAACCTGGCCGCAAGCCTTCTCATTGTGCCCGATGCTGCGCCAGAGCAGATTGCGACCCTGGGGTTTGTGGCCGGTGTCGCGCTTAATCGGGCTTTGGCCGCCGTCCTGCCGCAGGGTCGCTTCCGAGTTGGCATTGACGGAATGGACGGGGCAGATGGCCGATCGCGCATTGCGCTCAAGTGGCCAAACGACGTCTTGGCCGATGGCGAAAAGCTCTCGGGTATCCTCCTTGAAGCCAGCAAGACACCCGATGGTCGCAGCGCAATTGTCATCGGTTGCGGTGTCAACGTGGTTGCCGCGCCAGAGGGCACGCCTTATCCGGCAACAAGCTTGCTGGCCCTTGGGGTGGAACGCAGCGCCGAGCAGGTCTTCGAGGCTTTGTCAGATGCCTGGGTAGATGTCTTTGCCCTCTGGGATGACGGCCGTGGCATCGCTGCCGTTCTTGAGCTGTGGCGGAGTTCGGCAGCGGGTATCGGTGCTCCGGTAGCGGTATCGCAGGATGGCGTGGTGCGACGTGGAATCTTTGAAACTATCGATGCTGCCGGTCGGCTGATCATTCGCGACGAAGACGGTTCGCGCTTTCCGATCACCGCAGGCGATGTGCATTTTGGGGCAACGGCCAGCGCCCGAAGCTGACCACAACAGACGTGCGGCGACCGGCGACCAGAGTTCGCGCGGCGCAGCGTCAATTAGAAGGAAAACCCATGGCTAAGACCCAAAGGGATGAACTCGTCTTCGTACCGCTTGGCGGCGTTGGCGAAATCGGAATGAACATGGCTGCCTATGGCTTCGGTCCAGAGCGGTCGCGCAAATGGATCGTGGTGGATTGCGGCGTCAGCTTTGGCGGTCCGGACCTGCCAGGCATCGAACTCATCATGGCCAATCCGGAATTTCTTGAGGAGAATGCCGACGACGTCTTGGCCCTGGTTCTCACCCATAGCCACGAGGACCATTACGGGGCCGTGCTCGATCTCTGGCCCGTCTTCGACAAGCCGGTCTATGCCACTCCGTTTACCGCCGCCATGTTGGCTGCCAAGCGGGCAGGGGACGGTATCGTCGAGAATGTCGACATCACCATCATGCGCCCAGGCAAGCCGTTTTCAGTCGGGCCCTTTACCATCGAGCCGATCAATGTTGCCCATTCGATCCCTGAATCCAATGCGCTGCTGATCACGACGCCGGTTGGTCGGGCGCTGCATACCGGGGACTGGAAGCTCGATCCGACGCCGATCACCAGTGCTCCTACGGACGTTGCGCGTCTCGAAGCGATCGGCGCGGAAAGCGCGTTGCCCTTGGCTTTGGTCTGCGACTCCACCAATGCGATGAAGGATGGCGAGAGCCCAAGCGAACAGGAAATCGGAGACAATCTGGCCCGCCTGATTGCCGAAGCGCCGCACCGGGTCGCTGTCACAACCTTTGCGTCCAATGTTGGTCGCGTCGTCTCCATCGTTCGCGCGGCCCATAAGGCGGGGCGCGAAGTTGTCATGTCTGGCCGCTCGCTGCACCGCATCATGGGCATTGCCAAGGAGCTTGGCATGCTCGAGGGCCTGCCGACCCTGCATGATCAGGACATGTATAAGTCAATCGCACGCGACAAATGCGTGTTGATCTGTACGGGCAGTCAGGGCGAGGCCCGCGCCGCCATTGCCCGCATCGCGCGAGGCGATCATCCTGTGATCGATCTGAATGCTGGCGATCGCATGATCTTCTCGTCCTGGGCCATTCCCGGCAATGAGCGCGAGGTGCAGGACATCCAGAACCAGTTGATCGACAAAGGCGTCGAGGTCATCACAGCCAATGACGCACTGGTTCATGTCACTGGCCATCCGCGTCGTGGCGAATTGCGCAAGCTCTATTCCCTGGTCAAGCCGGAGGTGCTGGTCCCGGTCCACGGCGAAGCCGCGCATCTGGCAGCTCACGCCAAACTCGGCCGCGAGGCTGGCATCGCCAATGTCTGCGAGGCGCGGAACGGCGATCTGGTTCGTCTCTTCCCTGAGGCTATGACCTTTCCGGCAGAGGTGCGTACGGGCGAGCTTTATCTTGATGGCCTGGTTCTCTGCACACCCGAGGAGAGCGGCGTCAAGGGACGGCGGAGACTGTCTTTCGGCGGCATGATCATTGTCAGCTTGGCCGTCAATGGCAGCGGCCATGTCGTGTCTGGCCCGGAAATGGTAATCGAGGGGCTACCTGAAACGGAAGAAGAATCGGTCGCCGAACTGGTCGAAGACACAGTCAGTGGGGTCATCAAATCAATGCCGCCAAAGCGGCGGTCCGATACCGAGGTGCTCAATTCTGCGCTGTTCAAGGCAATCCGCAATGAGGTCAATGCATTCTGGGGACGCAAGCCCAATGTCAGCGTCTTCGTGCATCGGGTTTGATATGGGGTCTCGCATCTGCCCCGGCATCTTGCCGGGGCGGCCTGCTACCCGCGACACGTTGGCTGCTTCCGCTAGCGGCCTGTGACGGCTAAGAAGGCAATATGCAAATTGCTTCGATCATCGCGGTTTATTTCGTTGTCTGGTGGCTCACCTTCGTCATGGTGCTGCCAATCGGCAATCAAAGTCATCATGAGGCCGGTGCCGAGATCGTGGCAGGTTCCGATCCTGGCGCACCGCTGAAGCCGAGGCTGTTGTACAAACTGCTGCTGGCAACCGGCCTGTCAGTGGTGTTCACGGCGCTGCTGCTTTGGGGCCTCTCCAACGAGACACTCTATCAATACTGGAATCGCTGACCTGCCTGAGCGTTCTTTGCCATCAGGCTACGCTGTATGAACAGCGTCTCAGGAAAAGCCTTCGGACAAGGCAATAGCTGGTTGATCCAAAACAAAAAAGCGGGGCTCGAAGGCCCCGCTGAATTGAGTTTGTTCGACAATACATTGGTCTTAGGCGCGCTACAAAGCGGCAGCCAATGCTCCTCCCTTGACGTTGTCGACGTCCGGCGGTTTGGGCCGCCTTTGTTTTATTGGCCCGGACCCTAACAACACTTTTTGGGTCTGCCAAGTAGATTCTGCATAGCTTGCATGCTTGCATCGAATGGACGGTTAGGATTTGAGTGGGCATCAACTGTCGTCACGAGTCGAAGCACCTGTTTTGTGGAGTTCCCATGCGTCTTTCGAGATATTTCCTGCCGGTGCTGCGCGATGTGCCCAAGGAAGCCGAGATCGTTTCGCATCGGCTTATGCTGCGCGCTGGCATGATCCGCCAGCAGGCTTCGGGCCTCTATTCGTGGCTGCCCATCGGCTACAAGGTGCTGATGAAGGTGCAGAAGATCATCGAGCAGGAGCAGAACCGCGCCGGCGCGGTGCAGCTGCTGATGCCGACGATCCAGTCTGCAGACCTTTGGCGCGAGTCTGGCCGGTATGAGGCCTATGGCAAAGAGATGCTGCGCATCGAGGATCGGCACGAGCGCGAATTCCTCTATGGTCCGACCAATGAGGAGATGATTACCGATATCTTTCGGACCTATGTGAAGTCCTATAAGGACCTGCCGCTCAACCTCTATCATATCCAATGGAAGTTCCGCGACGAGGTGCGCCCGCGCTTCGGCACCATGCGCAGCCGCGAGTTCCTGATGAAGGATGCCTATTCCTTCGATCTCGATGAAGCCGCGGCCGTGAAGGCCTTCCAGCGCATGTTCGTGGCCTATCTTCGCACTTTCAAGCGCATGGGCCTGGTCGGCGTACCAATGCGTGCTGATACCGGCCCGATCGGTGGCAACCTGTCCTACGAATTCCACGTGCTGGCGGATACAGGCGAGAGCGAGGTTTTCCTGGACAAGGACCTGCTCGACAAACCCGTTCCCGGCGCCGACACCGATTTCTTCGGCGACCTTGAGCCGATTTTTAGGGATTGGACTTCGCTCTTTGCCGCTACCGACGAGATGACGACCGAAGAGGCCTTCCGCGAGGCCGTGCCGGCCGACAACCAGCTCAAGGCGCGCGGCATCGAAGTTGGCCACATCTTCTACTTCGGAACGAAGTATTCCGAGCCGATGAAGGCCAATGTCACCGGTGCCGACGGCAAGGATACGCCCGTCCATATGGGCTCCTACGGCATCGGGCCGACGCGCGTAGTTCCCGCGATCATCGAGGCTAGCCATGATGAGAACGGCATTGTCTGGCCCGTTCCGGTTGCCCCATTCGAAGCGGTGCTGATCAATCTCAAAGCGGGTGATGCCGACACCGACGCTGCTTGTGACGCGCTTTACGAGCAGCTGTCCGGCGCCGGTCTCGACATGCTGTACGACGATCGAGACCAGCCCGCCGGCAGCAAGTTTGCGACGGCCGATCTTGTCGGCATTCCTTATCAACTGATCGTGGGGCCGCGTGGCCTTAAATCGGGCGAAGTCGAGATCAAGCATCGCAAAACCGGAGAGCGCGAAACGTTGCCGCTTTCGGGGGCCGTCGAGCGCCTCAGGAGCCTGATAGAACCTCAGCGGATGACCGACATTTGACCCTTAGCACGCAAGACGCCCCGGCGAGCCGGACACGACCTTTCGCCCGGTTCGAGTGGATGATCGCCGGACGCTATCTACGCGCCCGGCGCAAAGAGGCCTTCATTTCCGTCATTGCCAGCCTGACCATGGTTGGTGTGGCAATCGGCGTAGCAACGCTGATCGTCGTGATGTCGGTAATGAATGGCTTTCGTGGCGAATTGCTGGACAAAATTCTTGGTCTCAATGGGCACTTCACTGCCTATCCGATCGAAAGCCAGTTCACCGATTACAAGGAAACGGTCGCGGCGCTCGAGGAGGTGGATGGTGTCCGTTTTGCGGTCTATTTCGTCGAGGGCCAGGTGCTGGCCTCAGGGCAGGGCAGTTCGTCCGGCGTGACTGTGCGTGGGATGGATGAAGAGAACCTGCGTAAGCTGACCTTGCTGTATAATGGTGCAGAGCAGGGCGGGTTCGACCAGTGGGACCAGAGCCGTGGTGTTGCGATCGGTTATCGGCTAGCCCAGACCCTGGGTGTGGGGATCGGCGATCAAGTTCAAATCATCAATCCCGAAGGCACGATGACGCCCTTTGGATCGACGCCGCAGATCCGTTCGTATCCCGTCAATGCCATCTTCAACTTGGGCATGGTCGAGTTCGACTCGTACTTCATGTACATGCCGCTCGAGCCGGCGCAGGATTATTTCAAGCTCGTGGACGAGGTTCTCAAGCCCGGTATGGGGCCGCTCGATCCGCTTGCGACAGACGCGGAAATCGACGCCGCCTATCAGCGCATTCCGCGGGCATCGGCGGCGGAAATTTTTATTACCGATCCCGATGCAGTCGGGGTGATGCGCGAGCGCCTGCAAGCCGCATCGGGCGTACGTCCTCTGATCCTGACCTCCTGGCAGGAACGCAACCAGACTTTCTTCTCGGCCCTTCAGGTCGAGCGGGTCGTGATGTTCACCATCCTGTCCATGATCATCCTTGTCGCCGCGTTCAACATCATTTCCAGCCTCATCATGCTCGTGAAAGACAAGAGCGCCGATATCGCCGTCTTGCGTACCATGGGCGCGACACGCGGCTCGATCATGCGGATTTTCTCGATCACCGGAACGGCGATTGGGGTCATCGGCACCTTAGTAGGCTTCGTGCTGGGGCTCATCATCGCCTCTAATGCGGAAGCCATCCGCGCTTCGATCTCGAATTTCCTCGGCGTCACGCTGTTTCCGCCCGAGGTGTTCTTTCTCTCGTCACTCCCTAGCCGTGTTGATGCGGTGGAAGTGACCGTTGTAGTGTCAATGGCTCTGGGTCTGAGTTTCCTGGCAACGCTTTATCCGGCGTGGCGCGCTGCCCAATATGATCCGGTAGAGGCCCTGCGCTATGAATAAGCCCCATCTCCGCCTGGCAGGCGTACATCGTCATTACGGCGAAGGCGAACGGATGGTTCGCGTTCTCGAGGCTGCCGACCTGACGGTAGAAAGTGGCGAGATGGTCGCGCTTGTGGCGCCGTCCGGCGCCGGCAAGTCCACGCTCTTGCATCTTTGTGGTTTGCTGGAATCGCCCCAATCGGGCGAGATCGAGATTGTCGGCCAGCCGACCAGTAAGCTCAACGATCGGGGGCGGACCCAATTGCGGCGCTCGACTGTCGGCTATGTCTATCAGTTCCATCACCTGCTGCCGGAATTTACCGCACTCGAAAACGTTGTGATGCCGCAACTGATCGCGGGCAAGGACGGCAAGCAGGCCGAACTTCGGGCGTTGGAATTGCTTGACCTCCTGGGCGTTGCCTCCAGGGCTGCCCACAGGCCGGCCGAGTTATCCGGCGGCGAGCAGCAACGTATCGCCATTGCCCGCGCCGCGGCCAATCATCCGCGGGTCATCCTCGCCGACGAGCCGACCGGCAATCTCGATCCCGAGACCAGCGACCGCGTCTTCGAGGCTCTGAAGGCTCTTATCCGCAATGAAGGCGCTGCAGCTCTGATCGCTACCCACAATTATGACCTTGCCAGGCGTGCCGATCGCATCGTGACGATCAAGGGTGGTCTTGTGGTACCGCACACGCTCTGACCAAAGTCGTTCCGCACGCTCATTGATCGCGGCATTGAACACGCACGCCCCGATGACCATTCGGGAAGCTTCCCGATGCAAAGGGCATACGTAAGGCTGCAAGGTCTTGCGAAAAATTCCGGCTGCGCGCTGAAAGTTTTGAACCACAAGCAAGAGAAGCGTCTTTGCCCAAGGCGTGGCGGCGGTCACAACACCCTTGATAGGGTGAGGCCGCACCAGTCATTGCCCGCAATGTTGTGCGGTGCGAGTCCTAATGCGGCAGAGACTTTTCCTAACGCTTTCCTAACCAATTAACCTCCGTCCCCGGTTTCACCAATGTTCCCAGGTGGACAGGAACAAACAAGGAACATATAAGAACAATACAGAAACAAAGGAGACAGAGATGCTCGATTTTGCCAAGGACTTCGCCGCTTTCGTGACCTTGGGTGTCTTCACCTTCGGTTCGCTGACCTGGATGGACATCCTGACCAAGCTGATGTGATCGGTTGTGGATTGAACGCTCTGTGGTTTGACCTGAGGGAGTGGGTACCACAGAGTCGGAGCAGGAGATGCTCATGCACGGCCCCGGCTTTATTCACCTTCACGTCCATTCTGCATTTTCCCTTCTAGAGGGAGCTCTTCAACTCGAAGCCATATTGAAGATGGCCGCCGAGGATGAGCAGCCTGCCTTGGGCATTGCCGATACAAACAATCTGTTCGGGGCGCTTGAGTTTTCCGAGAAGGCGACCAAGAAGGGCATTCAGCCGCTGATCGGCGTTGAAATCCCTGTTGATTTTGCCGCACACGAAGAGCGCCTGAGTGAACGCGGGCATATGGCGTGGACGGGCAAGTCCAGCATCGTGCTGATGGCGCAGTCCGAGCACGGTTTCTCAAACCTGTCGCAACTTGTGTCCCGCGCTTATCTCGAAAGCGAGGACGGACTGGCCCGTGTCAATCTCGACTGGATGAGCCGTGACAGCCTGAGCGGCATCATTTGTTTGTCCGGCGGACCGGAGGGCGCTATCGACATGCCCTTTGCCCAAGGGCAGGATGCCAATGCCCTGCGACGGCTCGACAGGCTTGCCGAGATCTTCGGAGACCGCTTCTATATCGAACTGCAGCGGCATGGCCGGCCAATGGAAGCAGCCGTAGAACCGCGGCTCGTGGATTATGCTTATCGCAAAGGCATTCCGCTGGTCGCGACCAACGAGCCATTCTTCAAGAGCGCTGCCCAGTTCGAGGCGCATGATGCACTCCTCGCCATCGCTGGCGGTTCCGTGCTCGCCCAGACAGAACGCCGCAAGTTGGGCGACCAGTACTATTTCAAGTCTCGCGCCGAAATGGTGGCGCTTTTCTCGGACCTGCCCGAAGCCCTCGATTCCACTATCGAGATTGCCCAGCGCATCGCCTACCGACCACGGACGCGTGGGCCGATCCTGCCCAAATTCGCGGCCGGATCGCACGCAACGGAAGACGAGGTCGTGGCAGCGGAAGGCGCAGAATTGCGCCGGATCGCCACAGAAGGACTCGACAAGCGGCTTCAAGTAACCGGTATTGCGCCGGGCAAGACGGAAGCCGAATACCGTGAACGGCTCGACTTCGAGCTTAACATCATCGAGAAGATGAAGTTCCCCGGTTACTTCCTTATCGTTGCCGACTTCATCCAGTGGGCAAAGGCGCATGATATTCCCGTAGGTCCAGGTCGCGGCTCTGGTGCCGGCTCGCTTGTGGCCTATGCAACGACGATCACTGACCTCGACCCTCTTCGGTACAATCTGCTGTTCGAGCGATTTCTCAATCCCGAACGCGTATCGATGCCCGACTTCGACATCGACTTCTGCCAGGACCGGCGCGAAGAGGTCATCGACTATGTTCAGGACAAGTATGGGTCCAGCCAGGTCGCGCAGATCATCACCTTCGGAACGTTGCAGGCCCGCGCCGTCCTCCGCGACGTGGGACGTGTCCTGCAGATGCCGTATGGCCAGGTGGATCGCATCTGTAAGCTCGTGCCCGCCAACCCGGCCGATCCCTGGTCGGTTGAGCGGACGCTCAAGGAAGTGCCGCAGTTCAAGCAGATGGTGGACGAGGACGAGACCGTCGCTCAACTGGTCGAGATCGCCCAGGCGCTCGAGGGACTGTTCCGCCATGCCTCGACCCACGCCGCGGGCATCGTGATCGGGGATCGGCCCCTTCAGGAATTGCTGCCGCTCTATCGCGATCCGCGCTCCGATATGCCGGTGACGCAGTACAATCTCAAATGGGTCGAGCCGGCCGGCCTCGTCAAATTCGATTTCCTCGGCCTCAAGACGCTGACCACGATCCGCTATGCCGTGGACATGGTGAAGAACAGGGGCATTGCACTCGATATCGACGCGATCCCGATCGACGATGCGGCCACCTACAAGCTCTACGCGCGTGGCGACACCTACGGCATCTTCCAGTTTGAATCTGCGGGCATGCGCCGGGCCTTGATGGAGCTCAAGCCCGACCGTATCGAAGACCTTATCGCCATGAATGCTCTCTATCGGCCGGGCCCGATGGACAACATCCCGAGCTTCATCAATCGCAAGCACGGCACCGAGGACGTGAGCTATCCTCACCCTGCCTTGTCGACCGTGCTCGACGAAACCTATGGCATCATCGTCTATCAGGAGCAGGTGATGCAGATTGCCCAACTCCTGTCGGGCTATTCGCTCGGCGAGGCCGACATGCTGCGACGCGCCATGGGTAAGAAGATCAAGGCGGAGATGGACAACCAGCGCATCCGCTTCCGAGAAGGATCAGGCCCCAACGGCGTGAGCGAGGCGCTGGCCGACGAAATCTTCGATCTTCTGGCCAAGTTCGCCAATTACGGCTTCAACAAGAGCCACGCGGCCGCCTATGCCTGGGTTTCCTACCAGACCGCTTATCTCAAGGAGCATTTCCCGCACGAGTTCTATGCGGCGTCCATGACGCTCGACATGGCGCAGACGGACAAGCTGTCCGACTTCCGGCGCGAGGCCGGCAAGAAAAAAATCGAGGTCGTGCCGCCCTGCGTCAACCGCTCGGAAGTCGTTTTTTCCGTCAAGGAAGACCGCATTCATTATGGTCTTTCGGCGGTCAAGGGTGTCGGTCGAGCGATGGCGGAGCATATCGTCGAGGTGCGCGGCGATGTGCCATTCAAGGATCTGGGTGACTTCGCGCGGCGGGTGGATCCGCGCGTGCTGAATAAGCGTACGCTCGAGACCCTCGTCAATGCAGGCGCTTTTGACGCGCTGGCGCCGCGTCGGGAAGTGGCGTTTGCGGCCGTGGAATCGGTGATCGCCACGGCGCAATCGCTAACGGCAGATCGGTCCAGCGGACAGGTGTCCATGTTCGATAGCGTCGAAGAAGAGCCGTTCCGCCTGCCGACGGGCGTGGCGGTCTGGAACTCTACCGAGCGCGCCGATCGGGAATTGTCAGCAATCGGCTTCCATCTGTCGGCACATCCGCTCGATGCCTATGCCGACATGTTCGAAAAGCTGCGAGTGCAGCGGTGGAGCGATTTCGAGAGGGCGGTGAAGGACGGCGCCGGGGCAGGGCGATTGGCCGGAACCATTTCTTCTCGAAACGACCGGCGCACCCGCAAGGGCACGCCCATGATGATCCTGACCCTGTCCGATCAAAGCGGGACGTTCGAATGCATCGCCTTTTCCGAGCAGATCAATGAATTCGGCTCGATTCTGCAGCCGGGCAATTCGGTCATTCTGCAAGTTGGAGCCGACGAGCGGGCGGAGGGCATCAGCCTGCGCTTGATCTCTGCAGAACCCATAGAGGGAATGGCGGAACGCGTGGACCGGCAATTGACGATCTTCATGGCCGACGCCAAGGCGCTGGGGCCGACGACTGCACAATTGAAACGCGGCGGCAACGGGAAGGTCAATTTTGTCGTCATCCGCGACGGGGGGGCGCGTGAATATGAAATCGAGCTTCCCGGCAAATATGCCGTCACGGCCGAGGTCGCCGGAGGGATCAAGGCGCTGGACGGGGTTACGGATGTGCGCTTCGCGTAAAGCGCAGGAGAGGCGAGCCTGAGCCCTTCCTCTCCCGCTTTGGGGCTTTCACCCTTGGCCCCGCGTCGCGGCGCGGGTCCATGAATTGAAAACCGGCGGCCACCGTATCGGTTGCTTGAAGTGTTCGTGAAGAGGTCAGCAGGTAGCGGCCACGGGGCAATTCGCTTGCGCACCCGGCAATGATGGCCTATATGGCGCACGCGTTCGGCGTGGTGCTGGACGTGATCACACACACGAAACGGGCTTTCGCATCAGCGAAATCCATCCGGTGGCGGGTTTCCGTCGCAAGGTTTCGTGGAGGCATCAACCGGTAAAGGAGCAGCCCATCATGGCACTGCCAGAATTCTCCATGCGTCAGCTTCTGGAAGCTGGCGTTCACTTCGGTCATCAGAAGCATCGCTGGAACCCGAAGATGGAACGCTATATTTTCGGCGTTCGCAACGATATCCATATTCTTGACCTGTCCCAGACCGTGCCGGCTCTCAGCCGTGCGCTGCAGCTGGTCAGCGACACCGTCGCCGATGGCGGCCGCGTGCTGTTCGTCGGCACCAAGCGCCAGGCCGCACCGCTGGTGGCTGACGCCGCCAAGCAGTCTGCACAGTACTATGTGAACTCGCGTTGGCTCGGCGGCACGCTGACCAACTGGCAGACCATTTCCAATTCCATCGCCCGCCTGCGCGAGCTGGAATCGATGAGCGAAGCCGATCTGGCTCTGCGCACGAAGAAGGAACGCCTGATGATGTCGCGCGAGCAGGAGCGTCTCGAGCGCGACCTGGGCGGCATCAAGGACATGGGCAACCTGCCGAACCTGCTGTTCGTGATCGACACCAACAAGGAAGCCAACGCAATCAAGGAAGCCCGTCGCCTGGGTATTCCGGTGGTGGCAATCGTCGATACCAATTGCGATCCTGACACCGTCGACTACGCCATCCCGGGCAACGACGACGCCAGCCGTGCTCTCGAGCTCTATGTGTCGCTGATCTCGCGCGCTGCCATCGACGGCATCGGCCGCTCGTCGAGCGCTCTCGGCGCCGATATCGGTTCGTCGTCCGAAGCTCCGGCCGAAGATCTGCCGGCTGAAGGCGAAGCTGCCGTCAACTAATCGTCGTTTCGACGTGATTTGCGTGGGAAAGGCGGGCTCCGCCTTTCCCAAAAGCATTTAGGGCCCGGCATTCGGGCTGATTTTTCGAACAATTTCCCCTCCGAGGAGGGGCCGCCAAGAGGTGAACCCATGGAAATCACTGCTGCAATGGTCAAGCAGCTCCGCGACTCGACCGGCGTCGGGATGATGGACTGCAAGAAGGCCCTTGCCGAAACCAATGGCGACATGGAAGCAGCGGTCGACTGGCTGCGCACCCGTGGCCTGGCAAAGGCTGCCAAGAAGGCCGATCGCGTCGCCGCCGAGGGTCTGGTCGGTGTCGCAACTGCCGGTACCAAGGCCGCTGTGGTCGAAGTCAATTCCGAGACCGACTTCGTTGCCCGCAACGAGCAGTTCCAGAACATCGTCGGCAACATTGCCAAGCTGGCGCTCGACGCCGATGGCGATGCCGTCAAGCTCGGCGAAATGCCGTTTCCCGGCAGCGGCCATTCCGTTTCTGCGGAACTCACCGAAGCCATCGCCAAGATCGGCGAGAACATGAACCTGCGTCGCACCCAGACCGTCGAAGTGACCGACGGTGTGGTCGAGAGCTACATCCACAATGCCGTTAAGCCGGGTCTTGGCAAGATTGGTATCCTGGTGGCTCTCGAGTCCACCGGTGACAAGGCTGCCCTCTCCGCGCTGGGTAAGCAGCTGGCCATGCACATTGCTGCCGCTCAGCCGCAGGCAATTGCACCCGAAGAGCTGGATCAGGACGTTGTCGCGCGTGAGCGCGCCATCATTCTCGAGCAGGTCAAGGAAAGCGGCAAGCCGGCCGATATCGCCGAGAAGATGGTCGATGGCCGTATGCGCAAGTACTTCGAGGAAGTCACGCTGCTCAGCCAGGTCTTCGTCATCGATGGCGAGACCAAGGTTGCAGACGCCATCAAGAACGCCGAGAAGGATGCCGGCGCTCCGATCAAGCTGACCAAGTTCGTTCGTTACGCGCTCGGCGAAGGCATCGAGAAGGTCGAGTCGGACTTCGCCGCCGAAGTGGCTGCAACGGCCGGCGTGAAGTAAGACTGACAGCATTTCCGGGCGCGCCTTTGTGGCGGGCCCGGATCTCTCCGGTGCGCCCGTATCCGGATCGAGTTATCAATATCTCATTCAATGCATGCGCAAGTTCGCCTTCTTTTGAAGGACGTTTTGCCATAGGGTCTGCCCGGTCCCCGGGAATCGGCGGCCATCACTCCAGTTCGAGGTCCGTCCATGTCTTCTGCCTGTAAGCGCATATTGCTCAAAGTTTCGGGCGAAGCGTTGGCGGGAGACAATTCCTTCGGTATCGAGCCTCCGTTCCTGCAGGGCGTTGCGGCACAGATTGCCGATGTGGCGAGAGGCGGCACACAGGTCGCCATTGTCGTCGGCGGCGGCAATATCTTTCGCGGCATGGCAGGCGCTGCCGATGGCACCGATCGGGTCACTGCAGATCTCATGGGCATGCTTGGCACCATGATCAATGCGCTAGCCCTGAGCAACGCGATTTCGCGCCAGGGCATCAAGTCCAAGCCGTTCAGCGCCGCGACAATGCCATCGGTGGCAGACACGTTCACCGCGCGCGACGCCAAGCTGGCCCTCGAAGAGGGTTTTGTGGTCGTTCTGGGCGGGGGCACAGGCAATCCCTTTTTTACCACCGATACGGCGGCCACTTTGCGTGCCATCGAGCTGGAATGCGATGTGGTGCTCAAGGGGACCAAGGTCGATGGCGTCTATTCCGCGGATCCGATGAAGGACCCCAGTGCGACACGCTACTCGCAGATCAGCTATGACGAGGTGATCGGCCAGAACCTCAAGGTCATGGATACCGCGGCATTCGCACTTGCCCGTGACAATTCCATGCCGATAATCGTGTATGCTTTGGACGATGCGGCCGGCCTTGCCGGCGTGTTGGAAGGGAGAGGCCGCTCAACGCGCGTGGGCAAGCCCGTCGACGACAAGTAAATTGGGTCTCGCCGGCGCATTGCCGGACGCGACATGTTAAGCTGACGACCGGGGGCACACCCGGCGCCTCCAGCGACTGGAAGGACTATGGCAATGGCCAGCTACGATCTGAAGGACCTCAAGACGCGCATGCAGAAATCGATCGCCTCGCTCAAGGACGAGCTGGGTGGTCTGCGCACCGGGCGCGCGAGCGCCAGCCTGCTCGAGCCAGTGACTGTCGATGCCTATGGATCACGCATGCCGCTCAACCAGGTGGCCACCGTGACCGTGCCCGAGCCGCGCATGCTTTCCGTGCAGGTCTGGGACCGCGGCATGGCGAATGCCGTGGAGAAGGCCATCCGCGACAGTGGGCTGGGGCTCAACCCGATGGGCGAAGGCCAGGTGATCCGGGTTCCGCTGCCGGAGCTCAACGAGCAGCGCCGCAAGGAACTGGCCAAGGTTGCCCATACCTATGCCGAACAGGCACGTGTCGCCGTGCGCCATATTCGTCGTGACGGCATGGACGCCTTGAAAAAGGCGGAGAAGGACGGCGACATGAGCCAGGATGACGCAAAGAAGCAGTCCGAGCTCGTGCAGAAGGCTACCGATGACGCCGTCTCCGAGATCGACACCATCGTGGCGACCAAGGAACAGGAGATCATGCAGGTCTGATTGACCCGCTGGTCTCGCGCCGGGAGGGCGTCGATGGCAGGGGAACCCGCCGCGCATTTGACATCGCAGACAGGGCCGGGGTTACGTATTCCGGTCCATCTGGGCGTTATCATGGACGGCAATGGGCGCTGGGCGAAGCTGCGTGGCAAGCGCCGGACGGAAGGGCATGTCGAGGGCGTCAAGTCGCTTCGTGGGCTTGTCGAGCATTGCATCTCCTATGGCGTGTCCTACCTGACCGTCTTCAGTTTTTCCTCCGAGAACTGGGCGCGCCCGGCCGAGGAAGTCTCGTTCATCTTCAATCTGCTGCGCCGGTTCGTCGCGTCTGACCTTCAGCGGCTGATCCGCAACAACGTCAAGGTGCGCATTATCGGCACGCGGGAAGGGCTGGAACCGTCCCTGGTTCGGCTGATCGACGACGTGGAAGCCAAGACCGCGCACAATTCGGGCCTCACGCTGGTTGTGGCTTTCAATTACGGATCCAAGGCCGAAATTGTCGCCGCTGCCCGGCATCTGGCCCGTGAAGTCGCCGCGGGTCGTCTCCACCCTGATCAGGTCGACGAGGATCGCCTGGCCTCATCCCTGTTCACCGCCGGCGTGCCTGACCCCGATCTCATCATCCGCACCAGCGGCGAGCAGCGGCTTTCCAATTTCCTGCTTTGGCAGGCAGCCTATGCAGAGCTCGTCTTTGTCGAGGAGAACTGGCCGGATTTCAACGAGGCCAGTTTCGTTCGTGTTCTCGAGGCTTATACGCTGCGCGACCGGCGTTTCGGTGGAATAGGAGCGTAACGGCATTGACGACACCCGGGGGGCCACTTCCTGATCCGACGCCGCCCGGCCGCCGTTCGTGGTCCGATATCGGGCCGCGCCTTGCCTCGGCATTTGTGCTTGTCGCCCTTACGACCACGGCGCTTTACATCGGAAGCTATCTCTTTGCGGCCGTGGTGGGCGCAGTCTATGGCGGTGCGTATCGGGAATGGGAAGCGATGGTCTCTCGCGCTCCCATAACGCCGCTTGGCATGGTGCTCGTCGGACTGGTGGCGCTGTCCGGTTTGATATTTCCTTTGCTTGGCGCTGTCTGGTCTCTGGTCGTAATCGGTATTGCCTGTCTCGTCGCCCTTGCCATGGGGCGGGAGGGGTTTGCATGGCGGGCAGGCGGGCTTGTCTTGTTTGGACTGCTCATTGTTTCTGCGTTGACCATGCGTGGCGAGGGATCGATCGGCATCTGGGCCGGCGTTTACCTGGGAACAGTGGTTTGGATGACCGATTCCGCGGCTTTCTTCACAGGGCGGCAGATCGGCGGTGAGAAGCTTGCGCCGGAAATTTCTCCGTCCAAGACCTGGTCCGGCGCCCTGGGAGGGCTCGCGCTCGGGACTGGTGCGGGATTGCTTGTCTGGGTGCTCGTGACCGATTCACCGATCTGGATCGGACTGATCCTGTCTGCGTCAATCAGCATACTGGGCCAATCGGGCGATCTGGCCGAGAGTGCCATCAAGCGCCATTTCCGCATCAAGGACAGCGGGGACATCATCCCCGGTCACGGTGGGCTCATGGATCGCTTGGACAGCCTCACATTCGGCGTGTTCTTCATCGTCATAGTGGGCGGGCTGCATGCGGGTTTCGGCGCCGTGGCAAAAGGACTGCTCTACTGGTAGCGCCGAGCCGCCTCGTTCAGGAAGCATCATGTTGGATTTCGTCTTCTGGCTCCTCTCCTACGTCGTTCCGTTTCTCGCAGTCTTGACCATCATCGTGTTCGTTCACGAGATGGGCCATTACCTGGTCGCTCGGTGGAACGGCGTGGCGATCCAGACCTTCTCGGTCGGCTTCGGACGGGAGCTGATCGGATGGAATGACCGACACGGCACGCGCTGGCGGCTGTCTGCCGTTCCTCTGGGAGGCTATGTGCGCTTCGTTGGGGATATGAACGCTGCCAGCATTCCAGATCCGGAGGCGAACGCGAACGTCGATCCCGCCCTCGCGCCGCGGCTTTTCGTCAACAAGTCGGTTTGGCAGCGTATTGCGATCGTCGCCGCCGGACCCATCGCGAACGTGCTGCTGACCTTTCTCGTTCTCTACGCGCTGCTTCTCGGTTATGGGCGTTATACGATCCCGCCGGTGATTGGAGAGGTCGTGTCCGGCTCTGTGGCGGAATCGGCAGGGTTCGTACCAGGCGACAGGATCACGGCCGTCGACGGTTATGCCGTGCATGGTTTCGAAGATTTCCAGCGCTACGTGGCAACGAGCCCGGAGCGTCAGGTCGTGGTGGAACTGTTGCGGGACGATCAAGCGGTGACGCTGTCGCTGGTTCCCGAGGCGGTACAGGTCGAAGATCGGTTCGGCAATAATCAGCGGATTGGCCGAATCGGGGTGGCCCGCAGCGTCGAGGAAACCGACGTGACGCTCTATAGACCCGGTCCGGTTGAAGCCATCGGCATGACCGTCGAGGAGATCCGTTTCATCATCCAGCGCACGGCGGCGTTCATCGGCGACTTTTTCGTCGGACGCGGCGATGTCGAGCAATTGGGCGGGCCGGTGAAGGTGGCCAAGGTATCCGGCGAGGTAGCAACGCTCGGCATCGTGGCGCTTATCAACCTGATGGCCTTGCTGTCGCTCAATATCGGTATCTTCAACCTCCTGCCCATACCGATGCTCGATGGCGGACATCTGATGTACTACATCGCCGAGGCCATTCGGGGACGGCCCCTCAGCATGCGCGTGCAGGAGATCGGCTTTCGTTTCGGGTTTGCACTGGTGATGGCGCTGATGGTATTCACCCTGTTCAACGACACCATATTCGCGCACTTCGGAATTTTGCGCTAACCCCTTGTTAACCTTGGTTTGCAAGGTGTTGCACGAATACAAGGGCGCCAATGAATTGCTAACCGCGTGACGACAGGCCGCTTGTTCCTGGTTAAAAAAACAGTAAAACACTTCAATGGAGTTAGCTTGGGGGAGCGCTGTGCATGGCGATTCTCCGGGCCGGTGCAGAAGGCAATAACAATATGATCCACCCCACCAAGCTGATGCGCGGCGCGGTTTCCGCGATCGCCATTCTCGGGGCCGCGCCCATGGCAGCCGGTCTTCCCGTTCTTGGCGTGACGGCTGCGCAGGCTCAGGAGCAATTGGTTGCGGCGGTGCTTTTCGAGGGCAACCGGCGATTCCCTGATTCTCAGTTGCTGGCGATGGTCGATATCTCGACCAGCGGCATCTTTACACAGCAGCGGCTGGCCGCGGATATCGAGAGTATCCGCCAGGCTTATGATCGTGATGGCTTCATGTCCGTCTCGGTTACTGCAAGGACCGAACAGACCAGCGATGGTCGGGTGCGGGTCATCTTCACCGTGAACGAAGGTGATCGCGCCGGTATCGCCGCGATCAACTTCACCGGCAACAATTCTATCGGCGCCAATAATCTCAAAGGGGCGATGCTCACCAAGGAGACCGGCATTCTCAGCTGGCTGGTGCGCGACGATACCTATGACGAACAGAAGATGGCCGTCGATCGCGAGCGGATCCGTCTGTACTACGCCAATCGGGGTTACCCGGACGCGCAGGTGAATTCCGTTGCCGAGTACGATGCGTCGCGCAACGCCTATTTCGTGAACGTCACCGTGAACGAAGGTCAGCGCTACAATATCGGCAATGTCGGCATCGAAACCAGCATCAACGGGCTCAACACCGATGTGCTGCGTGGCACTGTCCGCACGGGGCAGGGTGCGACCTATTCCGCCGCCGATCTGCAGCGCAGCATCGAGGATATGGCTTACGAGGCCACTACGCAGGGTTATTCCTTCGCCGACGTTCGTGCCCGCCTCGATCGCGATGTTGCGACCAACACCTTCAATGTGACCTATCTGGTCGACGAGGGTGCGCGGGTCTATGTCGAGCGCATCAACATCACCGGCAACGTCAAGACGCGCGATTTCGTCATCCGTCGTGAGCTGGCCTTTGCCGAAGGCGACCCGTTCAACCGCTCTATGGTCATTCGTGGCCGCACGTCCATCGAAGCGCTCGACTTCTTCTCGCGCGTCGATATTTCGACGGCTCCGGGTTCGTCCGCGGACAAGATCGTGCTCAACATCAACGTCACCGAGAAGTCGACGGGTGAGTATGGCGCGACCGCCGGCTATTCCACGCAGGATGGCATCCTGGGCGAGCTCTCGCTCACGGAGCGGAACTTCCTGGGTCGCGGCCAGTATCTGCGGGCTGCCGTTGGCGCCTCGCAGTCAGGCCGTACCTTCGACTTCTCGTTCACCGAGCCCAAGTTCATGGGCCTCAATGTTTCGGCCGGCATCGATGCTTATCGTCGCATTTACGACGAGACCGCAGCCAGCTTCTACGGCTCGGAAGTGACCGGTGGCCAGGTGCGCTTTGGCGTTCCGCTGACCAGCGCGCTGACCGCCAGCGTGTTCGGCGGCTACGAGCATCGGGTCATCCGCGATGGCGATGCCACCAAGAACCCGCCGTTGCCGACCGATTCCAGCCTCGTGACCAACGGGCAGGAATTCCAGAAAGCCTTTACCGGGTACACGATGACCTGGAACGGCGTGGATGATGTGCGCAATCCGACCGAAGGTCTTTATGCGACCTTCAGCCAGCAATACATCAACCTGAACTACAGCAACACCACCGACCACCTGCTCAAGACCGAGGCTCGTGCCCGTTACTTCGTGCCGATCCTGCAGGATAGCGGCATCGTGGGTAGCGTTCGTGGCCAGGCCGGCGTGATCAACAATCTCGGCGGTGGCGGTGTCCATGTCGTCGAGGCCTTCTCGCCAGGCTCGCAGCTGGTGCGTGGCTTCCAGGGTCGCGGGTTCGGTCCGCGCCTGGGGACGGGTGAATATCTCGGAACGACGATGTTTGCCGGTATTTCCGGCGAAATCGAGTTCCCGATCCCTGGCCTGCCTGAGAATTATGGGCTGTCGGGTGCGGTGTTCGCGGATGCGGCCTGGATCGGCGATGCCAGCGACATCATCAGCAGTGGCGGCCTGAACGGTACCAATGCGGTTGCAGGCAGCAATGACGAGCCATGGCGCGCCTCGGTTGGTGCATCCCTGATCTGGGATTCGCCGTTCGGACCTCTGCGTGGCGACTTCGCCCACGTTCTGAACAAGTCGACCGACGACCGGACGCAGGTGTTCCAGTTCACCATCTCCACCTTGCTGTAAGCCCAGCCGTGTGAGACGTTTTCGAGCCGCGGGGCGGTAGCACCGCGGCTCGCTTTTTTTGAGTAGCTCATGGTCGATACTCGTTTTCACCGCTTCGCGGGGCCTGTCGCCATAGGCGCGCTTTTCCATCAGATCGGGCTGGGTGAGCAGGTCGGCTCCCTGGCCGATCCGGAACGGTTGGTGACCGGTGCAGATGAGCTTGAGCGCGCCGAGCCTGGCGACATCGCATTGGCCGCACAGTCCAGTTACGCGGACGATCTCCGCAGGACGTCAGCCGGCATCGTCCTGGTTTCTGCAGCGCTGAAGGAAAAGGTGCCGGCTGCAAGCTCGGCAATCGTGCTTGACCGGCCGCATGAGGCTTTCGCCTCCATCCTGCAGGCACTTTACCCAGACAGTACCCGCAACACGATTGCCGGTGTCCGCGAGGATCTCGGTGCTCCCTTTTACGAACGGGACGTGACGCTGGGCACCAATGTGGTGATCGGTGCCGGCGTCGAGATCGGCCGGGGAACAATCATCGGAGCCAATACCGTCATCGGGCCGGGGGTCACCATTGGTCGAAACTGCATCATTGCAGCCAATTGCACCATTGAATGCGCCCATTTGGGCAATGATGTCGTGATCCATTCTGGCGTCCGCATCGGGACGGAAGGTTTCGGCTGGCTGGATCTTGGGCGGTCCAACCGGAAGATTCCACAATTGGGGCGCGTCATCGTGCAGGACCGGGTCGAAATCGGCGCGAACAGCACGATAGATCGCGGAGCGCTGGGCGACACTGTGCTCGGTGACGGGACCAAGATCGATAACCTGGTTCAGATCGGGCACAATTGCCGCATCGGCCGCAATTGCCTGATCGCCGCCATGACGGGTTTGGCGGGGTCAACCATTGTCGGTGACGGTGTGCTGATGGGCGGCAATGTCGGCACCTCCGGTCACCTGACCATCGGCGCGGGATCAGTGGTCAACGGCCGCGCGGCCGTGACCAAGGACTGGCCCCCGGGCTCCAAGCTTGCCGGTGCGCCGGCGCAGGATATAAGAGATTTCTGGCGTGAACTCGCCGTTTTGCGCAAACTGTCCAAGGGGGAGAAGCGGGGATGAACGAGACCGTCGCCAGCGCCACAGAACTCGACGCCATGAGCATTGGCGAAATCCTGGAGGCGCTGCCGCACCGCTATCCATTCCTGATGATCGACCGGATCGTCGAGATCAATGGCGACGAATCGGCAGTCGGCATCAAGAACGTCACGTATAACGAGCCGATCTTCCTCGGACATTTTCCCGGCAACCCGATCTTTCCCGGTGTACTGATCATCGAAGGCATGGCGCAGACCGCCGGTGCGATCGTGATCAAGCACGATGCCAATGTCGGCGGCAAGAAGATCGTGTTGATGCTCGGTGTCGACAATGCCCGTTTCCGCAAACCAGCCGGGCCCGGCGACACGATTGAGTTCCATATCGCCAAGATGCATCGCCGTCGCAATGTCGGTCGCTACAAGGCCGAAGCCAAGGTCAATGGCGCGGTGATCGCCGAGGCGGAAATCACCGCCATGATCGTGAGTGCCGATCAGTGACAGCTGCCGTAATTCACCCGTCCGCCATCGTCGCCGACGGCGCACGGTTGGGATCGGGGGTTAAGATCGGACCCTATAGCATGGTCGGTCCGCGTGTCGTGCTCGGCGATGATGTCGAGTTGGTGTCCCACGCCGTAATCGATGGGAACACGACTATCGGAACGGGAACGCGTATCTTTCCATTCGCATCCATTGGACACGAGCCACAGGACCTCAAGTTTCACGGCGAGGATTCCCGGCTGGAGATCGGCGAGCGCTGCACGATCCGCGAGGCGGTGACCATCAATCCCGGTACTGAAGGTGGCGGGATGCTGACCCGCATCGGCAATGATTGTCTGATCATGGCCAATGCGCATGTCGCCCATGACGCGATCATCGGCAACAATGTCATCATGGCCAATTATGTCGGTATTGCCGGGCATGTCCATGTCGGCGACAACGTGATTTTCGGTGGCACGTGCGTGATCCACCAGTTCACGCGCATTGGCTCCCATGCCTTTGTCGGTGCGCAGTCCATGGTCGATGGCGACGTCATCCCCTATGGGATGGCCGTAGGCAACCGCGCCGCACTGACCGGCCTGAACCTCGTGGGTCTTAAGCGCCGCAAGTTCGATCGCGAAGCCATTCACCGTTTGCGGGCCGCTTACCGGCAGATTTTTGCCAGCGAAGGCACGCTGATCGAACGCGTCGAGGATGCTGCCGAGCTGTTCGAGCACGATCAGCTGGTGCAGGATGTCGTCGCCTTTATCCGCGACGCAAAGGACCGGCCCATCCTGTCCCCCCGCCATTCCAACGAAGGCGAATAAGGCGGAGCGGAACATGCCTCAATCGCTGCGCCTGTTCATCCTGGCCGGCGAGCCATCGGGCGACCGGATCGCTGCCGACCTCGTTGCCCGGCTGAGAGAGCGTGTAGACGTGACGCTCGCGGGTGTCGGTGGCGATGAACTGATCGGGCAGGGTCTCGTGTCGCTCTTTCCGATGTCCGACCTGGCAGTGATGGGCGTCACCGATGTTGTGCTCAACCTACCGAGGCTCCTCTGGAGGCTGGAACAGGCTGCGAGGCATATTCTGGCGTTCCGGCCTGATGTCGTGGTTTTGGTCGACGCGCAGGACTTTTCAAAGCTGCTGGCCGCGCGCCTGCGCAAACGGGGCTATACCGGCACGCTGATCCTTTATGTGGCGCCTTCCGTCTGGGCGCGGAATCCGGAGCGGGCCGCCAAGCTCAAGCCCATCTTCGACGCCGTGCTGGCAGTGCTGCCTTTCGAGCCGGAGGTGATGGCGCGGCTCGAGGGTCCGCCCACATTCTATGTCGGCCATCCGGCCCTGGGGGAGAGGCTTCAAACTGCTGCCGCGCCTGAGAGCGGTCCCATCGTGATCTTGCCCGGTAGTCGGGAGGGTGAATTGCGGCGTCACCTGCCGATACTCAGGGATATGGCTGAGGCACTGAGCAGGATCGACGGGGCGACGCACCTGGCCTTGCCGACACTGCCTCGCCTGCGCAGCCGGCTTGAACGGGAAGTGGCGACCTGGCCGGTGCCGGTGTCAATCATCGATCGCCGCGCGGATCGCCACGCGCTTTATGCCGATGCATTGGGGGCCGTTTGTGTGTCTGGAACAGTGACGCTGGAGCTGGCGCTCGCGCGGGTGCCGATGCTGGTGCTCTATGCGCTCGACAATCATCAGGCGAAGATATTTAAGACGCTCGGGCGGCCACAGGTGTCCCTGCCCAATATCATTCTGGACCGGCGTGTCGTGCCGGAATTTGTCGCCACGCCTCTGGTCGCGGGCGAAGTCCTGCCGGCAGCGCTTGCGCTTCTGGGCAATAAAAATGCCCGCCAGGCGCAGGTGGACGCATTTGGCGAGCTTTCAGATATGATGGAGGCGGGCAGGCCGCCGTTTGGACGTCAGGACCCGGCTGAGCGGGTCCTGGAGATATGGGGCCGTCAGCGACCGCTGATCGGCTCGTAATCGCGAGCAATCGAGCCGTTATAGAGCTGACGCGGGCGACCGATCTTCTTTTGCGGGTCGCCGATCATTTCCTTCCACTGGCTGATCCAGCCCACGGTGCGCGCCACAGCAAAGAGCACTGTGAACATGGAGGTCGGGAAGCCGATGGCGTCCAAGATCACGCCGGAATAGAAGTCGACGTTCGGATAGAGCTTGCGGTCGATGAAGTACTGATCCTCGAGCGCGATGCGCTCGAGTTCCTGAGCCACCTGCAGGGTCGGGTTGTTTTCGACACCGAGAATCGCCAGGACTTCCTTGGCGGTCTGCTGCATGACCTTAGCGCGCGGATCGAAGTTCTTATAGACGCGATGGCCGAAGCCCATCAGGCGGAACGGATCGTTCTTGTCCTTGGCGCGGGCGATGAACTCGGGAATGCGATCCACCGAGCCGATTTCGCGCAGCATGTTGAGGCAGGCCTCGTTGGCGCCGCCATGAGCCGGGCCCCAGAGGCAAGCCACGCCAGCTGCGATACAGGCGAAGGGGTTGGCATCGGACGAACCGGACAGGCGCACAGTGGAGGTCGAGGCGTTCTGCTCGTGATCGGCATGGAGCGTGAAGATCAGGTCCATGGCCCGGGCGATCTTGGGATCGACCTTGTATTCCTCGGCCGGAACCGAGAAGCACATGTGCAGGAAATTGGACGCATAATCGAGGTCGTTACGCGGGTAAACGAAGGGCTGACCCACCGAATACTTATAGGCCATCGCAGCGATGGTCGGCATCTTGGCAATCATGCGGATCGAGGCGATCTCGCGCTGCTGCGGATCGTTGACGTCCGTGGAGTCGTGGTAGAAGGCGGCCATGGCGCCAACCACCCCGGTCATGATGGCCATGGGGTGCGCATCGCGGCGGAAGCCGCGATAGAAGTAGTGCATTTGCTCGTGGACCATGGTGTGGCGCGTCACGAGCTGCTCGAACTCGGCAAACTGGGTCTTGCTCGGCAGTTCGCCATAGAGCAACAGATAGCAGACTTCGAGGTAATTGGAATTTTCGGCCAATTGTTCGATGGGATAACCGCGATACAGCAGCTCGCCCTTGTCGCCGTCGATATAGGTGATGGCGCTATCGCAGGCAGCCGTCGACGTGAATCCGGGGTCGTAGGTAAACAGGCCCGTCTTGGCATAGAGCGAGCGGATATCCATCACATCGGGACCAACCGAACCACTCAGTATCGGGAATTCGTGGGTCTGGTCTCCGATGACGAGTTTGGCGACTTTATCTGTCATTGGGCTCTCCTCGTTTCACCTGCGCGCCCGCCAAAGCATAAGCGATTCCAACGGCGCGAGGGCCGGCGCCTTGGAAGCGCCGATTTGTCGTGCAGAGGTATCAGGTCTTGCCTGCGGCAAGCAACTGATAGGTAAATATGACTTATCCACCTGACGCAGCCATTACGGGCGTGCCAGGCCTTGTCAGCCGGTGACCTGGTCGCCGAGTCGGGCCATGCTTTCCTCGCGACCAATCAGCACCATGACCTCGAAAATGCCCGGAGATACTGTGCGTCCGGTCAACGCTGCGCGCAGAGGCTGAGCGAGTTTACCGAGCTTGAGCCCCTTTTGCTCGGCCAGTTGGCGCATAGCCGCATCGATTGCAGGCACTGACCATTCGGCAAGGCCCCCTAACGTTTCGGCAATGCCGGCGAGGACTTTTCGGCTGTCCTCGGTCAGGAGCGCGGCTGCCGCCGCATCGGGCTGGATCGGACGAATGGCATAGATGAACTGCGCGAGGTCGATCAGCTCCAGAACCGTCTTGGCGCGAGGCTGCAGTTCGGGCAGGGCGGCCAGCACCGTTTCGTGGTTGGCGCGCAGACCCTTGGCATCCTCGTCGCGGCCGACTTCCTCGGCGGTTTCGACCATGACCTGATAGAGGTAGGTTGGATCGGCTTCGCGGATGTAGTGGCCGTTGATGTTCTCGAGCTTGACGAAGTCGAACCGGGCCGCGCCCTTGTTGAGCGCTTCGAGGCTGAACCATTCGACCATCTTGTCGGTGGAGAAAATTTCGTCGTCGCCGTGGCTCCAGCCCAGACGCGCGAGGTAATTGCGGACGGCCTCGGGTAGATATCCCATCTGCCGATAGGCCTCGACACCGAGCGCTCCATGGCGCTTGGAGAGCTTGGCCCCATCCGGGCCGTGGATCAGCGGGATGTGGGCCATCTCGGGGACGGTCCAGCCCATGGCGTTGTAGATGACGATCTGCCGGGCGGCGTTGGTGAGGTGATCGTCGCCGCGGATGATGTGGGTGACGCCCATGTCATGATCGTCGACAACCACGGCATGCATATATGTCGGCGTACCGTTCGATCGCAGGATGATGAAATCGTCGAGGTTCTCGGTCTTGAACACCACGTCGCCCTGCACATGGTCATGCACGACGATTTCGCCACTAAGGGGCGACTTGATGCGGATGACCGGCTTGACGCCCTCGGGGGCTTCAGACGCGTCGCGATCGCGCCAATAGCCGTTGTAACGGGGAGGCTTGCCGGCGGCGCGGGCCTCCTCGCGCATCTGGTCGAGTTCCTGGGGCGAACAATAGCAATAATAGGCGTGCCCCATGCGCACCAGCTCATGCGCCACTTCGGCGTGGCGCGCGGCGCGGGCGAACTGGCTGATCGGCTCGCCGTCCCAATCCAGGCCCAGCCACTTGAGGCCATCGATCAGCGCGGTCACGGCCGCATCGGTCGAACGCTCGCGGTCGGTATCCTCGATGCGTAACAGCATCTTGCCGCCCTTGTTCTGGGCATAGGCCCAGGAGAACAGCGCCGTGCGGGCACCACCGATATGCAGATAACCGGTGGGCGAAGGAGCGAAACGGGTGACGACCTGAGACATGGCAACCAAGATATTTGAGGAATTGCGGGCCGTGTGTACCATAGGCCCGCTTGAGCGCAAGGGCAGGGGCGCGGCGTGGCCGAGATGGACGCGGGGAGAAGCCGGGTAGGGGCGGTCAATCGACGGCAATGGCCACCGATTGCCGAGAAGTCCAACCTCGCGCAAGAATGGCTTATCGGTCTGCGGTCCGCGCTGGTCGACGCAGCCGACAATCGCCGGCTTTTCGTGCTCTTGCCATTCAGTCTCATTGCCGGGCTGGCGCTTTACGCGTCGCTGTCCAGCGAGCCTTCTCTGCCACTTCTGGCGGGAGGCGCGACGGCAGCGCTCAGCCTCGCCCTCTTCGCACTGCTCTTGAAATCCCTCGTGGTGCTGCGCCTTGCCGTGCAGGCAATTGCCTTCGGCGCCGGGCTTGTATTGCTGCCCGTTCATGCCGCCCTGTTCGGGACGAGCATGCTGAGCATTCCGGCCTATGGCATCTACGAGGCCGTGGTCGATGAGGTGCTGTCGGCCGATGACAGCCAGCGGCGGATCATTGTTTCGGCACTTGTGCCACTAGAGGGCGCACGCAATCCGGGCGTCCGTCGTGCGCGACTTTCACTGCCGGCCGACCCGGAATTGCGGCCGGGCGACAGGCTGCGCGCCTCCCTGAGGCTGGCGCCCGTCCCGGGCCCGATCCTGCCCGGATCGCATGACGGGCAGTTCCACGCCTATTTCAATGGCGTCGGGGCCTATGGCTCAGCCACGGGCAGCGTCGAGCGGATCGGAGACGGCAATGACGCCGACTTTGCCCGCACCGTGCAGGGGCTGCGCGCCCATATCGCGGCCAGGATCGACCTCGCGCTCGATGGGCCCAGCGCCGCTATCGGCAAGTCGATGGTGATGGGAGACCAGAGCGACATTTCCGACGAGACGCGAGACATCATGGCGGCCTCGGGGCTGGCGCATGTCTATTCGATTTCGGGCCTGCACCTCTCTATCGTCGCCGGCGGCATCTATTGGATCGTCCGCCTGCTCCTCGCCTCGCTGCCGGGGCTTGTGGGATGGCCGAACAAACAGATCGCCGCACTGGTGGGGATCGTCACGGCCTTTCTCTACCTGCTGCTGGCAGGAGGCGTCGACAATGTGCCGGCGTTCCGCTCGACTTTGATGCTGGCGCTCATTTTCGGCGCCGTGCTGGTGGGACGACGGGCCCTGACGATGCGCAACGTGACGATTGCTGCGCTCGCCATCATTCTTATCGATCCCGCCAGCGTGTTTCGGCCCAGTTTCCAGCTATCCTTTGCCGCCGTCATCGGCCTGATCGGCATTTACGAAATGCCAAGGCGCTTTGCGCCACCCAATACGCGTCTCGAGCGATTGTGGCATCTCATCGCCGCCACGGCCTGGACGAGCTTCATTGCCGGCCTCGCGACCCTATTGTTCTCAGCGTACCATTTTCAGCAGACAGCGCCTCTCAGCGTGCTGGGCAATGTCATGGCACTGCCGTTTGTGGGATTGATCATGTGGGCCGGCGTCGCTGCGATGCTGGTCATGCCGATCGGGCTCGACGGCCTCTGTTTCCAAATCATGGGCTGGGGCATCGAGGGAATGCTGGCCGTGGCAGAGCTGGTTGCCGGCTGGAGCGAGGGCCTGACCGGTAACCCATTGCTTGCCAGTTGGACGCTGGTGGGTGGCTTGGCCGCGCTGGGCTGGTTCGCCTTTGTCGAAACGCGCTGGAGGCTGGCTGCTCCGATATTGCTGCTGCCGGCCGTATTCCTGTTTGGCATCGATCCGCGCCCAGACGTGCTGGTGTCGGACACGACGCAGGCCGTGGCGGTGCGCGATGGTAGCGGCATGGCGCTGGCCAGTGGCAAGACAGGCAGCTTCGCCGTCGATGTGTGGAGCCGGAATTACCAGACCCAGATCGCACCTATGCATCAGGGGGCTGTGTGCGACGGGCTGGGCTGCATCGTTTCGACCCCCGATTATTCCATCGCCATCGTCCGCAATGCCGCGGCTTTCGCCGAGGATTGCGGAGGGCACGATCTTCTCATCGCACGCGTGCGGCCGCCCGGCTCATGCGCTGCGGAGCAGATGCTTATCGGCCCCGACGACCTCGCTGGTGGTGGGGTGCACTGGCTGCACTGGAATGAGGGTGCCGGGCGATTCGATGTTCGCCCGGCAATGGTCAATCGCGACCGGCCGTGGCGAGTTTCGCCACGGTGACACCGGCAGCTTCCATCTCTGGACCACCCAGCACATAGCCGGCTTCGTCGGGTGCGGGGGCAAGGGTCTGCGGTCCGGATGAATAGTTGACGTAGACCCGGAAGTGGTTGCGAGTCCGGCAGCGCACGCCGGCCGGCAAAGCCAGCGTGGGCGTATCTGCCTCGGCGATCAGGTAATCTGCAACCCGCTGGATCAGCGCCCGGTCGCCGCTGGCTGTGAGGTAGAACAACTTGCCCTGGGACAGCAAGACGGGAACGCCTTCGACATCCTCCATTATGACTTCGGCACCACCCTCGGTCTTCTCGCGCCAGAGCCGCGCTGCGCCACCACCCTTGACGGGCACCTCGACCCCGGCAGGCAGGCTGTCTACCCGGATGACACGGGCATCGAGCTGGTTCTGGGGCAGGTCTGGTCCCAAGCGGGCCGGAATGGCGAAGTTCTGGTCCTTTGAGCCTGTGCGGGGGCCGATCAGGACGTGGCCTTCGAAATCGCCGATTGCGGCACGCAGCTCATCGGTCCAGGCGAGCAATGCGGGGATGGCGACAATGTCATACCCAGCCAGGCTCGCTGTCGACGTGGGCAACACATCGACGTCGATGCCGTGTTTGCGGAATGCCGAATAGAGGGCGCGCACATGATCGCCGTGGCGGAAGCCGGCGGCCTGAGGCTGGATTTCCCAGGCCCATTCGCTCTGGTAGTCATAGACCAGAGCGACACGGCCCTTATTGGCGACGCCGCCGATCGCGGTTTCGGCGAGTTCGCGGGCCACCTGGCCGGCTTCGTGATAGCCGGGCGCCGGCTCGCTGTCCGGCCGCAACAGGCCGGCGTGCATCTGCTCCTGCGCGAAGGGAGCCTGACGCCAGCGGAAGTAGGAGACGACTTCGGCACCGTGCGCGAAGGCTTCCCACGCCCAGAGGCGCGCCATGCCCGGCAGTGGATCGGGATTGGCCTGCCCCCAGTTCACCGGCCCCGGCTGCTGCTCCATGATCCACCAGCGGCCATGACCCACCGACCGGTAGAGGTCGTGATGGAAGGCGGCGTTGTCCGGGTCGCCCTGGCGAAGATAAAGCCGCTTGATGTCGTCTGGTTCGTTGCTCGTCGCCAGGTGGCCGATGGGATAGGAATCCCAGGACGCGATATCGAGCGTCTGGCCCACGTCGAAGTGATCGAACTCGGCATAGCGGCTCATGAAATTGTGGATGACCGGCAGGTCGGGACACGCGGCCTTGAGGATGTCGTACTGGACCTTGTTGAAGGCGGAGACCTGATCGGACGAATATCGCCGGAAATCCAGCTCATGCGCAGGGGCTGCCTCGCAGACCAGCAGGTTCGGCAGCTCGATCTGGTCGAAGTGGTTGTATTCCATCGACCAGAACACATTGCCCCAGGCGTGGTTCAGCGCGTCGATAGAGCCATATTTCTGCTGGAGCCAGAGCCGGAAGCCGTCGCGGGCAGCCGGCGAATAGGAATAGGTTGTGCCGTGGCAGCCATATTCGTTGTCGGTCTGCCAGCCGGCCAGCGCGGCATGGTTGCCGAGCGCGTCCGCCAGGATCTGGGTGATGCGCGCCGCTTCCTCGCGATAGCCGAGATGGGAGAAGTCGTAATGGCGGCGCGAGCCGAAGCCTTTACGGCGGCCCTGGGCGTCGACGGCGAGCATATCGGGATGCTTGTCGATCATCCAGCGCGGCGGAGTGGCGGTAGGGGTGCCGACGATGACCTTGAGGCCGTGCTGGCCCAGGACATCCATGGCGCGGATCATCCAGTCGAGCTGAAGATCGCCTGGCTGTGGCTCGAGCCGCGACCAGGCAAATTCTCCGATCCGCACGACCTTGATGCCGAGTTCGGCCATTCGCCGGGCGTCTGTCTGCCACCAGTCTTCAGGCCAATGTTCAGGGTAGTAGCAGACGCCAATCGCGGGGTTCATCGTTGGTCTCAGAGTTGGATGCGCGCTTCGGGCAGGCCGGCGACATCAAGGTCGATGTAGAACAGGCCACCGGCGACCTTTTCCTTGGCCAACTGCTCGGGCGACATGGTCTTGTTGGCCGTGGTGATATAGAGGCGCTTGAGGTCGCGACCCCCGAAAGCCGGGCAGGTGACCTGGCTCACCGGCAGTTCGACGATGCGGTCGATCGTGCCATCGGGAGCATAGCGGATGACGCAGCTTCCGCCCCAGCGAGCGTTCCAGAGATAGCCTTCGCTATCGAGCACGGCGCCATCGGGATAACCGCGATGGTCCGCGACATCGGCAAAGACCGACCATTCGCCCAGGGGCATGCCGGTCTCCGGATCTGTCTGGCAGGTGAGGATTTTCTGTGTGGGGGTATCGGCCCAATAGGCGGTGCGGCCATCCGCGGTAAAGCAGGTCGCGTTGGGGATGGATGCGTCGGAGATGATCTTGCTGACGCTGCCGCGGCGATAATGATAGACCGCGCCTTTGTTGCTGCCTTCATCCTTGACCATGGTGCCGATCCAATAGGCGCCGGAGGGGTGGACGCGGCTGTCATTGGTGCGGTTGGAGGGCACGTCGCGCTCGATATCGACGAGGTGCTCGACCGCGCCTGTGGTCAAGTTGAGCCGCTTGAGGCCGGTTTCCGCGGCAAGCGCCAGGTTTTCATCGTCGATGATCGCGGCTGCGGCCACGATCTCGTCGAAATGCCACTCGCCTTTGGCTTCCCCGTCCTCGTCGGCGGCGAACAGGGTGCGATTGTTGATGTCGAACCAGAAGATCTGCTGGCGGCCATCATGCCAGAAAGGGCCTTCGCCCAAGGCGCACTGGCTGTCGATGAGAAGTTTTGCTGTATCGGTCACGCATTGGCTCCCTTGTCGTAGGCGGCAACGGCCAGGGCGGCCCGGTCGGCGACTTCGGCGACACTCATGCCCGGCTTGAAGAGGTAGGTGCCCAGACCGAAGCCGGTGCAACCCACGGCGAAGAATTCGTGGAAATTGTCGGGATTGGCGCCGCCCACGGCATAGACGGGCAGAGCAGGCGGCAGCACCGCCTTCATGGCCTTGATGCCTTTGGCGCCCAGGATTTCGGCGGGAAAGAACTTGAGCCCCGTGGCACCGGCGCGGATCGCGGCGAAGGCGTCGGTGGGGGAGAAGACGCCGGGATAGGACTTGAGCCCGAGCGAGACCGTTTCGGCGATTACGGCCGGATTGGTATCGGGCGAGACGATGAAGGTGCCGCCCGCGCCGGCTACGGCTCGTACATCTTCTGGCGAGAGCACGGTGCCGGCGCCGATCTCGGCGCGGTCAGCGAGCGCCTGTGCAGCCTTGCTGATGCTCTCGACAGCATTGGGAGAATTGAGCGGTACTTCGATCAGCGTGATGCCGGCATCGACCAGCGCGGTACAGACAGGCACCGCTTCTGCGGTGGTGATGCCCCGCAGGATGGCGATGATGTGGCGATGAGTCATGACGATTTTCCTTGGTGCAGTCGGGCATGGGCGAGCCTGAGACCGGCGAGCACAGCCTCTGTCGCGTCGATCGGGCGACCGCTGGCGCCAGCCATGTCCAGGACGCGGGCATAAAGCCTGCAGAGTACGGTCGAGCCGATCAGCGGCACCGGATCGGTGCCGAACTGGTTACGGTTGGCAGCGATTTCCGTTCCGATCAGCAGGCCGGAAAGATAGCCCGCGCTCCAGGGGGGGCTGCGGTCGGAGAGGAGCATTCCTGCGCGGACCTTGAACAGGCGGCCCAGCAGGTCCTCGGGATGATTGAGGCCTTCGCGGGCGCCGCTATCGAACCCATCGTCCCGCTCGGCGTCGTCGAGCGGACCGGAGAGCGAATGTCGCAAGACGGAATGGGTCTTGAGCAGGTCGAACATCTCGCCTGTCATGGCGGTGGTGAAGCGGGCGATATGCGTGCCGTTCAGCACCGCCCATTTCGAATGTGTTCCGGGCATGCAGACGATGCCCGCATAGCCCGGGACAAGCTCGGAGAGGCCCAGAAGCTGGGTTTCTTCCCCGCGCATGACGTTTTCACCGCCCTGGCGCTGGCAGACGCCCGGCAGGATGGACACGGAGAGCGGCATGTCGCCCATGGGCGGACGCACCGCACGGCCAGCCAGATCCAGGAGGTCGGCCGGCGCGTCGAGATAAGGCGCTTCCATCCAGCCCTGGCGCGCGCCGGCCATGCCGCAGACCAGCACCTCCACCGGGCCCGCAGGCAGCGGAAGATTGGCCAGGACGTCCGTCAGCGCGGCCGGAAACTGACCAGGCGCAAGCTTGCCCATGCCCTTATCCGATCCGGCGGAAGCGACGATGTCCCCTTCAGCGCCCAGACCCCAGGCGCGCAGATTGGACGTGCCCCAATCCACCGCCACCCATTCGATGCTTGTCGTCAAACTCGATCCTCACCCATAATTATGGTCCCGGCATGCGGCACCTTTAGCGGCGCTGCGTCCGCGTCGCCAGCCGCGAAGAATTTGCTCCCGTCCTAGCCCGGGCGGGCCGGTTCTGGCTTGCCGGCCAGTAAGATGGAGCAATCGCTGCGGCAGATGTCTAGCATTTCCATCGGCCCGAAGGAATTGTATGATTTTTTCGCCGGAGGACATTCACATGTTCGGCTGGCGTGCTAGAAGGGTTTCCAGCAAGGCCTCCAAGTCCGGATGCGGACGATTTAGGATGATGATGATGAGTGCAGACACTGGCGGCGCGGGCAGCCGCAAACTGAGATCGCGCGCCTGGTTCGACAATCCCGACAACCCGGACATGACCGCGCTTTATCTTGAGCGCTACATGAATTACGGCGTGTCGCGCGAGGAATTGCAGTCGGACAAGCCGATCATCGGCATTGCCCAGACTGGGTCGGACCTCAGCCCCTGTAATCGCCACCACATGGTTCTGGCCGAGCGCCTGCGCGAAGGCATTCGCGAAGCCGGCGGCATTGCCATCGAGTTCCCGGTGCATCCGATCCAGGAAACGGGCAAGCGCCCGACGGCAGGTCTCGACCGCAACCTGGCCTATCTCGGCCTGGTCGAAGTTCTCTATGGCTACCCGCTTGACGGCGTCGTGCTGACCATCGGCTGCGACAAGACCACCCCGGCCATGCTGATGGGCGCGGCCACGGTCAACATCCCCGCCATCGCTCTGTCCGTGGGGCCGATGCTGAACGGCTGGCACAAGGGTGAGCGGACCGGTTCGGGCACCATCGTCTGGAAGGCGCGCCAGCTCCTGGCCGCTGGCGAGATCGATTATCCCAAGTTCATCGAGCTGGTGGCCTCTTCCGCGCCGTCGACCGGCTATTGCAACACGATGGGCACGGCTTCGACGATGAATTCTCTGGCCGAGGCGCTGGGCATGCAGCTGCCCGGTTCTGCGGCTATTCCGGCGCCCTATCGCGACCGTCAGGAGATGGCGTACCGCACCGGCAAGCGGGCGGTGGAGATGGTGCACGAGGACCTCAAGCCCTCCGACATCCTCACCAAGGAGAACTTCCTCAACGCCATCGTGGTCAACTCTGCCATCGGCGGCTCGACCAATGCCCCGATCCATATCAATGCCATTGCCCGCCATATCGGCGTCGACCTCAATATAGACGAATGGCAGAGCCACGGGCTCAAGGTGCCGCTGTTGGTGAACCTGCAGCCGGCGGGCGAATATCTGGGCGAGGACTATTACCATGCCGGCGGTGTTCCGGCGGTGGTGAACGAGCTGATGGGCCAGGGCCTGATCCACGAGAATGCGCCCACGGTCAACGGCAAGACCATCGGCGAGAATTGCCGGAACACGGTGATCGAGGACGACAAGGTCATCCGGCACTTCGACAATCCGCTCAAGGCGGAGGCCGGGTTCCTGGTGCTGCGGGGCAATCTGTTCGACAACGCCATCATGAAGACCAGCGTGATCTCGCCCGAGTTCCGGGAGCGCTACCTCTCGGACCCGGTTCATCCGGGTATGTTCGAGGGCAAGGCGGTGGTGTTCGACGGTCCGGAGGACTATCACCACCGCATCGACGATCCCTCGCTCGAGATCGACGAACATACACTGCTGTTCATGCGCGGCGCGGGCCCGATCGGGTATCCGGGCGCCGCAGAAGTCGTCAACATGCGGCCGCCCGATTACCTGATCAAAAAGGGCGTGCATTCGCTGGCCTGCATCGGTGACGGTCGGCAGTCGGGCACATCGGGTTCGCCTTCCATTCTCAATGCGTCGCCGGAAGCAGCGGCGGGTGGCAACCTCGCTATCCTCAAGACCGGCGACCGGGTGCGGATCGACCTCAACAAGGGCGAAGCCGATATCCTAATCTCGGATGAGGAAATTGCATCACGCCGTGCGGCTCTCGAGGCCGATGGCGGCTACAAATTCCCCAAGCACCAGACACCCTGGCAGGAGATTCAGCGCGGGCTGGTCGACCAGCTCGGCAGCGGCGCGGTTCTACGTCCGGCGGTCAAGTATCAGCGGATCGCCCAGAATGAAGGCATTCCGCGCGACAATCACTGATTGCTTCGCGCCATCACATATGGCCGGCCCCGAGATGATTGGGGCCGGCTTTTTTTTCGAAGCGAACCCGGCGAGGCGTGGCCTCGGGTAAAAGGTGCGCAAAAGGGGTGAGACGTCCGCCTCGCCGGGTCGACAGGCCAGTGTTCCGCTTCTCTCGCCCCGTGCCGACATGCCTGCCCGCACCGGATCGACTGGACTTCATCTCCGGCGCTGTTGCCGCAAGATGTCGCCGAGATGGCAAGACAGCCACCATCCTGGCAATCCGCAGCCCGGCTTATGGGTCTGCAGGGAGAAAAACGGGCTTCGATATGGGCGACCCCACATCACCTGCCATTGCCGCCCAACCACTCGTCATGACCGCGCTTCAGGAAGCAATGGCGCAAGGATAGGCTCAGCGAATGGTGCCGGGGATAAGTGGCTTGGTGACAATCGGGCGCAAACGCAAAAAGCCCGCCATGGGCGGGCCTTTCCGACAGCGCAGACATTTGCTCAGTATTTGCGAAGCAGGCCCACGAGACGACCCTGGACCTTCACCCGATCCGGCGGGAATATGCGGGTTTCATAGGCGGGGTTGGCCGCCTCGAGGGCCACCGTGTCGCCCTTGCGGCGCAGGCGCTTGAGGGTTGCTTCCTCATCATCGACAAGCGCCACGATGATCTCGCCGGTGGATGCATGTTCCTGCTTCTTGATGAGCACGGTATCGCCATCGAAAATGCCGGCTTCAATCATCGAATCACCACGCACCTCAAGGGCATAATGCTCGCCTGCGCCGAGCATTTCGGGCGGCACAGCGATGGTGTGGGAATGGCTCTGAATGGCCTCGATGGGCGTACCAGCGGCAATGCGCCCCATGACGGGAATGGAAACCGGACGGGCATAATCATCGGACAGACCGCCCGAGCGGGCCGGCGGGGACGCCACCTTGCCCAGATTGCCCTCGATGACGGAGGGCTCGAAGCGCGCCTTGCGACCGCCCAGGGACGGGTTCATCGAATCGGGGAGCTTGACGACTTCAAGCGCGCGGGCGCGATTGGGAAGACGGCGGATGAACCCGCGCTCTTCCAGCGCAGTGATCAAACGATGGATGCCGGACTTGGACGCCAGATCAAGCGCATCCTTCATTTCATCGAAGGAGGGCGGAATGCCGCTTTCTTTCATCCTTTCGTGGATGAACATCAGCAATTCATGTTGTTTGCGCGTCAGCATCGGCCCTCGACCCCAGAATCGGAACATAGACGGAACGACTATAAGTGTTCCATTTATGTTCTGCAATAACCCGTGCGGAATTCTAGAAGGCGTCGATGGGCAGGGCTTCAACGAGCGTGCCCGCGCGCTGGCCGGGATCGTTCTCGGGTTGCACGATCAGCATGTCCGCGCCCGCCAAGGACGAGGTGTGGCCGCTGTCGGTCTGGGCAATCGGCAGGAGGTGCGGTCCTTCCGGCAAGTGGACCAGGCTTGCGCGCATGAAATGGCGACGGGCGGCATTTGGCGGCGTATCGGCCGCCAGCGGAAGACGCCAATGCTCGGGCTCATCGAGACCCAGCCAGGCGCGCAGGGTCGGCTTGATGAAGACCAACGCCGTCACCATGGCCGACACCGGATTTCCGGGCAGGCCGAAGACGAGCGTCTTGCCGCGCGTTCCGAACATCAGCGGCTTTCCGGGTCGCATGTTAATGCGCCAGAAGTCGAGGGTGACGCCCATATCTTTCAAGGCATCCTGCACCAGATCGTGTTCGCCGACCGATGCGCCCCCGGTGGTTATCAGAATGTCGGGGGCGGCGGCAAAGGCGTGCTCCAGCCTGTCGCGAAGAGCGTTAGCTTGGTCCTCGACGATGCCGTGGTCGGTCATCGCTTCGGCATAGGGGGCGAGCATGGCGCCGAGGCCGAAGCTGTTGGACGCCACGATCTGATCCTGGCCAAGGGGCGTGCCGGGCAGAACCAGTTCGTCGCCGGTGGCCAGGAGGCCGATCCGCGGGCGGCGGGAGACGGCGAGCGTCGCGGCATTTGCGGCAGCGGCCACCGCGATGCGCATGGGCGTCAGGCGCGTGCCGATGTCGATGAGGCTCTGGCCATTGGTGAAATCATTGCCGCGCGGGCGGATGCTGTGGCCAAGGCGGGCAGGGGCAGTGAACCGGACAAAATCGCCCTCGCGCACGGCCTGTTCCTGCATGATGACGGTATCGGCGCCGGCGGGCACGGGCGCGCCAGTGAAGATGCGAACCGCTTCCCCTGGAGCAATGCTTCCGGCGAACGCGGCGCCGGCCTGAGACATCCCGACGATCCTCAGGCGTGCGCCTTCCGCGACATCGGCGGCGCGCATGGCATAGCCGTCCATGGCGCTGGCATCGAAGGGCGGCTGGTCATGGCGTGCGAGGAGCGGCTGGGCCAGGACGCGACCCTCCGCGGAAGACAGAGGGACCTCTTCGGCCACGATTTCGGGCACATGGGCGAGAATGGCCCTGAGGGCGTCTTCGACGGGCAGGAGGCTCATGACGTGCGCACGAAATCGCCGGACTTGCCGCCCGACTTTTCGACCAGGCAAAGATCGGACACGACCATGGCGCGATCGATGGCCTTGGCCATGTCGTAAAGGGTGAGCGCGGCGGTGGACGCGGCCAGCAAGGCTTCCATTTCCACACCTGTTTGGCCGGTGGTTTCGGCGCTGGCGAGGATCAGTAATGAGGCTTCGCCATCGGCTTTTATGTCCACGCTGACATGGGTCAGCGGGATGGGGTGGCACAGGGGAATGAGATCTGCGGTCTTCTTGGCAGCCATGATCCCGGCAATGCGGGCCGTGGCCAGCGCATCGCCCTTCTTGAGCCCGCCTTCGAGAATCGTGGCGATGGTCTCGGCCTGGCCGGACAGGCGTGCCTGCGCGACAGCCCGGCGACGCGTAACCGCCTTGTCACCGATATCGACGATGTGGGCCTCGCCCTTGTCATTGAGATGGGTGAGGCGCGGGGAAGTCATGGGCTGACCGTTTCGGGAGCGCCCTTGAGCAGGGTGCGCGTGGCGGCAATGACATCCTCCTGTCGCATCAGGCTTTCGCCGACAAGGAACGTGGCGACGCCGCAGCGGTCGTCGAGCATGCGCAGATGTTCGTGGTTGACGATGCCGCTTTCGCTGACCAGCGTGACGCCGTCGGGGATGCCGGCCGCCAGGGTGATAGTGGTTTCCAGCGTGGTCTCGAAGGTGCGCAGATTGCGGTTATTGATGCCGATGAACCTCGATTCGAGCGCCAAGGCACGGTCCAGTTCGATGCGGTCATGGACTTCCACCAGCGCATCCATGCCCCATTCATTGGCGGCGTCGATGAGGTAGCGGGCCACGTCGTCGCCAATGGCGGCGAGGATGATCAGGATGCAGTCCGCGCCCCAGGAGCGGGCCTCGGCGACTTGATAGGTTTCGAACAGGAAATCCTTGCGCAGCACCGGCAGGTTGGTGGCGGCGCGGGCCTCGATCAGGTAGCTCGGCGAGCCCTGGAAGCTGGGGCGATCGGTGAGCACGGAAAGGCAGGCCGCACCAGCCGTTTCGTAGTCGCGGGCGATCTGGGCCGGATTGAAATCGGCGCGGATCAGTCCTTTGGAGGGGCTGGCCTTCTTCACCTCGGCGATGAGCGCGTATTCGCCCCTGGTCCGCTTGTCCTTGAGGGCCTTGAGAAAGCCGCGCGGAGGCGGCTGGTCATGGGCCTCGGCAACCACTTCGGCCCAAGGTCGCATGGATTTGGCGGCGGCGATTTCCGCGCGCTTATAAGCTTCGATCTGCTTGAGAAAGTCGGTCATTCCGCTCGTCCGTTCGATACCGCCACGAGGCGGGCGAGAGTTGATTTGGCCTTGCCGCTGTCGATGGCCTCGGCGGCCATTGTGATCCCTTGTGCAAGATCAGGCACCTTGTCGGCGACGAAAAGGGCTGCGGCGCTGTTCATCAGAACAATGTCCCGATAGGGGCCGGGCGCGCCATCGAGAAGCCGAGTGAGCGCGGCTGCGTTGTCGGCCGGATCGCCCCCGCGCAAGTCGTCTAGCGTGACCCGCTGGATGCCGAACTGCTCGGGCGTGATCTCGAACGTGGTGAGGCTGCCGCCCTCGATCTGGGCGACATGGGTCGGGCCGGTGGTGGTGATCTCGTCGAGGCCATCGCTGCCATGAACGACCCAGGCCTTGATGGCACGGTTGGCGAGAAGGGCAGCGGCGACCGGCTCGACCCATTCCTCGGCATAGACACCCAGGACATAGCGGCGGACGCCAGCCGGATTGGATTGGGGGCCCAAGAGATTGAAGAGGGTGCGCGTGCCCATGTCGACGCGAGTCGGGCCGACATGGCGCATGGCCGGGTGATGATTGGGCGCGAACATGAAGCCGATGCCGGCATCGCTGACGCAGCGGGCAATGGCGTCGGGGCTGAGATCGAGCTTTACCCCAAGGGCCTGCAGGGCTTCGGCGGAGCCGGACTTTGACGACAAAGCGCGATTACCATGCTTGGCAACCGGGATGCCGGCGGCGGAGACGACGATGGCGCTGGCGGTGGAAATGTTGAGCGTTCCGGCGCCGTCACCGCCCGTGCCGACGATGTCGATGGCATTTTCGGGGGCGGCAACGGGGATCATCTGTTCGCGCATGATGGACACCGCGGCGGCGATCTCCACCACGGTTTCCCCCTTGACGCGCATGCCCATGAGAAATGCGCCGATCTGGCTGGGCGTGGCTTCCCCGGCCATGATCAGCCGCATGACGCCGCGCATTTCCTCACCGGTCAGATCCCGGCGAGACGCGATCTTGTTCAGAGCCGACTTGATGTCCATTACGCCGCCTTCCTGCTGTTGAAGTCGCGGGCGATGTTGAGAAAGTTCTGCAGCAGGGCATGGCCGTTTTCGGAGGCGATGCTCTCGGGGTGAAACTGCACGCCATGAACGGGCAGGGACTTGTGCTGCATGCCCATGATGAGGCCATCGTCGGTGGTGGCGGTGACTTCGAGGACATCGGGCAGCGTCTCGGCCTTGACGATAAGCGAATGATAGCGCGTGGCTTCGAAGCCGGCATTGAGGCCGCGGAAAATGCCTTTGCCGTTGTGGGTGATCCTGCTGGTCTTGCCGTGAAAGAGGCTGGGTGCGCGGATGACGTCGCCGCCCAAAGCCTGACCCATTGCCTGATGGCCGAGGCAGACGCCCAGCATCGGGATTTCACTCTTGAAGCGGTCAATGACAGCAAGGCAGATGCCAGCTTCATTCGGGGTGCAGGGGCCGGGGGACAAAACGATCGCCTCGGGCGCCATGACGGCGATGTCCTCAAGGGTAATCTTGTCGTTACGGCGCACAGTGATGTCGGCGCCAAGTTCGCCCAGGAAATGGACGAGGTTGTACGTGAAACTGTCGTAATTATCGATGACGAGGGTCTTGGTCATTTGGGCGCTGCTTCCTAACCATGGGGTCGTTCCCGCGCTTGCAGGAACCTCTTTATCAGAGCTGACCCCGCCATCGAAAAACGGAGGGCCCCGCATATGCGGGGATGACATGGTGTGTGCCGACGATCGTGCTCACTGTCCCACCTTCGCTTCGCCGGCATAGCGTAGCGCCTCTTCGGCGGCGCTGAACAGGGCCCGCGCCTTATTCTCGCATTCAAGCTGTTCCAGCTCGGGCTGGCTGTCCGCGACGATGCCGGCGCCGGACTGCACATAGAGCTTGCCGTCCTTGACGATGCCGGTGCGCAGGACGATGCAGGTGTCCATGGTGCCATCGGCGCCGAAATAGCCGACGCAGCCGCCATAGATGCCGCGACGCGAGGTTTCGAGTTCGTCGATGATCTCCATGGCGCGAACCTTGGGCGCGCCCGAGACGGTGCCGGCGGGGAAGCCGGCGGAAAGGGCGTCGACGAAATCATATTGCGGATCGAGCACGCCGACCACGTTGGAAACGATGTGCATGACGTGGGAATAATATTCGAGGAAGAACTTGTCCGTAACCTTAACGCTACCGGTCTTGGCAACGCGGCCGACATCGTTGCGGCCCAGATCGAGCAGCATCAGGTGCTCGGACAATTCCTTGGGGTCCGACAGCAATTCATCCGCCAGTTCCTTGTCCCGGGCGGGGGTCGAGCCGCGCTTGCGGGTGCCCGCGATGGGCCGGATGGTGACGTCGCCGTCCTGGACCCGCACCAGGATTTCCGGGCTTGAGCCGGCGACCGCGAAGTCGCCGAAATCGAGGAAATACATATAAGGGCTGGGATTGGTGCGGCGCAGCGCCCGGTAGAGGGCGGTGGGGGGCAGGGTAAAGTCTGCCGAGAAGCGCTGGCTGAGCACGACCTGGAAGATGTCCCCGGCCGTGATGTAGTCCTTGGCACGGGCGACCATGCCGAAATAATCCTCCCGCGAGGTGTTGCTGGTGACCTCGATGGCTTCGAGGTCCGGCAAGGCGGGCGTCGTCGGCAAGGCGCGCGACAGGCGGGCAATGGCGTCGTCGATCCGGCTTTCGGCAGCCTCGAGCGCCTGCTGGGCACTGATGCCGGCCCGCACATAGGCCGGCGCCGTCAGATATAGCTCGTCCTTGACGGTATCGAAAATGGCGAGCAGGGAGGGGCGCATCAGCACGGCTTCGGGCGTCTTGAGATCGTCCGGGTTGCCGTTGGGCAGCACTTCCATATAGCGGACCATCTCATAGCCGAGATAGCCGTAAATGCCGGCCGATTGCGGCGGGAGACCCGCGGGCATGTCGATCTGGCTTTCTGCCACGAGGCTGCGCAGGGCATCGAGCGGCATGGCGTCGACAGGTTCGAAAGCGTCGGGGGACGACTGGGCCTGGCGATTGATCGCGGCGGCGCCGTTCTCGACCTTAAGGATCAGATCGGGCAGGAGACCGATGATGGAATAGCGACCACGGGTCGTGCCGTCCTGCACGCTTTCGAGCAGGAAGGAATGCGTGCGCCCCGCGGCCAGCTTGAGATAGGTGCCGATGGGGGTTTCCAGATCCGCCACGACGCGACGCCAGACAAGTCCAGACTTTCCGGCATCGTATTGCGCGGCAAAGGTCTTGGAAAAGTCGTCGCCCATTTGATCTGGTTCCGTTGGTTTGAAGTCTATTCGCCGAAGTTCTGGACGAGCAGCTGACGCAGCGCCTGCTGGTTTACACGCAGGCCGGCATCGTCACGCAGGGCAGCCACGAACTCCGCATAAAGGGAATTGCGCGCCTCGCTGTCGAGATTGGCGATGACCTGATCGTCCAGCGCGGCGGCGGGAGCGGCGTTGTCAACGACGTCAAAAACGATGAACTCGCCGCTTTCGTTGACCACCGAGCCCTTGTGATCGGGGCCGCCTGCAAAGGCCGCGGAGGCCACCGTGCCATCAACGAAGCCATCTTCCGATCCGAAGCGGGTGAAAGCGGAGCTGATCTGCGGGAACGTGTTCAATTCAAACGCGATATCGGCCAGCGCTTCACCGCTTTCCAGGCGACCGACGATTTCCTCGCCCAGCGCCATTAATGCTTCATTGGTCCGCTCTTCAGTGATGGCGGCGACGATCTGGTCCCGCACCTCATCGAGTGTCTGGTCGCGAGCCGGCTCGACTGCCTCGAGATCGAACCACAGATGAGCATTGCCCGTCAGCGGCACGCTGGGGATGAGCTGTCCGTCCTCGGCGCGAAAAATGGCCTGAGAGACACGCGCAATGTCTTCCGGCGCGAGGTTCGGCAGGGCGGACAATTCCGTGCCGGTTGCGGTCACTTCGAGATCATAGACCGGCAGGCCGAAGCGCTCGGCAATGGTGTCGATGGGCTGGAAGGCCGCACGCAATTCCTCGACCTGATCGAGCACTTCGTTGATTTCGGTGCGCGCCGTGGCGGTGCCAAGGCGCGTAATCACGTCGTCGCGTGCCTCTTCGAGCGTCGGCTGCCCCTGGGCCTCGATGGCCGATACATGCACGGCGCGGCGACCGCCAATGCCATCGATGATCGCAAAGCCACCTTCGGGCAGCGCGAAGGCGGTTTCGGCCAGCCGCGCATCGGTCACCTGGCTGCGTGCCAGAGTGCCCAAGGTCGAGGGCGTGACGCCCGTCTGTGCCACGAGAGTTGCAAAATCGGTTCCTGCCGCGAGGCCGGCTTCGAACTGGGCGAGCTGATCGGCATTGAGAGCAACCTGTTCGATGGTACGGCGCTCGGGCGTGGACAGCGAGTCCCGCACGCGTTCGTACTCGGCTTCGATCTCGCTTTCGTCGAACTGCATGGTGCTGGCCAGCGACGCCAGCGACAGATCGAGAATTTTCACCCGGCGGGTCTCGACGGTGCGGTATTCGGCCTGATGCTCGGACAGATAGGCGGCCAGTTCTTCCTCGGTCGGTTCGATCGTCAGGTCCAGACTGGTCTCGCTCAGCGTGATATAATCGATGGTGCGCGTGGCCGAGGCATAGTCGTTGATCAGCGTGCTGGCGACGGCCGGCAGGGACACATCTGCCATCAGCGTGTTGGTCAGCTGTTCGCGACGGGCCTCATCCCCACGGGCTTCGAAATATTCGGCCTCGGTCCAGCCGGCGCGCTGAAGCGTCTGGCTGAAGAGGGCCGGCTCGAATGTGCCGAGCGTCCCATGGAAGGAGGGGTCCTCGCGCAGCATGCGGGCCAGTTGCGCATCGGAAACGCCGAGGCCGAACTGGTCTGCGAGCCCATCGAGGGCGGCTCCTTCGGAAAGACGCATCAGCACGGCGCTGGGGATGCCCAGGGATTCCGCCTGCGTGGTGGTGGGGATCGATCCCAACTGGGTCGAAATGGCATTAACCTGGGTTTGGTACGCCCGCAGGAATTCACGCGAGTTGATTTCCTCGTTGCCGACGCGGGCCACGGTATTGCTGCCCAGATCGACAATGACATTGTTGATCCCGAAGCCGGCAACGCCCACGAGCAGAAATGCTCCAAGGATCTTTCCCGGCCAGGATTTTGCAAAGTCACGCAAACCATCGAGCATTTCGAACGTTCCAGTTTGGGGTCCGAGACTTTACCCTGGGGCGAAGCCTGGACTAGTAAGACAATTCGACTGCCGGGGTTAGGGCAAACCCCTCTCCGGCGCAAGAGGCAGGAGTAGCAAGATTGACGACCATATCACCGCTGATCGCCGGAAACTGGAAGATGAACGGGCTCACCCACTCGCTCGACGAGTTGGCCGAGCTGGCACGGCTTCTGACCACCGGCGCGGCTCCGCGTGCCGTCGTCGTCGTGTGTCCTCCCGCAACGTTGCTGGCGAGCGTTGCCGCGCAGGGAGCCTCCAGCGGCATCCTTGCCGGAGGGCAGGATTGCCATGCAGAAGCCTCGGGCGCCCATACCGGGGACATTTCGGCCAGCATGCTGGCCGATGCCGGAGCCCAATTCGTCATCGTGGGCCATTCGGAACGCCGTGCCCATCACGGCGAAACGGACGCCGTGGTCTGCGCCAAGGCCGAGGCGGGGATCGGCGCCGGGTTGCGCCCGATCATCTGCGTCGGTGAAACCGAGGCGGAGCGCGATGCCGGTGAGGCCGAAGCCGTCGTGGCGCGCCAGTTGGCCGCATCCATTCCGGACGCTGCCGGGCAGCACGACATCGTTGTCGCCTACGAGCCAGTCTGGGCCATCGGCACCGGCCGCACGCCGACACTGGAAGACATTGCCAGCATGCACGGCACTATTCGTGCTGCATTGTGCGAACGGTTCGGCCAGGAGCGCGGCGACGCGTTGCGGATTCTCTATGGTGGTTCGATGAAGCCGCAGAATGCCCGCGAGATTTTGTCGGTCGAAAACGTCAATGGCGGCCTTGTCGGCGGCGCCAGCCTCTTGGCAAAGGACTTCTATACGATTATCTCCGCGGTGTAGCGGAATGGCAGGCTGATCGGTTGGGGCGAATAATCGCCTCCACCGGCTGGTATTTGCCGTTCCAGGGGTGTATGACCCCGCATCCTTTCATAACCGGGGCTGGTTGATCTTGCCTGGCCCCGGCCTGACGCGAAGACAAAGACTGACATGGCCAATGTTCTGCTCGTCGCCTATCTGCTGATCGTCCTGGCACTGATAGTCGTCATCCTGCTGCAGCGCTCCGAGGGCGGCGCCCTTGGTATCGGAGGCGGCAACAATGGCATGATGACGGCACGTGGATCGGCCAACCTGCTGACCCGGACCACGGCGATCCTGGCGACATTGTTCTTTGCATCGGCCATTGGCCTGACCATCCTGAGCGAACTCGACCGCACGACCTCCAGCATTCTGGACAGCGCTGTTTCGACGCCTGACGGCGCCCAGCCCAGCACCGTGCTCGACGCGCTCAATGCCCTTCAAGGCGACCTTCCCGTTCCTGCCCAGTCAGAGACACCGGCTGCTCCTGCGCAGAGCACGGGCACCGACCTGCCGGTCCCGGCTGCGCCCGCTGAAGTGGAAGCACCTGCCGCAACCGCGCCGACGCCCGAGGCTCCCGCGGCAGTGACGGCTCCGGCGCCAGAGGCTCCTGCGGGCACAGAGACAGCGCCGGCGGCGCCGACGGGTAACTAATCCGCCGCAAGGCGTAGCGAAAAAGGGGATGGCAACATCCCCTTCTTCTTTTTGTGTAGAGCGGGATGACCCCTCTGCGAATCGTTGTTGATATGCTTATGGTGATCGCCCATGGCTCGGTACGTTTTCATCACCGGAGGCGTGGTTTCCTCCCTTGGCAAAGGTTTGGCTTCGGCGGCGCTCGGCGCCGTGCTGCAGGCTCGCGGCTACAAGGTCCGCCTGCGCAAGCTCGACCCCTATCTCAATGTCGATCCCGGCACGATGTCGCCGACCCAGCATGGCGAGGTTTTCGTCACCGATGACGGTGCGGAAACCGACCTGGACCTGGGGCATTACGAGCGCTTCACAGGTCGGTCGGCGAACAAGCGCGACAATATCACAACTGGTCGCATCTATTCGGACCTGCTGGCCAAGGAGCGCAAGGGGGAGTTCCTGGGCGCCACGGTGCAGGTCATTCCGCATGTGACCGACGCGATCAAGAATTTCGTTCTCGATGGCAATGAGGACTTCGATTTCGTTCTGGTCGAGATTGGCGGCACGGTCGGCGATATCGAGGGGCTTCCGTTCTTCGAGGCGATCCGCCAGCTGGGCAATGACCTGCCGCGCGGACACGCCGCCTATCTCCACCTCACGCTGATGCCCTATATTCCATCGGCGGGGGAACTGAAGACCAAGCCGACCCAGCATTCGGTCAAGGAATTGCGCTCGATCGGCATTGCGCCGGACGTGCTGCTGGTGCGCTGCGACCGCCCCATCCCCGAGGGCGAGAAGAAGAAACTCTCGCTGTTCTGCAATGTGCGCGAAACCGCGGTCATTCAGGGGCTCGACGTCGGGTCGATCTATGACGTGCCCATGGCTTATCACCAGGAAGGTCTCGACCGCGAAATCCTGGCAGCGCTCGGCATCACCGATGCGCCCGAGCCGGACATGTCGGCTTGGGAAGAGGTGTCGCGCCGCCACCACAATCCCGAGGGCGAGGTCAATATCGCCATCGTGGGCAAGTATACCGGCCTCAAGGATGCCTATAAGTCGCTGTCCGAAGCGCTGACCCATGGGGGTATCGCCAATAAGGTCAAGGTCAACCTGCAATGGATCGACTCGGAAGTGTTTGAGCGGGACGATCCCGCGCCCTATCTTGAGCATGTGCATGGCATCCTCGTGCCGGGCGGTTTCGGCGAGCGCGGCTCGGCCGGCAAGATCGAAGCGGCCCGTTTTGCCCGCACCAAGGACGTGCCTTATTTCGGTATCTGTTTCGGGATGCAGATGGCCTGTATCGAAGCAGCCCGGAATACGGCGGGAATCAAGTCGGCATCTTCCACCGAATTCGGGCCCACCAAGGAGCCTATCGTGGGCATGATGACCGAGTGGGTGAAGGGCAACGAAACGGAAAGCCGCGCGTCGGATGGCGATCTCGGCGGCACGCTGCGCCTGGGCGCCTATCCGGCACAGCTCACGCGCGGCTCGCGCGTTGCCGACATCTATGGCTCGACCCGGATCTCGGAACGCCATCGTCACCGCTACGAGGTGAACATGGACTACCGCAAGGTGCTGGAAAAGAACGGCCTGCTGTTCTCCGGCGTCTCGCCCGACGGCAAGCTGCCTGAAATCGTCGAGCGCACTGACCATCCGTGGTTCATCGGCGTGCAATTCCATCCCGAGCTGAAATCCAAGCCGTTCGAGCCGCATCCGCTGTTCACCAGCTTCATCGCCGCAGCGATGGACCAGAGCCGTCTGGTTTAAACGTGCATGAGGCCGTGAGGGTCTGGACTTGTCCATTCTGACCCTTACGACATCCATGCCAGAGGTGACATTGCGGCAGCTCGAGCCGAGCGATGCGGCCTGTCTGTTCGGCTAGTGCAGGTTAATGCAAACCACCTGACGCGATGGGGCGACTATGCCGATCTGGTGGCATCAAGCATTGAGGATATCGCGGAGGGGCTGACAGACGAGCCCGACCGCCATTATCGCTTCGGTATTTTGCTTTCGGGCGACATGATTGGGCGGGTCGATCTCATCGGCGTCGCGCCGCCAATTTATGGCCTGGGCTATTGGTTAGCCGCATCGCATGTCGGTCGGGGCGTGGCGCAAGCGGCGGTTCGGCGGGTCGTGCACTTTGCCTTCGACACATGTGCCGCCAGCGACATTTATGCGGGTGTCACCCATGGCAATGATCGCAGCATGAGGCTTCTAGGGCGCCTCGGATTTGAAGCGATATCCCGCTTCGACAACTATACTCGTTTTCACCGCAGGCTGCGTTGAATGGGGCGGTGTGGACTGATCCTGCCCGTCGCCAGACCAGGTCGCGTGGGGTTTATGCGTTCTCGCATCGTCCCGGCAGTTGCAACGCCCCGGCAAGCCCGCTAAGCACTCGACTGAATTCAGAATATCACTCAGGACTGCCAAGTGACCCTCGTCGATACCCGCACCCCTGACAAAAAGCGCCTGATTTCCGGTTCGACCGGCGATTGGGAAATCATCATCGGCATGGAAGTGCACGCACAGGTGACGAGTGAGAGCAAGCTGTTCTCCGGGTCTTCTACGGAGTTCGGCAACCCGCCCAATGCCAATGTCAGCTTCGTGGACGCAGCGATGCCGGGCATGTTGCCGGTCATCAACGAGGAATGCGTACGACAGGCCGTGCGCACCGGGCTGGGCCTCAAGGCTCAGATCAACAAGCGCAGCGTGTTCGACCGCAAGAACTATTTCTACCCCGACCTGCCGCAGGGTTACCAGATCTCTCAGTTCAAGGACCCGATCGTCGGCGAAGGCAAGGTGTTGCTGGACGTCGATGGGGAGCAGATCGAGATCGGTATCGAGCGCCTGCACCTCGAGCAGGACGCCGGCAAGTCGATCCACGACCAGCATCCGAACATGAGCTTCGTCGATCTCAACCGCTCGGGCGTGGCGCTGATGGAAATCGTCAGCAAGCCGGACTTGCGCTCGTCAGAGGAAGCCAAGGCGTATCTGTCCAAGCTGCGCACCATCCTGCGCTATCTGGGCACGTGCGACGGCAATATGGAGCAGGGCTCCATGCGGGCCGACGTGAACGTTTCGGTGCGTCGTCCGGGCGGCGAATTCGGCACGCGTTGCGAGATCAAGAACGTCAATTCGATCCGGTTCGCCGGTCAGGCCATCGAATATGAGGCGCGCCGTCAGATCGACATTCTGGAAGATGGCGGCTCCATCGACCAGGAGACGCGCCTGTTCGATCCCAAGAACGGCGAGACGCGCTCGATGCGGTCCAAGGAAGAAGCGCATGATTATCGCTACTTTCCCGACCCGGACCTGCTGCCGCTCGAATTCGACGATGCGTTCATCGCAGCGTTGGCGGAAAACCTGCCGGAACTGCCGGACGAGAAGCAGGCGCGCTTCGTGGCCGATTATGGAGTGACGCCCTATGACGCGCATGTGCTGACGCTGGATCGCGAAACCGCAGATTATTACGAGGCCTGCGTCGCCCATAACGGCAGCAAGCGCGACGGCAAGGCCGTGGCCAACATCCTCAACGGCGACGTGGCCGCCTTTGCCAACAGCCAGGGCCTGGCCGTTTGGGAAACCCATATCAAGCCCGCCCAGATTGCCGGGCTCGTCGACCTGATCGCAGGCGGCACGATCTCGTCGAAGGGCGGCAAGGATGTCCTGCAGATTCTCATCAGCGAGGAGCCCGAGGGGGATCCGGCGGACATCGTTGAGCGCCGCGGCCTCAAGCAGGTGACCGATCTGGGGGCTATCGAGAAGATCGTCGACGAGATCATCGCCGCCAACCCCGATCAGGTGGAGAAGGTCAAAGCCAAGCCGACGATGATCGGCTGGTTCGTTGGCCAGGCGATGAAGGCTTCGGGAGGCAAGGCCAATCCGCAGGCCCTCAACGAGCTGATGAAGCAAAAGCTCGGCATCGAATAAGACAAAGGCGGCGCTGAGCGCCGCCTTTTTTCACGGATTGATGTCGTGGCCCGGTTCCGGCGGCAATGCCGGATCGGGCCTTTCCGTATCCTGGTCATGCCGCAGCGGCGAAGTGTGGGGATTGTCTGCGTCGCCCGTCGGCAGATGCACCGGCATGGGTGGCGCGGGCTCCGGGTGGCTATGGGGGATATCGGGATCGTGGCGATGCGGATCGGTCATCTAGACCTCTCTTGGTTGCGGTTCGTGGCCGGGTTCGGGCGCAATTTCGGGTTCGCGCGGGGGTAGGGGCTCTTCCACCGGCTGGTCGGGACTGGGAGCCTCTTCGGGTCCCGGCGGCACCGGATCGACTGGCTGAGGCTGCGGCGGTTCGGGCTGTGGCACGATCTCGGGAATCGGGCGCGGATCGATGTCGGGTCTGGGTTCGGGCATGGTCATCTCCTCGCTGGCCAACGGCGGGATGGGAGAATTGTTCCGCCGTTAACCCGGCTGGCCCACCCGCCAGATGCGTCGGACCCGTCCGTCAATGAACAGCAGACCGAGGAAAATGACGAGCATGCCCAGAAGCTGGATGGGCAGGATGGTTTCGCCGAGAACGGAGACGCCGATGATGAGTGCGGAGATCGGCGCGATGAAGGTGGTGGTGGCAAAGTTGGTGGCGCCCACCCGCGGCAGGATGCGATACATGATCTGGAAGGTGAAGGCGGTGGACAAAAGGCCGATGGCGAGTGCCGCGCCCCAGCTTTCCGGTCGGGTCATGACGGGAAGCCCTTCGGCCAGCAAGGCCAGCGGAATGGCGATGACGGCCGCGACGGTCAGGGCAATGGCCGCAAAGGCAGTGGGCTCGACATGCCTGTAGCTGCGGGTGATGTTGAGCGAGAGCGCATAGCACAGAGTGGCGCCCAGGCAGGCGGCGACGGCCCAGAGCTGCGAGCTTCCCCCCGATGCGAGCGCCGGCGACACCAGGATGGCCGCGCCGGCAAAGCCGATCAAGACGCCGGTGAACTTGGTGCGCGTGGCTTTCTCCCCGCCGATCCAGAAATGGGAGACGATGGCAGTGACCATCGGCGTCAGGGCGTTGATGATGGCCGCAATGCCGCTGGCGAGATGGGCCTGGGCGAGCGGGAACAGCGCAAAGGGAACGGCATAGGCAATGACACCGAGCGCGCCCAACTGCAGCCAGAGCCTGGGCTCGCGTGGGATCGGCTTGCGCAGGGCGAGCAGAAAAGCCCAACAGCCGAGGGCACCGATGCCGACACGCAGTGAGGTGACCCAGAGCGGACCGATCTCCCGGATCAGGATGGCATTGAAGACGAAGGAGCAGCCCCAGATGGCGCCCAACATGATGATCAAGGCCCAGTCACGCAGACTCATGGCGTCCCCTCCGTAAAGGCCGGCACGCTATTCCTGACGCTGCACCAGGTCGAACCGATTTTGACGATGGACCGGATCAATTCCAGTGATGGACGATCAGATGTGGACCTCACCGGCGGCCAGCATTCGCAGGGCCTGGGGATAGATGCGATGTTCCTCGACCAGCACGCGGGCGGAGAGGGTCTCGGGCGTATCGGTGGCGAGGACCGGCACCCGGGCCTGGAGAATAGCCGGGCCTTCATCAAGGCCTGGGGTGACGAAATGGACCGTGCAGCCATGCTCCGTCGCGCCGTCCGCGATCGCGCGCTCATGGGTGTGAAGGCCTTTATAGGCGGGAAGCAGCGAAGGGTGAATGTTGATGAGCCGGCCCTGCCAGCGATCAACGAAGTCCTCGCCAAGGATGCGCATGAAGCCGGCGAGGCAAACGATCTCCGTTTCCCAGCTTTCAAGCACCTGGGTCATGGTGTCTTCGAACATATCGCGGCTGGGGAACTTGCTTTGGGCGAGCGATGCCGTGGCAAGGCCATGGGAAGCTGCGAGCGCAAGGCCTGGGGCGCTGGCCCTGTTGGACAGCACGCCGACGATCTCCGCGGGATAATCCGCGGCCTGTGCAGCCTCGATCAGCGTGGCCATATTGGAGCCACGGCCGGAAATCAGGATGGCGACCTTTTTGCGGGTCACAGCGCGAGCTTGCCCCGGAAGGTGACGGCGTCGCCGTTGCGTTCCGCCAATTGGCCGACAATCGAGGCAATTTCGCCCGAAGCCGTCAGGCTCTCAACCAGCTTGTCGGCATCCTCGGGGGAAACGGCGACCAGCATGCCGACGCCGCAATTGAAGGTGCGCAGCATTTCACGCTCTTCCATGCCGCCGGTCCTGCTGAGCCAGCCAAAGACCGCCGGGACGGTCACCGCCGCAAGATCAATGTCGGCCGCCAGGTGCTCGGGCAGGACGCGCGGTATATTGTCGATAAATCCGCCACCGGTGATGTGGGCGAGCGCCTTGATGGCAAGGCCGTCTTTGAGGGCGGCCAGGAGCGGCTTTACATAAATGCGGGTCGGCTCGAGCAGCGCTTCGGCCAGGGTCTTGCCGTCGGCAAAGGGTGCGGGAGCATCCCAAGCGAGGCCGGATATATCGACGATCTTGCGGACCAGCGAATAGCCGTTCGAATGCACGCCGGAAGAGGCAATGGCCACGAGCACGTCGCCTGCGCCGATATCCTTGCGCGGCAGCAGATTGTCGCGCTCGGCAGCGCCGACGGCAAAGCCGGCAAGATCATAGTCGTTGCCGTGATACATGCCGGGCATTTCGGCGGTCTCGCCGCCAATAAGGGCGCAGCCGGCCAGGCGACACCCATGGGCGATGCCTTCGACAATGGCCGTGCCCTGGGTAACGTCCAGCTTACCGGTGGCGAAATAGTCGAGGAAGAACAGGGGTTCGGCGCCCTGGACGACAAGATCGTTGACGCACATGGCCACGAGGTCCTGGCCGATAGTGTCGTGCCTGCCGGTGTCGATGGCGATCTTGAGCTTGGTGCCGACGCCGTCATTGGCGGCCACCAGGACCGGGTCTCTGAACCCGGCGGCCTTGAGGTCGAACAGACCACCGAAGCCACCGATCTCGCCATCGGCGCCGGGGCGACGCGTTGAGCGCACAGCGGGCTTGATGGCTTCCACAAGGGCATTTCCTGCGTCGATGTCGACGCCTGCCTGCTTGTACGATAGACCGTTTGGTGGCAGGTTTTGCGCGTCGGACATGAGCCTCAATGCCAATGCTGGGGATTGCGGGCGCAATGGGATGCGCGCATTCCGGGTTGGTTGAATTTTTCGGTGCTGGCCGTTAGACGGCCTGATAGCTTTTCGCTTACTCATACGCAAGGGCCGCCCGGCACCATGTCGCTTCGAAATCAAGTGCTCATCTGGATCGGCCTGCTCCTGGCATTGATCCTGGTCCTGTGGGTGTTTCGCGGCATCCTGCTGCCCTTCGTCGTGGGCACCGCGTTGGCCTATCTGCTGAACCCGCTGGCCACGCAGCTGCAGAAATGGCGCTTCAACCGGGTGTGGGCCAGTGTGGTGGTGCTGCTGAGCATGATGACAATCGTGGTCAGCCTGTTTTCGATTTTCGTGCCGCTGATCGGCCAACAGATCATCGGGCTGATCCAGAGGCTGCCGGCCTATTTCAGCGATCTGCAGGAACTGGCGACCCGCTATTCGCCCGAACTCAACGAATGGCTCGGCCCCGAACGCGCCGCTCAGGTGCAGATCACCATCAACGACCTGACGCGCAGCGCACTTGGCTTTATCGCCACATTGCCGGCTGAACTGGTCAATATCGGGCTGACCGGCGCCGCAGTGGTGGGCTTCACCATCCTTTCGCCCGTGGTTGCCTTTTACCTGCTGCTCGACTGGCAGGGCATGGTGCGGGGCATCGACGGCCTGCTGCCGAAAGCGCATAAGAGCGAAATCAAAGGTATCCTGCGCGATATTGATCGGTCGATGGCGGGCGTTATTCGCGGGCAGGGTGGCGTTTTGCTGATCGACGCGGCCTTTTACGCCACAGCGCTCAGCCTGATCGGCCTGAATTTCGGCCTCGCCGTGGGGCTCATTTCCGGGCTGATCAGCTTCATTCCGTTTGCGGGCTTCACGCTCGGCCTCAGCCTGTCGGTCGGCATAGCGATCGTTCAGTTCGCACCCAATTGGTGGATGGTCGCCGGTGTCGCCAGCATCTTTTTGTTCTGGCAGTTCATCGAGGGCAATGTGCTCTATCCCAAGCTTGTCGGGTCTTCGATCAACATCAATCCGGTATGGATGATGTTTGCGCTCCTGGCACTGGGAGCGGTATTCGGTTTTGTCGGCCTGCTGCTGGCCGTGCCGATGGCGGCCATTGCATCGGTGCTGGTGCGCTATGGCGTGCGCAAGTACAAGGAAAGCTCGCTCTATCTGGGACAGGGCGATACGCCGGGTAACGATGCCGCTGCGTGAGGACGGACCGCGGCAATTGCCGCTCGACCTGGGGCATGAACCATCCCACGCCGAGGACGACTTCCTTGTTGGGGAGGGCAATGCGCTGGCGCATGGCCGCATCCTTGCCTGGCCGCACTGGCCTGATGGCATGACCCTGCTGATCGGTCCGGCGGCATCGGGCAAGTCTCATCTGGCGCGCATCTTTCTCGACCGCGCCCATGCCAACACGGTAACGCCTGAGACAATCGCATCCATCGCGGCGGCTGGTGGCCGAGCAGCGCTGCTGATCGAGGACGTGGACCGGGCCGGTTACGACGAGCATGCTCTGTTCCACCTTCTCAACCAGGCGATGCGGGGCGAACGGGCCCTGCTGATGACGGCGCGGGCCGAGGTCGGCGACTGGCCCCTGGTGACAGACGATGCACGCTCGCGGGCCCGCCGGGCGGCAACCTTTCGGTTACGTGTGAGCGATGACATTGAACTGTCACAGATGTTCGTGAAATTATTCGGGGACCGGCAAATCAAAGTCGACCCCCGGGTCATCGGCTATATCGTGCCGCGCATGGAGCGCAGCCCCGAAGAAGCTGCTGCCCTGGTTGAGCTTCTTGACCGGCTGGCCCTTGCCAAGGGGACGGCCGTTACCCGCAACTTGGCCGCAGAGGCGCTGGCGCAGAGGCAGGACTTGCGCGAAGCCGCCGAACAGGATTGGGACGCAGATCACGATGAATGACATGAGCGAGTTCGCCGAAACCGGCTCGGCCGGCCCCGATGCGGAGGCCCTGCGCACCAGCCCGGCGCGGTTCGTCAACCGTGAGGTCAGCTGGCTGCAATTCAACATGCGAGTGCTGGAGGAAGCCGGAAACACGTCCCATCCGCTGCTTGAGCGGCTCCGCTTCGTTTCGATCTCGGCCAACAATCTCGACGAGTTCTACATGGTTCGGGTCGCCGGTATCAAAGGCCAGATCCGGGCCGGGCTTTCCAAACAGAGCGCCGACGGGCTGACCCCGAGCGAACAGCTCGAGGAAATCGCCACGCTGGCCCAGCATCTCCAGCTCGAGCAGCAGGACCACTGGAAGGAACTGCGCGAGGAATTGTTCGCGCAGAACGTGGTAATCCACGAGGCCGACGATCTCAGTGCCGAGCAGATCGCCTATCTCCAGAAGCTGTTCCGCGAGGAAATCTTCCCGGTCTTGACCCCCATCGCCGTGGACCCAGCGCATCCGTTTCCCTTCATCCCCAATCTGGGATTGGCGCTGGCCTTCGAGCTCAAGCGTCCCAACAGCGACCAGAACCTGACCGCCTTGGTGCGTATTCCAGGCAATCTCGATCGCTTCATCAATCTGCCCTCAGGGCTGGTGTCGGAGGGACGCAGCGAAGTCGTCACCATCGATACCCTGGTCAAGCTGTTCTTCCACAAGATGTTTCCCGGCCATGAAGTGGTGGGCTCGGGCGCGTTCCGCATCATTCGGGACAGCGAAATCGAAATCGACGACGAGGCGGCCGACCTGGTGGTGGAGTTCGAATCCGCCCTGCGGCAGCGTCGGCGCGGTCAGGTGATCCGGCTCGAAATCGAACGGTCCATGCCGCGTGCGCTGAAGCGACAGATCGGCGAGCAATTGGGCGTCAAGGAAGCCGATGTCTTCGAGGTGCAGGGCTTCCTGGGCCTCGCAGATGCGCGCAAGATCTGCGACATCGAGCGGCCGGACCTCAAGTTTTCGCCCTATCTTGCGCGTTTCCCCGAACGTATCCGCGATTACAATGGCGACAGTTTCGCCGCCATCCGCGCCAAGGACATATTGGTGCACCATCCGTTCGAAAGCTTCGACGTGGTCGCGCAATTCCTGATGCAGGCCGCCCGCGATCCAGACGTGGTTGCCATCAAGCAGACGCTTTACCGCACATCTTCGGACAGCCCGATCGTCAAGGCACTGATCATGGCAGCCGAAGCGGGCAAGTCGGTGACCTGCCTGGTCGAGCTCAAGGCGCGGTTCGACGAGGAAGCCAATATTCGCTGGGCACGCGATCTCGAACGGGCGGGTGCGCAGGTCGTGTTCGGCTTCATCGAACTCAAGACCCATGCCAAGCTCAGCCAGGTGGTCCGGCGCGAAAAGGGCAAGCTGGTGAGCTATTGCCACATCGGCACCGGCAATTACCACCCGATCACCGCCAAGATTTATACCGACCTCAGCTACTTCACCATCGACCCTGCCATCACGCGGGACGTGGCGCGGGTGTTCAATTTCATCACCGGCTATGCAAGGCCGACGGAGCTGGAAACGTTGGCCGTATCGCCGGTAAACCTACGCCAGACCCTGCTCGACAATATCGCTCGGGAGATCGAGCTGTCGCGCAATGGGCAGCCGTCGCATATCCTGCTCAAGATGAACTCGCTGGTAGACCCGCAGGTCATCGACGCGCTTTACGATGCGAGCCAGGCGGGGGTGAAGGTCGAGCTGATCGTGCGGGGCATCTGTTGCCTGCGTCCGGGCATTCCAGGCTTCTCGGATAATATTCGGGTCAAGTCCGTGGTTGGCCGCTTCCTCGAGCACAGCCGCATCTATTGCTTCGGCAATGGCGAATTGATGCCGTCAGCAAGGGCGAAGGTATATATTTCCTCTGCCGACCTGATGGGGCGCAACCTCGACGGTCGTGTCGAGGTGATGGTGCCCATCCTCAACAAGACGGTTCACAAGCAGATCCTCGACCAGATCATGGTTGCCTATCTCAAGGACAACCAGCAAAGTTGGGAAGTGCTCCCGGACGGCAGCTCGCACCGTGTCCGGATGAACGAGGGCGATGAACCTTTCAACGCCCATAACTATTTCATGACCAATCCGTCGCTGTCGGGTCGCGGCAGCGCGGGCATGGTGGACTCCGACGAGGGTTAAGCTTGGTCCAGTTCTGGGGCGTCGACGCCGATCCGACCGCGCAGGGGCGCATCAAGGGTGCCCGTCCCGTTGCGGTGCTGGATATCGGCTCAAATTCAGTGCGCCTGGTGGTCTATGAACGCCATGCGCGGGCGCTGACGCCGCTCTACAACGAGAAATCCTCGTGTGCACTGGGCCGGGGCATTGCCAAGAGCGGCAGGCTCTCGGACGCCAGCATGGCCACGGCCATCGACGCCATCCGCCGCTTTGCGATGGTGGCCAGAATGATGCGGGTCGGCAAGGTTCATATCCTTGCCACTTCCGCTGTGCGCGAGGCCAGCAACCGGAAAGAGTTTGTCGCTGCCGTCGAAGCCGTGATGGAGACCTCCGTCAATGTGCTGAGCGGCGAAGAGGAGGCCCATTTCGCTGCCCTTGGTGTCGTGGCCGGCATACCGGGCTTCTCGGGCATTGTCGGCGATCTGGGGGGCGGTAGCCTCGAATTGTCCGCCATTGCCAATGGTGCCGATACGAATGGGGAAAGCCATGAGCTAGGCGTCATCCGTCTTCAGGACGATGCCGACGGATCTCCGGTAAAAGCTGCCGAGTTGGTGCGGGCGCAACTGAGCAAGAGCATTCTGGCCGGTACCTCGCCCGGGGGGCGCTTTGCGGCCATCGGCGGAACCTGGCGATCGCTCGCCAAGCTGCATCAGGCCCGCACAGATTATGCCCTGCACATGGTGCAGAACTATGTCGTGTCAGCCGCCGAGATGATTGCGTTCTGCCAGTCCATCGTCGACGCGGATTCCTGCAAGAATTATCCCGGGTCGGGTTCGGTCAGCTCGTCACGGCGGGAACTGGTGCCGATCGGTGCAGCCGTCATGGCCGAGGTTCTCAAGGCCGGTCATTTCGAGAGTATCGTCTTTTCGGCGCTCGGCGTGCGCGAGGGCTATCTCTACGGCAAGCTGGACCAGCGCGAGCGCAGCATCGACCCGCTGATCCAGGGCGCCGAAGAGCTTTCGGTGCTGCGATCGCGCTCGCCCGCCCATGCCAATGACCTCATAGAATTCACCGGGCAATATCTCGGCGCGGCCAATATCCTGGAAACGCCTTCGGAATTTCGCCTGCGCACGGTGGTATGCCTGCTTTCCGATATCGGCTGGCGCTCGCACCCCGATTATCGCGGCCCGCAAAGCGTGGACGCGGTGGCCTATGGATCATTGACCGGTGTCGATCATCCTGGCCGCGCCTTTCTGGCCCAGGCCATTGCCGTTCGCTATGACGGGCTCAAGAGCAAGGCGGCGCAGGCGCTGGTGTCGCTGGGTACGCCAGAGCAGACCGCGCGAGCCCGGCTCATTGGCGCACTGTTCCGGGTTGCCTATCCCATGACTGCGGCCATGCCCGGCATTTTGCCCAGGACACGGTTCAGCCTCGTCGACACTTCGCTGGTGCTGCATCTGCCGACCGACTTCGCGTTTCTCAACGGCGATCACCTGCGCAATCGCCTCCGCCAATTCGCGGAGGCCGCCGGCCACAGCGAATCCCGGATCGAAATCGGCTGACCTATTCGGCTGCGGCGGCGCGGTCGACCGCGATTTCCACAATACCCTTGCGCGTCGCCACAAGACCGACGCGACCATGCTTGATGGCCAAGGCCTTCTCGCCGAAGAGCTTGCGCCGCCAGCCCCTCAGGGCAGGCACATCGGCCTCGTCGTCGAGCACCAGCGCATCGATTTCGTCGGACGTGGCAATGATGCGGGCGGCCACGCCGTGCTGTTCCGCGACGGCCTTGAGGAGGACGCGGATGAGATCGCCTACGGCGCCCTTGGGGGAGGGGCCGCGATAGCGCTCCGGCATCGGCGGCAATGCAGCCTTCGGCAGCGCCTCGACATCCTTGAGCAGGGCAATGATCTCACCGGCAGCTCCACTGCGACCGAAGCCGCGGGGCACGGCCCGCAGTTTTTCGAAAGCATCGGCAGTCAGAGGGCGCTGGGTGGCGAGCTCGGCCAGAACGTCGTCCTTGAGAATGCGGCTGCGCGGCTGGTCCGTCTCCTGGGCGCGCCGTTCACGCCATTGCGCCAGTACCTTGAGCGCCGCGATGTCGCGGGGGCGGTTGAACTTCATCTTCAACCGTTCCCAGGCCTGCTCGGGCTTGACCACGTAGGTATCGATGCTGCGCAGGGCCGTCATTTCATCCTCGACCCAATCCCAGCGACGGGCCGCTTCCACCTGGCGCCGCAACTCACGATAGATGTCGCGCAGCCAGGTCACGTCGGCCAAGGCGTAGGAAAGCTGCTTTTCCGACAGCGGACGTGCCGACCAGTCGGTAAAGCGCGAGGACTTGTCGAGCTCGATCTTGCAGATCGAGCGCACGAGGCTGTCATAGGACGCACTGTCTCCAAAGCCGCATACACTGGCCGCCACCTGGGTATCGAAGATGTTGTTCGGCACGGCGCCGGTCAACTTGACGAAGATTTCTATATCTTGGCGTGCGGCGTGGAATACCTTGGTCACACCGGGATTGGCCAGAAGCGCGAAGAATGGGGCCAGGCGGATGTCGGGCGCCAGAGGATCGATGAGCACAGCCTCATCGTCCGTAGCGACCTGGATCAGACAGAGGCGGGGCCAATAAGTTGTTTCGCGGAGGAATTCGGTATCGACCGTAACAAATTCATACTGGGCAGCGCGCTCGCAGAACGCGGCGAGCACGTCTGTGGATACAATCAAGTCCATACCGGCAACCGTCCTAAAAAAGTCAATATTCTTACTAGCAGGTGTTGCCCGATTGCTCCACCGTCGATTTCCCTTGCGGACGAGCGACAAAAGCCGATATGCCCCGCAGCTTGACAAGGGCGGGTGGCCATGCGCTTTTCCGCCCCACAATCCGGCCTTTTCCCTAGCAAAATCCGAGCTTCGACATGACCCTACATCGCTACCGCACCCACACCTGTGGCGCCCTGACGGCGGCTGATGCTGGCAATAATGTGCGCCTGAGCGGCTGGGTTCACCGCGTCCGAGACCATGGCGGATTGCTGTTCATCGACCTGCGCGACCATTATGGAATCACCCAGTGCGTGATCGACCCCGATTCTGCCGCCTTCCCGCTGGCCGAAAAAGTGCGCTCCGAATGGGTGCTGCGCATCGACGGCGAGGTGAAGCTGCGCGACGCATCGGCGGTCAATTCCAACATTCCGACCGGCGCCATCGAAATCTTTATCCGCGAGATCGAAGTTCTCTCCGCGGCCAAGGAATTGCCGTTGCCGGTCTTTGGTGATGCCGATTATCCCGAGGATATTCGCCTGCGTTACCGGTTCCTGGATCTCCGTCGCGAGAAGCTCCACAACAATATCGTCAAGCGCACCAAGATCATTTCGGCCATGCGCGCCGGCATGGGCGGGGCAGGGTTCACCGAATTCTCGACCCCCATCCTGACCGCATCATCGCCTGAAGGCGCGCGCGACTTCCTCGTGCCGAGCCGCATTCATCCCGGCAAGTTCTTCGCGCTGCCGCAGGCGCCCCAGCAATACAAGCAGCTGCTGATGGTGGCGGGCTTCGATCGCTACTTCCAGGTCGCGCCTTGCTTCCGCGACGAAGACCCGCGTGCCGACCGGCTTCCGGGCGAGTTCTACCAGCTGGACCTGGAAATGAGCTTCGTGACCCAGGAAGACGTGTGGAACACTGTCGAGCCGGTCATGACCTCGGTGTTCGAGCAGTTCGCCGATGGCAAGCGCGTCACCAAGGGCTGGCCGCGCATCCCCTATTCCGAGGCGATCCGCAAGTATGGCTCAGACAAGCCGGACCTGCGCAACCCGATCGAGATCCAGGCTGTTACAGAGCATTTTGCCGGCTCTGGCTTCAAGGTTTTCGCCAACCAAATCGAGGCCGATCCGAAGGTCGAAGTCTGGGCCATTCCCGCCAAGAATAAGGTTGGCGCCGAGCCGATCGGCCGTGCGTTCTGCGATCGCATGAATGCCTGGGCGCAAGGCGAGGGCCAGCCTGGTCTGGGCTATATCTTCTTCAAGGACGGTGCCGGTTCGGGCCCGATTGCCAAGAATATCGGCGAAGAGCGTACGGCTGCCCTCAAGGCACAGCTGGGTCTGGGCGATGGCGATGCGGTGTTCTTCGTCGCCGGCCGTCCGGAGAAGTTCTACAAGTTTGCCGGCGAGGCCCGTACCAAGGTCGGCACTGATCTGGGCGTGGTCGACACCGAGCAGTACGCGCTGTGCTGGATCGTCGATTTCCCGTTCTATGAGTGGAGCGAGGAAGAAAAGCGCATCGACTTTGCGCATAATCCCTTCTCCATGCCCCAGGGCGGGATCGATGGCCTCAATAGCGACGATCCGCTGTCCCTGAAGGCCTACCAGTACGATGCCGTCTGCAATGGCTTTGAAATCGCTTCCGGTTCGATCCGTAACCAGGAACCCGAGACCATGGTCAAGGCGTTCGAGTTGACCGGCAAGTCGCGGGAAGAGGTCGAGGAGCAGTTCGGCGGTCTTTATCGTGCTTTCCAGTATGGCGCGCCGCCGCATGGTGGTGCGGCCTTCGGTATCGACCGCATCGTGATGCTGCTGTGCGGCGTGCAGAACCTGCGCGAGATCACGGCCTTCCCAATGAACCAGCAGGCCGAAGACCTGCTGATGGGCGCACCGAGCCCGGCAGACAACAAGCAATTGCGCGAACTGAGCATTCGGCTGAACGTCCAGAGCTGAGCTGTTCACCAACACAATCAAGGGGCGGTCCGGTGGGCCGCCCCCTTGTTATCGTTAGCACGCGTTAAGTGTCGTTAATGGGACGTTAAACCCTTCATTGCTACCGCTTGAGTGCCCTCTATCGAGTGGATTCGCGGTGTGAAATCCAATCTGTCACATGTCCTGATGCTGATCGGCGCCATACTGGCGTTCGTGCCGATCGTTGCCGTGGACTATCTGCTCGATGCCTATGTGCGCTACCGCGAGAAAACCGTGGTTCAAGACTATGTCGACACCACCAGTTCCCACATCAATGCCAGTGTCATGGATGGCGTCGCTGCCCTGCGCAGGGTCATTGCCGACACACCCTCCCTGTGTACTCCGACTTTCGTCACCAATGCGCAGGCGGCCATCGAATCCAGCCTCAACATCAAGCAGTTCCTGGTCGAAAATAATGACGGTGTGCAATATTGCGACGCCTATGGCCGCGTCGTTACCCATTCGCCGATGTCCTCGCCGCTGCCGGTGCCGGGGCTGACCGAAACGATGAGCGTGGTCAAGTTCGGCGACATGGAAATGCCCGCCATCAAGATCACTCAGGTCTTTGGCCAGATGCGGCGGGTTTCGGTGTTCGTCCCGCTGCTGGGACAATCGGAAAGTGCGCTGTCCGACACCATGCAGGACGCCGCCATGATGCGCGTCACGCTTACGAACGGCTTGCCGATCCTGACCATCGGCGATCCGAGCGGTTTCGATCGGCGTTCCGCCAACACCGAATATGTTAGCGGGCAGAGCTATGCGGGGCAATTCCCGATCAAGGTCGAGCTTGCCGTGCCATTTGCCATGGTCCGCGCCGGCTATGCCGATCTCGACGCGGTATTTACAGTGCTCGCCTGTATTGCCAGCGCCATTTTCCTGTTGCTCAACCTGCGCTATGTGCGGCGCTCGCGCATGCCGGCCTTCGATCTCGAACGGGCAATCGAGCGGAACGAGGTCAAGCCCTATTACCAGCCGGTCATCAATCTGCGCACTGGCGAACTGGTCGGCTGCGAGGTTCTGTGCCGCTGGGAAAAGCGCAATGGGGAAGTGATACCGCCCGGCGCCTTCATCGATTACGCCGAGGTCACGGGTCTGGCGATTCCCATGACGGTGTCGCTGATGCAGCAGGTGCGGAGCGATCTGGGCGAATTGTGCAAGACTTTGCCGAAGATGAAGATCTCCATCAATCTGTTCGAGGGCCATTTCCGCGATGTCGGCATCGTGGAAGACGTGCAGGCCATTTTCGGGCAATCGCCAATCGGTTTTCAGCAATTGGTGTTCGAAATCACCGAGCGGCGACCGCTCAACAATTCAGTGGCGACCACAAGTGTCATCGCAGGGCTGCATGCATTGGGCTGCAAGCTGGCGATGGACGATGCGGGTACCGGCCATTCGAACCTGGCCTATCTCGCGACGCTGGGCGTCGATGTCATCAAGATCGATCGCATCTTCGTGGACATGATCAAGCCGGGCACAACGCAGGTGCCGGTGCTGGACGGGCTGATTGCCATGGCCAAGGACCTTGACTGCGAGATCGTAGCCGAAGGCGTCGAGACCGAGGAGCAGGCACTCTACCTGAGGGCCCGCGGCGTGCTGCATGCGCAGGGCTATATTTTCGCCCCGGCGCTGAGGATCGTGGCGTTCCGTGAACTGGCACTCGCACTCAACTCTGCGACCGCTTTGCAGCCGGACCTTTCCGGTGTTGCCAACGCCGCCTGACGCCGTAATTTCGCCGGTAAGGGCCATCATGGGCGAATGGCCCCTTTTCATTGCCGGCGATTGGTGGCACCAACGCGGCGCAAGCGGGCTGGGAGGTCTTTGACGTGTCGAGCGATATCAACGAACAGCGCAGGGCATTGCGTGAGGCCGCGCTGCATTTCCATGAATTTCCGAAGCCCGGAAAGCTGGAAATTCAGCCGCTCAAGCCGCTGGGAAACCAGCGCGATCTTGCGCTGGCCTATTCGCCCGGCGTTGCCGCTCCCTGCGAAGAAATCGCCGAAAACCCAGAATCGGTTGCTCGCTACACGTCCCGCCAGAACTTGGTTGCGGTCATTTCCAACGGCACGGCCGTGCTGGGCCTTGGCAATATCGGCGCCCTTGCCTCCAAACCGGTAATGGAAGGCAAGGCGGTCCTCTTCAAGAAGTTCGCCGGCATCGACGTTTTCGATCTCGAAATCGACGAAATCAATCCGCAGAAATTCATCGACGCCGTCAGCCCGCTTTGGCCCACCTTCGGTGGCATCAATCTCGAGGATATCCGCGCACCGGACTGTTTCGAGATCGAGGAAGCGCTGCGCGAACGCATGCCGATCCCGGTATTCCATGACGACCAGCATGGCACGGCCATCATCGTCGGCGCGGCCGTTCTCAACGGGCTGGAACTGGCCGGCAAGAAGATCGAGGACGTCAAAATCTGCACGTCCGGGGCAGGGGCGGCGGCCATTGCCTGCCTCAATGTGCTCGTGGCACTCGGCGCAAAGCATGAAAATATCTGGGTTGCCGACAAAGACGGCCTCGTCACCCACAAACGTAACGATGTGAACGACAAGTGGCGCGGCCAATTCCGCCGGACCAGCGACGCGACGACGCTGGCCGAAGTCATCGATGGCGCCGACGTCTTCCTTGGCCTTTCGGCGGCCGGCGCCCTCAAGCCGGAAATGCTTGCCAAAATGGCGCCGCGTCCGCTGATCCTGGCGCTGGCCAATCCCAATCCGGAAATCATGCCGGAAGTGGCACGCGAGGCCCGTCCCGATGCCATGGTCTGTACCGGCCGCTCGGATTATCCCAACCAGGTCAACAACGTCCTCTGCTTCCCTTTCATTTTCCGCGGTGCGCTCGACGTGCATGCCACCACGATCAATGAAGAGATGAAGCTCGCCGCCGTGCGCGCCATTGCCAAGCTGGCCCATGAGCCAGGCCTTGAGGTATCGCCATCCGGCGCGCCAGCCGTCTATGGCCCCGAGCATATCATTCCCAATCCCTTCGACCAGCGCCTCATCCTGCGCATCGCGCCTGCCGTGGCGCGGGCTGCCATGGAATCGGGCGTGGCCAAGAAGCCGATCGAGGACTGGGACGCCTATCTCGACAGCCTCAACCGCTTCGTGTTCCGCTCCGGCCTGGTGATGAAGCCAATCATCGACCGTGCGCAAGGGCAGGGCAAACGCATCGCCTTCGCCGATGGCGAGGACGAGCGCGTGCTCCGTGCGGCGCAGGTGCTGCTCGAGGAGCGCATTGCGCGGCCTATACTGATCGGACGTCCGGCGGTGCTCGAAGCGCGCATCGAGCGGTTTGGTCTCAGCATCCGGCCGGGTGTCGACTTTGAGGTCATCAATCCCGAGGACGATCCGCGCTACCGCGATTATGTCAGCCTGTTCCATTCTCTGGTCGGTCGCAACGGGGTGACGCCAGACACGGCCCGCACCATCGTGCGCACCAATACAACGGTGATCGCTGCGCTCGCGGTGAAGCGCGGTGAGGCTGACGGGCTGATCTGTGGCTTGCAGGGCCGTTACATCAAGCATGTGCGCGACATCCGCTCGATCATCGGCCTGCAGGATGGCGTCAGCGACGTTTCGGCCATGTCCATGCTGATCATGCCACGCGGCGCCTTCTTCCTCACCGATACCTATGTGAACCAGAGCCCCAGCGCCGACGAGATCGTGGCAATTGCCTTGCAGGCGCGGGCCCATCTCAAGCGCTTCAATATCGAGGCGCGAGCCGCGCTGCTGAGCTATTCAAACTTCGGATCCCGCGACGGCGACAGTGCCTTCAAGATGCGCGAGGCCTATGAGAAGCTCAAGTCGGCGGCGCCGGACTTCATCGTCGAGGGCGAGATGCAGGGCGACCTCGCGCTCAACGAGGGCCTGCGCGAGCGCTATGTGCCCGAGACAGTGCTGCGCGGCGAAGCCAACCTCCTGATCTTCCCCGATCTCGATGCGGCCAATCTGTCGATGACGCTGCTCAAGGAGATGAACAATGCGCTTTCAGTCGGGCCGATCCTGATGGGCACGCAGGCGCCGGCGCATATCCTTGCGCCCTCGGTGACGAGCCGGGGCATTGTCAACATGGCCGCAATTGCAGCCAATGAAGCGCTGGGGCATGATCTATGATCCGGCACACCGTCGTCTTTTCGCTCAAGCATGAAGCCGGCTCGGCCGAGGAACAAGCGTTTCTCGAGGCGGCGCTGGTCCTTGCATCCATTCCCGGCGTGCAGAAATTCGAACGTCTGCGGCAGGTGAGCCCAAAGGCCGATTTCGACTTTGGCTTCTCCATGGAGTTTGCCGATCAGGCTGCCTATGACGGCTACAATTCCCACCCTGACCATGTTGCATTCGTGGACGGTCGCTGGCTGCCCGAAGTCGCGCGCTTTCAGGAAATCGACTACAGGCCGCTGTGAACATCTGGCCGGGTCCTTCTCGATCCGGCCCGCCTTCAACTCCGCATTAATCCCTTCTTTGGCATAGTGGCGACACCTCGAACGGTTTGCCCATGCCCACCCGACTCAAACGTCCACCCTTCTGGCGCCCACTTGCCCTGACAGCGACTTTGCTCGCCTTTCAGTTCTACCTGGGCTATTCGGCGATCTCGGGCCAGTTCGGCATCGAGAGCCGGGAAGAGATCAAGGCGGAAATCGAGATTCTGGCGGATCGCAGCTCGGCGCTACAGGCGGAAATTGAGGCCTTCAAACATCGCGTTACCCTGATGAATCCCCGCCACCTCGATCCGGATCTGGTGACCGAACGGGCCCGGGCGATGCTCAATATGGCGCATGCCGACGACGTGCTGATCATGGTCAATCCCGAGAACGGTAAACCAATTTCCGGTCAATTCGTAGAATTAATCGACGATCAGTTAATCTCGATTATTCAATCAGATTCAACGCTTTAAAGCGTTTTTTGCAGCTTGGCGACGCAATGTTATTGCGGCGCGCCTTGCGATATAGTGCCCGTCGTGGCCTGATCGGGCCTAGCGGCAAATCCCCGACCCAAGCGGAGTGTAGCATGGCGCGCAAGGCGACGGCCACCAAGGCCCAGACGCAGTCCAATGTCCCCCAGTTTTCCAGCGAGCAGGATCTCGAAGCATTCCGCGAGATGCTGCTTATCCGCCGCTTCGAGGAAAAGGCTGGCCAGATGTATGGCATGGGCCTGATCGGCGGTTTCTGCCACCTCTATATCGGCCAGGAAGCCGTCGTCACCGGCATCACCATGGCTTCGGAAAAGGGCAAGGATGCCCAGATCACCGGGTATCGCGATCACGGCCACATGCTGGTCATGGGGCTTGATCCGAAGGGTGTGATGGCCGAGCTGACCGGGCGGCAGGGCGGCCTGTCCAAGGGCAAGGGCGGCTCGATGCACATGTTCTCCAATGAACATCGCTTCTACGGCGGCAACGGCATCGTGGGTGCGCAGGCTTCGCTTGGTACGGGCCTCGCCTTTGCCAGCAAGTATTCGGGCGATGGTTCGGTCTCGATCACCTATTTCGGGGACGGCGCAGCCAACCAGGGCCAGGTCTATGAGAGCTTCAACATGGCCAAGCTCTGGAACCTGCCGGTGGTCTACGTGATCGAAAACAACAAATATGCCATGGGCACATCGATCGAGCGCGCGGCTGCGACGACGGATTTTTCCATGCGCGGCGCCTCGTTCGACATTCCGGGCGAGCAGGTCGACGGCATGGATGTGCGCATGGTCTATGATGCCGCCCAGCGCGCCATCGAACACGCCCGCTCCGGCAAGGGGCCCTATATCCTCGAAATGCTGACCTACCGCTATCGCGGACACTCCATGTCCGACCCGGCGAAGTATCGCTCGAAGGACGAAGTGACCAAGTATCGCCAGGAACGCGATCCGATCGAACAGGTGCGCGCGCGCCTGATCGAAGGCGGAGTGGTGAGCGAGGACGATCTCAAGAAGATCGAGACCGATATCCGGGCCATCGTGACCGAGGCTGCCGATTTCGCCACCAACGATCCCGAGCCCGATGCGTCCGAATTGTGGACCGACATCACCATCGAAGCGTAAGGCAGGCCGGCCCATGGGCCGGCATTCCCATCGCTTGTGTTGAGTTTCGCCGTGCGGCCAAGGTGCCCGGCGCCGAATTGCTGGAGAGCTGATATGCCCCAAATCCTCATGCCTGCTTTGTCGCCCACCATGGAAGAAGGCAAGCTGGCCAAGTGGCTCGTCAAGGTTGGCGATAGTGTCAAGTCCGGCGACGTGCTGGCTGAAATCGAGACCGACAAGGCCACGATGGAAGTGGAGTCGGTGGACGAGGGCGTCGTCAAGGAAATCCTCATCGAGGAAGGCACCGAAGGCGTGAAGGTCAATACGCCCATCGCGCTGGTTTTGGGCGAAGGCGAGGAAGTGGGCGAGGGCAATCGGCCTGCCGCTCAGGCTTCTTCGTCCGATCCGGAAGGAGAATCGGCTGTTGCCGAGGCAAAGCCGGTGCCGGCGGAAGCCAAGAGTGCGTCGGGCGCAGACGCCCCGAAATTCGTGGCCCAGAATGACCCCGATCTGCCGGCCGACGTCGAAATGGTCGAGATGACCGTGCGCCAGGCGCTGAATGAGGCCATGGCGGAAGAGCTGCGCCGCGACAAGGACGTCTTCATCATGGGTGAAGAGGTCGCCGAATATCAGGGTGCCTACAAGATCACCCAGGGCCTGCTGCAGGAATTCGGCCCGCATCGCGTCATCGACACCCCGATCACCGAGCATGGCTTTGCCGGCCTCGCCGTGGGCGCAGCCTTCGCGGGCCTCAAGCCGATCGTGGAGTTCATGACCTGGAACTTTGCCATGCAGGCAATCGACCAGATCATCAACTCGGCCGCCAAGCAGCTTTATATGTCGGGCGGCCAGGTGCAGGCGCCGATGGTGTTCCGCGGCCCGAACGGCGCTGCCGCCCGCGTTGGCGCACAGCACAGCCAGGATTATTCGGCATGGTACAGCCACGTTCCCGGCCTGACCGTTATCGCGCCCTATAGCGCGGCGGACGCCAAGGGCCTGCTCAAGGCCGCCATTCGTTCGCCGAACCCGGTCGTCTTCCTCGAGAACGAAATTCTCTACGGCTCCACTGGCCTCGTGCCGAAGGTCGATGATTTCGTGCTGCCGATCGGCAAGGCCCGCATTGCCCGCAAGGGCGCGGACGTCACCATCGTCTCGTTCTCGATGGGCATGCGCTATGCGACCCAGGCCACTGAAAAGCTGGTGGCTGCCGGTGTGGATGTCGAGCTGATCGACCTTCGCACCCTGCGCCCGCTCGACAGCGACACGGTCATCGAATCGGTCAAAAAGACGGGGCGTCTCGTCACGGTCGAAGAGGGTTGGCCGCAGGGGGGTATCGGCTCCGAACTGTCGGCGCGCGTCATGGAACAGGCCTTCGACTATCTCGATGCGCCGGTCATGCGTGTCACCGGCAAGGATGTCCCTATGCCCTACGCTGCCAACCTCGAAAAGCTGGCGCTGCCCAACGTTGATGAAGTGATCGCGGCGGTCAACGCCGTGACCTATCGCTCGTAAGGAGACCCGGGATGCCAATCGATATCACCATGCCGGCGCTTTCCCCGACGATGGAAGAGGGCAAGCTCGCCAAGTGGCACGTCAAGGAAGGCGATTCTGTCTCTTCCGGTGATGTGATCGCCGAAATCGAAACCGACAAGGCCACGATGGAAGTCGAGGCCGTGGACGAAGGCAAGATCGGCAAGATCCTCGTTGCCGAAGGCACCGACAATGTGAAGGTCAACGCCGTCATCGCCGTGTTGCTGCAGGACGGTGAAGATGCCAGCGCCATTGGATCGGCAAAGCCGGCAGAGGCGCCAAAGGCCGAAAGCAAGGCGGATGCCGGCACGGTCGAGCGCGCCGATGCCCAGACGCAGACGGCACCAACCGCAAAGGCCGATCCGGCACCGGCAAAGTCAGCGACTTCCGCCAACAGCAATTCGGGCTCCAGCGCTCCGGCGAAGTCGGTGCAGGCAAAGTCCGAAGGGGGCAAGGTTTTTGCCTCGCCGCTGGCGCGCCGCCTCGCCAAGGAAGCCGGCATCGACGTCGCCGCCATTTCCGGCACGGGTCCGAAGGGTCGGGTGGTCAAATCTGACGTTGAGGCCGCCAAGTCGGGCAAGGCCCCGCTCAAGGCCGCTGCGCCGGCCTCTACGTCATCTGCTGCTTCCGCTCCGGCCAGCGGCATGAGCAAGAACCAGGTGATCGCCCTTTACGAGGAAGGGTCTTACGAACTCGTGCCCAACGATGGCATGCGCAAGGTCGTGGCCGCGCGCCTGACCGAAAGCAAGCAGACCGTTCCGCACTTCTACCTGACCCTCGATTGCAAGATCGACGCCCTGATGGCTGCCCGTGAGCAGATCAATGCGTCTGCGCCAAAGGGCAAGGACGGCAAGCCGGCCTTCAAGCTCTCGGTCAACGACTTCATCATGAAGGCGTGGGCCATAGCGCTGCAGCGCGTGCCGACCGCAAATGCTACCTGGGCCGGCGACTCGATCCTCTATCACAAGCGCAGTGACGTAGCGGTTGCCGTGTCCGTGCCGGGCGGCCTTTTCACGCCGGTGGTGAAGTCCTGTGACACCAAGACCCTGCGGGAGATTTCCGAAGAAGTTAAAGACCTCGCCACGCGCGCGCGCGGCAAGAAGCTGGCCCCGCACGAATATCAGGGCGGTTCGACTTCGGTTTCCAACCTCGGCATGTTCGGCATCAAGCACTTCGCCGCAGTGATCAACCCGCCGCATGGCACGATCCTGGCAGTCGGTGCCGGCGAGGAGCGGGTTTACCCCGAGAACGGCCAGATCAAGATCGGCCAGTTTATGACCGCGACGCTGTCCTGCGATCACCGCGCAGTCGACGGAGCCCTTGGCGCTGAAGTTCTCGGCGTCTTCAAGGGGCTGATCGAAAATCCGGTGATGATGCTGGCATAGGGGCCGAGGCGATGAAGACGATCCTCGCCTTTGGCGACAGCCTGACTTATGGGGCAGACCCGCATGGCGGTCCGCGCCATGCCTATGAAGACCGCTGGCCAACCGCGCTAGAGCGAGGCCTCGCCGGCCAGGCACGGGTGATTGCCGAAGGTCTGGGAGGTCGCACCACGGTGTTCGACGACTTCTCCAGCGCTGCCGACCGCAATGGCGCCCGGGTGCTGCCGACACTGCTCGACAGCCACAAGCCGCTGGACCTCGTGGTCATCATGCTGGGCACAAATGACCTCAAGGTCTATCTCAACGGCACGGCATTCGGCGCCGCCATGGGGGTGAAGCGGCTGGTGCAGATCATTCGTCAGCATCCCTATGATGCTGGTCAGCCGGTGCCGGAAGTGATCATCGTGGCGCCGCCGCTGACGGTCGAGACGGACCATGCGGACCTGCATGCGATGTTTGCGCCTCGGGCAGACGAAGCCAAGCTGTTCGATGTCTATTACAGCCGGGTCGCGCGCGACCTGGGCGCCGGTTATTTCAACGCGGCCAACGTTGCCGTTGCGGATCGGGCTGACGGCGTGCATCTCGATGCCGCCAATACCCGCGCTATCGGCGACGGCCTCGTGCCGCTCGTCAAACAGGTACTGGGCTTCTGAGCCTGACAATTTCTGGAGGCCCTCATGGCTGACCAATACGATCTTCTCGTCATCGGCGCCGGCCCCGGCGGCTACGTTGCCGCCATTCGTGGCGCACAGCTGGGCATGAAGGTGGCCATTGTCGAGCGTGAGCACATGGCCGGCATCTGCTCCAATTGGGGCTGTATCCCGACCAAGGCACTGCTGCGTTCCGCCGAAATCTACGGTCATATGAGCCACGCCAAGGATTATGGCCTTACGGCGGAAAAATTTGGCTTTGACATCGACGGCGTGGTCAAGCGCTCGCGTGCCATTGCCGCGCAGATGAACAATGGCGTCCAGTTCCTGATGAAGAAGAACAAGGTCGACATCATCTGGGGCGAGGCGGTCATCACCAAGCCAGGCGAGATCAAGGTTGCCCCGACCAAGAAGAAGATCGTGGAGCCGCAGGGGCCCGTACCCAAGAATGCGCTTGGCGAGGGCACGTACAGGGCCAAGAACATCATCATCGCCACCGGCGCACGTCCGCGCGTGCTGCCCGGTATCGAGCCGGATGGCGACAAGATCTGGACCTATTTCGAGGCAATGAAGCCTGCCGCGATGCCCAAGTCACTTGTGGTGATGGGCTCGGGCGCGATCGGTGTCGAGTTTGCCTCCTTCTATCGCTCGATGGGTGCGGACGTCACCATTATCGAGCTTTTGCCGCAAATCATGCCCGTGGAAGACGCCGAGATCGCCGGGCTGGCGCGCAAGCGCCTGGAGAAGCGTGGTATCAAGATCCTGACCGATGCCAAAGTCGCCAAGGTTGATAAGACCGGTAACGGCGTGGTTGCGCATGTCGAGACCAAGGACGGCAAGACTCAGCAGATCACCGGCGACAAGCTGATCTCAGCCGTTGGCGTGCAGTGCAATATCGAGGGCCTGGGCCTTGAGACGGTCGGCGTGAAAACCGAGCGCGGCGCCATCGTCATCGATGGCTATGGCAAGACCAATGTTGATGGTATCTGGGCCATCGGCGACGTTGCTGGCCCGCCGATGCTCGCGCACAAGGCCGAGCACGAGGCGGTTATCACGGTCGAAAAGATTGCGGGCCTCAAAGTTCATGGCCTCGACAAGTCCAAGGTACCGGGCTGCACTTACTGTGAGCCGCAGGTTGCTTCGGTCGGCCTGACAGAAGCCAAGGCCAAGGAAGCGGGTCGCGAGATCAAGGTCGGCCGCTTTCCGTTTGTGGGCAATGGCAAGGCCATTGCGCTGGGTGAGCCCGACGGGTTGGTAAAGACGATTTTCGATGCCAAGACCGGTGAATTGCTCGGCGCGCATATGGTCGGCGCCGAAGTGACCGAACTGATCCAGGGTTTCGTGGTGGCAATGAACCTCGAAACCACGGAGGAAGAGCTGATCCACACCATCTTCCCGCATCCCACGCTCAGCGAGACCATGAAGGAAAGTGTCCTTGACGCATATGGTCGCGCCCTGAACATCTAGCGCTTTCGTTCGTTGGTCCGGTCGACGGCCGGGCCAACCCATTTCGCCCGCGCTCAGGAACGTACAACCAAAGGAGTTTTCCACATGGTCAAGGCAATCCAGATCGGTCTGGGACATTGGGGTTTCAGCTGGTCCAAAGAGGTTATCCCCAAAGTTCCCAGTGTCGAAATGGTCGGCTATGTGGATACCAGTCCCGAGGCCACCGGCAGGGTTCAGGAAGAGCTGGGGATCGATCCGAAGCTGTGCTTCAACAGTCTCGAGGATGCTTCGCATCGGACCGATGCGACCTTGGCGATCTGCACGCTGCGCACCGAAGCCCATTATCCGGTGGTAAAGCGCTGCTTGGAACTGGGCTACAACGTGCTGGTGGAAAAGCCTTTCACCACGACGATTGCGCAGGGCAAAGAGCTGGTGGCGCTCGCCAAGGCGCAGGGCAAGGTGTTGATGGTCAGCCAGAACTATCGGCACCAGCCGGCGCCAATCGCGGCCGCCGAGCTGATCGCCGAAGGTAAATTCGGCGCACTGAACATGGTGTCGATCGACTTCCGTCGCCACGGGCCGAGCCAGGGCTATCGTTATTGGGATATGCCCGATCCGCTTCTGGCCGACATGTCGATCCACCATTTCGACCTGATGCGCTACGTGCTTGGAGACGAGCCGGTTCGCCTGTCGTGCCGCACGTGGAACCCGCCTGGCAGCCCGTTCCGCTACGATCCGAGCGGCGTCGCCATGATCGAGTTTTCGCGCGGCACGATCGTGTCCTATCGGGCCAGCTGGATGAATTCGGGCCCCGTGACGCCCTGGGCGGGCGAATGGGTGATGGATGGTGCGGAAGGGCAGATCGCCTGGTCGTCGCGCGACCATTTCCGTGACAAGGCGGGCCCGGATGTGCTGACGCTGCTGCCGCTCGATGGCAAGGCAGAAAAGGTCCGCCTCGACGAAGTGAAATACCCCGATCGACGCGGCACGCTCAATACGATCGCAACGGTGCTCGATACTGGAGCGGTGCCGCGCGGGTTCAGTTCGGGCGAGGACAATCTGGGCTCACTGGCGCTGGTGCAGGGCACCATTCTCTCCGCATCGCGCGGCGGCGACTGGGTCGACATCGAAGAAATCATGGGGTAGCGCGCAGCGCATGGCTGCCCTTCATCCATAAGGCCGGGTTGAACCGGCCGCTCATGGGAGCGATATAGGGCTTATCTCATGTGGTCGTGCTTGCAGACGGCGAAAAGGTATCCTCTTTGCCTTGGAAACAGACGGCCCAGACAGGACTAGTATGGTCACGCTCATCGACAATGCGGCTCGTCCGCGCCATCCCGAAAAGGCCAATCGGCCGGACAGCATCGTCCTGCGCAAGCCGGACTGGATTCGCGTCAAGGCGCCTGGCTCGCCGGTCTATAACGAAACTCAGAAGATCGTGCGCGAGAACAATCTCGTCACGGTCTGCGAGGAAGCCGGCTGCCCCAATATCGGTGAGTGCTGGAGCAAAAAGCACGCGACCATGATGATCATGGGCGAGATCTGCACGCGTGCCTGCGCCTTCTGCAATGTGCGAACCGGGTTGCCGACCGCGCTTGATCCGAACGAACCAGAAAATGTCGCCAAGGCCGTTGAAAAACTCGGCCTTGAACATGTGGTCATCACCTCGGTGGACCGCGACGATCTGGCCGATGGCGGCGCGCAGCATTTCGCCGATGTCATCCTTGCCATCCGCGCTCGCAATCCCAAGACGACGATTGAAATCCTGACGCCTGACTTCCTGCGCAAGGAGGGGGCCCTTGAGATCGTCGTGGCGGCCAAGCCAGATGTCTTCAATCACAATCTGGAAACAGTTCCATCAAAGTACCTGAAGGTCCGGCCGGGTGCGCGGTATTTCCATTCGATCCGCCTGCTGCAACAGGTCAAGGAACTCGATCCGACCATCTTCACCAAATCCGGCATCATGGTCGGCCTGGGCGAAGAACGGAACGAGGTGCTGCAGCTGATGGACGACCTGCGTTCGGCTGATGTGGATTTCCTGACCATCGGCCAGTATCTGCAGCCTACCAAGAAGCATTATCCCTTGCAGCGTTTCGTCACGCCCGAGGAATTCAAGTCGTTTGCGACCGTCGCGACGTCCAAGGGGTTCCTTTTGGTGTCGTCAAGTCCGCTGACGCGGTCATCGCATCATGCTGGAGAGGATTTTGCGCGCCTGCGGGCAAATCGGATGGCGAGGCTCGGCCACTGAATGAAACGTTTCTACGAACGGCACGTCCCGCATCTGCCCGAGCGGATGTTCGATATCGTTGCCGATCTCAATGACTATCCGCGCTTTATCCCAAATTGCAGCGCCATGCAGGTGCGTCCCGATCCGGTCGCGACGATGGGTGACGTGCGCCTAGCCAAGATGACCATCGCCTTTGGTCCGATCACGCAGGCCTATACCAGCCGCGTAACCCTAGACCCGGTGGCGCGGACCATCAGGGCGAAAGCCGTAGACGGTCCCTTTGCCTATCTCGACAGCGTGTGGAGTTTCGAGCCGGAAGGGCAGGGCACACGCGTGCGCTTCGAGATCGACTTCAAGATTTCCAATCCATTGATTGCGGCGATCGCCGAGCCGGCCTTCGCTGCCAAGCAGGAAGAAATCATGCGCGCCTTTTGCGACGAGGCGGATCGGCGCTTCGGCGTCTAGGCGCCAAAAAAGACAGGCCCGAAGCGTCATTGCGTCAGGCCTGTGTAGTAATTTTGGGTAGTGGGCTGCCTGCCTATGCCGGATCGCTGGTTAGGACCTGAAGCACCAGGTCGAGCGCCGCCTGAACCGTCGCCTTGCGCACAGCATCTCGGCCGATATCGCCGAAGCGGTGCTCGATAACGACAGTCGCCAATTCGGAAGACACGGCAACATAGACGAGACCCACCGGCTTCTTCTCGCTACCGCCATCGGGCCCAGCAATGCCGGTGACGGCAACAGCGTAATCCACCCGGGCAGTGTTTCTCGCACCATCGGCCATGGCGCGCGCCACTTGATTGCTCACCGCGCCATAGTCGCGGATCAGGCGTGGCTGCACCTGGATCATGCGCGACTTTGCAGCATTGGCATAAGTGACATAGCCGCCATAAAGCGCTGCGGAAGCACCGGGAATATCGGTGAGCGCTGCCGCGATCATGCCGCCGGTACAGCTTTCGGCCGTGACCAGGGTCTGTTTGTTTGCGGTCAGAATGTCGATGATCTGGTTGCCCGTATCGGGTTTTGCCTTAACTGCCATTCAGTCGATCCTCGGCACTTCCACGCTTGCACTTGCCATTGCCACGATCCCTTCCTCCCGCCCGATGAAACCGAGCTTTTCGTTCGTTGTTGCCTTGACCGCCACGCGGCTCGCCGAAATTCCCAGGGTCTCGGCGATCACCGCGCACATGGCCGGGGCGTGTGTCGCAATCCTCGGCGCTTCTGCAACGATTGTCACGTCGCAATTGACAATCCGGCCGCCTTGCCTGGCGATGAGATCGGCAGCGTGGCGCAAAAATATGGTCGACGCGGCGCCTTTCCACTGCATATCGCTGGGCGGGAAGTGCACGCCGATATCCCCTTCGCCGATGGCGCCCAGAAGCGCGTCGGTCAGGGCGTGAAGAGCGACGTCTGCGTCTGAGTGGCCGTTGAGCCTTGCACTATGGGGGATGCGGACGCCCCCGAGCCAGACGGCGTCGCCGGGTTCGAAGGAATGAACGTCGTAACCCGTTCCGATGCGGGTTTCCATGCTCCGGCCTCCCATGAGGATTTGTTCACCGCGGACGAAGTCTTCCGGGTGCGTGAGTTTGATATTGTTGGGATCGCCTGTAACCATGGCGACGCGGAGTCCGGCCCATTCGGCAATCTCGGCATCGTCGGTAAAGTCGCGACGCACCGAGCCTGCGCGCATATGCGCCGATAAGATCTGACCAAAGCGGAAGCCCTGCGGGGTCTGGGCAGCGGACAACTGCCGGCGATCCTCTGTCGCCACAACTTCCTTGCCGTCCAGGCTCCGCTTGACCGTGTCCGTGAGGGGCAGGCCGGGCAGGGCGCCGTCATAGGACTGAAGGATTTCTATGACATCACCGATGAGATCGGCACTGACAAAGGGGCGCGCAGCATCCTGGATAAGCACCAGGTCCGGCCGTGACGGGGCGAGGGCCTTTAGCCCCTCAAGCACCGAGGCCTGACGGCTGGCACCCCCATGCACGGGCGGCAACAGCCGCCGGTCGGACAGGCCGAGAGCCTCATAGCGGTCAGCGTGGTCGCTGTTGATGACCGGGAGGACCTGCGTCACCTGTGGATGAGCAAGAAAGGCCTTGATCGTCCGGACCAGCACGGGAATTCCCGCAAGCGCCCGGTATTGCTTGGGGACGGCGTTACCGTCCGTGCCCATGCGCTCGCCTTTTCCCGCTGCGACGACAATGACGGCTATGGATTTTGAACGCATGAATATATAGGCACTGAGCTGGGGACCGTCATGTTCATACCGGTCTATCGCCCGCCTAGCCATGCGGCAAGAGCAGGGCTGATTTCATTAGCAGTCTGCACTTGAAGCGGTTGCGCGACAGTCCAAAATGATTATTGTGCGGGCACCATTTCGACTTTGACCATTTCTGGGGCATTTCGTGGCAAATAGTGCCTGCGCATTAAGCATTGGGGGGCATGCGTTCCGCAACCGCGCCCTCCTTGCGCCTATGGCTGGCATCACGGACAGGCCGTTTCGCGAGATTGCGGAGCGTTATGGCGCCGGCATGGTGGTGTCCGAGATGGTGGCCAGCGCGGCCCTCAGCACCGGTCATGGGGATATGGTGCGCAAGCTCAGCCGTTCCGGCCAATTGCCGCACATAGTGCAACTGGCCGGCTGCGAGCCCGGCTGGATGGCCGAGGGCGCCCGGATCGCCGAAGCGTCGGGAGCCAACATCATCGACATCAATTTCGGCTGCCCCGCCAAGCGCGTGACCAGCGGATATGCGGGGTCGGCGCTGATGCGCGTGCCCGACCAGGCGCTGGCTATCGTCGAGGCCGTCGTGAAGGCCACGAGCCGTCCGGTGACCGTCAAGATGCGCCTGGGCTGGGACGACGATAGCCTCAACGCGCCACAAATCGCGCGCCTGGCAGTCGACGCCGGAGCGCAGATGATCACGGTCCATGGACGGACGCGGCAGCAATTCTACAAAGGCGTGGCGCGCTGGCAATTGGTGCGTGCCGTGGTTGACGCCGTTGCTGTTCCTGTTGTCGTCAATGGCGACATCGTCGATGCAGACTCGGCAAAAGAGGCTCTGGAGCAGTCCGGCGCGGCGGCGGTCATGCTGGGTCGGGGGGCCCAGGGCCAACCCTGGCGCGTCGGGCAGATCGGCGCCGCACTGGAAGGACGACCGATTGAGCCCGCGCCGCAGGGCAAGGCGCTCGTCGCCCTCATTCAGCAGCACTATAGCGACATGCTGAGCGATTATGGCGTCGACGTCGGGCTGCGGGCAGCGCGCAAGCACCTGGGCTGGTACGCCGAAGCCGCAGGCCTTGCCTTCGATAAGCCGACACGCTCCAGCCTGCTGGACAATGATGATCCCAAGCAGGTTCTGTCGCTGATCGACACTTTATTTTCCGGCCAATGGAGGGCTGCGGCATGACCGCCCCCAGTCTCGACGTCGATTCCGTGCCGGCACGCGCGGTCCTGCAGGCGCTGCCGCAACCGATCCTGGTACTCGACGAGAAGCGGGGCATCCTTTTCGTGAACTACGCAGCCGAAGCTTTCTTTGGTGCTTCGCTCAGCGTTCTCACACGGCAAAACCTGGATGACCTCATCGCCTTCGGTTCGCCGATCATCTCCCTAGTCGAAACGGTGAGCATGCGCCGGGCGCCGATGACGGAATACCGGGTTCGGGTCGGGTCTTCGCGCTTCGGTGACGAGCGGATCGCCGACGTCTTTGCCAGCCCTATTTCTGACAATGACGGACGGGTGGCGGTGCTGATCCAGGAGCGGACCATGGCGGACAAGATCGACCGCCAGATGGTATCGCGCGGAGCGGCGCGATCGGTCACTGGGCTTGCCTCGATGCTGGCCCACGAAATCAAAAACCCTTTGTCAGGCATCCGTGGGGCGGCACAGCTTCTCGAGCAGTCGGTTCCATCCGAAGAAGTGCCGCTGGCCCGGCTGATCCGGGAGGAAACCGACCGGATCGTCGGGCTGATCGACCGGGTGGAAGTGTTCGGAGATGAGCGTCCGCTGGAGCGCGAGCCGATCAATATCCACGTGGTGCTCGATCGGGTGAAGCTGCTGGCCCGCAATGGCGTTGCGCGCGGCATCACGTTCTCGGAAGAATATGATCCCTCGCTGCCGCCGGTTTTCGGCAATCGGGATCAGCTCATCCAGATTTTTCTCAATCTCATCAAGAATGCGTCTGAAGCGCTCGAACGGACACAGAAGCCCGAAATCCGGATTTCGACCGCGTTTCGACCGGGTATTCGCATCAGCGTGGCTGGCGTCGCCGAACGCATCTCGCTACCGCTCGAAATCCTCATCGAGGACAATGGACCGGGCGTGCCGCAGGATATCCTGCCGTTCCTGTTCGATCCGTTCGTGACCACCAAGACCAATGGCTCGGGCCTCGGACTGGCGCTGGTTGCCAAGATCGTCGGTGACCATGGTGGGGTGATCGACTGCGATAGTCGTCCAGGCCGAACCCGCTTCCGCATCCTGCTGCCGGTTGCCAGTGGACCCTTTGAAATTAAAGCCGAAGCCGAAGAGGGTTCGAACCCATGAGCCATGTCGTTCTGCTCGCCGATGACGATGCCGCCATCCGCATGGTGCTCAACCAGGCCCTGACGCGGGCCGGATATGAGGTGCGCCCGACCGGCAACATATCGACCATGTGGAATTGGGTCAGCCGCGGGGAGGGGGATATTCTCATCACCGACGTCGCCATGCCTGACGGCAATGCCTTCGAGGTTATGCCCAAGATCAAGAAGCTGCGGCCTGACCTGCCCATGATCGTGATGAGTGCGCAGAACACATTCATGACGGCCATTCGCGCCTCGGAAGTAGGGGCATACGAGTATCTGCCGAAGCCATTCGACATCACCGAAGTGCTTTCGGTCGTGGCGCGCGCGCTGGCCGACGCCAAGAAGCCCAGCGCAGCCGAACGAAAGGCAGAGGAGGCCGGCGAGACGATGCCGCTGGTCGGCCGGTCGACCGCCATGCAGGACATCTATCGCGCCTTGGCCCGGCTGATGCAGACGGACCTCACCGTCATGATCACCGGCGAGAGCGGCACGGGCAAGGAGCTGGTCGCGCGGGCTCTGCATGACTTCGGCAAGCGCCGCAACGGCCCATTTGTTGCCATCAACATGGCCGCCATTCCACGCGACCTCATCGAAGCAGAATTGTTCGGGCACGAAAAGGGTGCCTTCACCGGCGCCAATACGCGCTCATCGGGTCGGTTCGAGCAGGCGGAAGGCGGCACGCTGTTTCTGGACGAGATCGGCGACATGCCGATGGATGCACAGACACGATTGCTGCGCGTTTTGCAGGAAGGCGAGTACACCATGGTCGGGGGGCGCAGTGCCATCAAGACCAATGTGCGCATCGTCGCCGCCACCCATCGCGACCTCAGCCAGATGATCCGGCAGGGTCTGTTCCGCGAGGACCTGTACTACCGCCTTAACGTTGTGCCGATCCGACTGCCGCCGCTGCGGGAACGGGTCGACGATATTCCCGATCTGACGCAGCACTTCCTCAGGCTGGCGCAACGCGAGGGTGAAGCACCGAAGACCATTTCGTCCGATGCCATCCGCCTGATGCAGAACTATTCCTGGCCCGGCAACATCCGCGAACTGGAGAATCTCGTCCGGCGCTTGTCGGCGCTTTATGCGGACGAGCAGATTTCACCCGAAATCGTCCAGAACGAGCTCAATATCAGCGATCGTCCGAGCGTGTCGGGTGGCTCGGGCCCGGTGGACATTTCCATGGCCGTGGAGACACATGTCGGCCAGATCCTGCGCGAATACGAGCCGAACCTGCCACCGGCCGGCCTTTATCAGCGGGTTATCGACAAGGTGGAAGCGCCATTGATCGCCATGGCGCTCAATGCCTGCGGCGGCAACCAGATCAAGGCCGCGGACCTGCTCGGGCTCAATCGCAACACCCTGCGCAAGAAGATCCGGACGCACAGCATCGAGATCGTCAAGCATAGCCGGCGCGGTGGGTGAAGGTAGGGGGGCCTGGCTTGCTACCCGGTAAAGCTGCGGACCAGCGAGCCTGCGACCAGGTACCAGCCGTCTACCAGCACAAAGAAAATGAGCTTGAACGGCAGGGAGATGACCACGGGGGGCAGCATCATCATGCCCATGCTCATCAACACCGATGCCACGACCATGTCGATGACGACGAAGGGCAGGAAAAGCAGGAAGCCGATTTCGAAAGCGCGCCGCAATTCCGAGATCATGAAGGCTGGCACGAGCAATTGCAGCGGGATGGCCTCGGGCACCTCGGGCGGCTCGGCATTTGTCAGGTCGAAAAAGAGCTCGAGATCCTTGTCACGCACATTGGCGCGCATGAATTCATGGATCGGTGCCGCGCCCGCTTCGAAGGCCTCTCCGATCTCGATCTGGCCGGCCATGAGCGGAGCAATGCCTTGGTCGTAGCTCTGCTGGAGCACGGGCTGCATGATGAACAGAGTGAGAAACAGCGCGAGCGAGATCATCACCGAATTCGGCGGCGCCGTCTGCAGGCCGATCGCCGTGCGCAGCAGCGACAGGACGACCACGATGCGGGTGAAGCTGGTGACCATCACCAGGATGGAGGGCGCCAGAGACAGAAGGGTGATCAGCCCGATGAGCTGGATCGCCCTTTCCGTCAGGGTCGTTTCGTCGCCGAAGTCGATGCTGAGGTCCTGGGCGCTCACGCCAACCGAGAAGGCAAAGACCAAGAGACCGGCCAATACGCACGGTAGAACCAGGCGCCAAGGGCGCCCGGGGGCTGGTTCAGCCTCTATTGGCTTCGTTGCTGCCGTCGTGCTCAAGCGCCGCGCCTTCGCTGGTCCCGCTTCTCTCGCCCTGTTTAGCTGAGTCGGTCGCGACTACGCTTCTTATGTCTGGGTTTTGCCCTGTTTCAGGGCCCAGTGGCCGCAGCAGGCCGGTCTGGCGCAGCGACACCCGCGTCTTGCGATCGCCGGCATGGCCAGATTGCTGAAGCTGATCCAGCAGCGTTTCCGGCTCGCGCCTTGGCGCAGGGGCATTGGGGCGGACGGTATCGACAACGGGTGGAGGCGTCGTGGGGCCGCTGCGGCGCGCCATGGGCTGTTGAACGGGACGACGGCCAGCAGGGGCGACAGTTTCCTCGACGGGAATACCCGTCTCGACAACGACATCGTGTGCGCCGCCCGTGAGAATGAGATGTTCGACATTGTCACGCCGTACAATCATCAATTGCCGCTTCTGGTCGATCACCAGAGTGTCGATGACGGCCAGGCGGCGATTTCGCCCCCGCACGCTGTTTCCCGACACCTTGGACAGGACCTTGAGCAGCCAGACGGCGAGAACAATCAGGACGATCACCGCGCCGAGGGCGAAGAGCATTGTCAGGACAGTGTTGCCGCTGCCGCCGAAGAGGCTGGAAATGAATTGCAAGGCCCGAGCTCCAAACCGCGTCCAAAGTCTTTTGGACGCTTGTATCCGATTCTAGCCGACAGACAGCCGGCGCGCCGAAGACGAATCCGCCACCGGCATTTCCTGCCTACTTATCGCAGCAATTGTGCAGATTGCGAGGCCAGTGCAGTGCATGACAGGGCTTCGTTAACGCTTGATTAACCATCAATCGGCAAGATTTGCCTATCTGGATGGTTTGGGGAGCGCGGCCGATGGGCCTCATGGACATGCCGGTTTTTTCGGCGCTGACCGATAAAATGCGCTGGCATCAGACCCGGCAAGGCTTGCTTGCTGAAAATGTCGCCAATGCCGAGACCCCCGGTTATCGCGGCCGCGACCTCAAGCAGTTCGATTCCGGGACAATGAGCGCCTTCAGTTCGGCATCGCTGTCCACCTCGGCGACCCAGCCGATGCATTTTTCGGTCTCGTCAGGCGTCGGTGGCTTCGATGCCCAGCGCATGGCCAATTTCGAGATTACGCCGGAAGGCAACGGCATCACGCTCGAAGAAGAGATGATGAAGGTCACCACCAACATGATGGACTACCAGGCCGCCACCAGTCTTTACCAGAAGTCAGTTCGTATCCTGCGCGTCGCGCTCGGCAAGAACGCCTGAGGAGGCCGGTCATGGATTTCAATTCCTCCCTTCGGATTGCGGCAACAGGCCTTCAGGCCCAGACGGCGCGTATGCGCGTCATCGCCGAAAACATCGCCAATGCCGATTCTGCAGGCAAGGCTCCTGGCGACGAGCCATATCGCCGTCGCATTCCTACCTTTCAGACTGTGTTCGACAACGAGGTCGGCGGCCGCGTGGTCGAGGTGGGGCGAATGGCCTACGACATGAGCGACTTCACATCGCGATACGAGCCTGGCCACCCCGCAGCCGATGCAACCGGCTATGTGCAGTATCCGAACGTAAACACATTGATCGAAACCGTGGACATGCGCGAAGCCCAGCGCAGCTACGAGGCCAATCTCAACGTCGTCACCGTGACCCGCCAGATGCTCGGGCGCACGCTCGATATCTTGCGCGGCTGACGGCAACATAGGGGCATACCGAGATGGCAATTTCTACACCGTTCAACGCAGCTACAGCCGCCTACGGCAATGCGAGCCGGCTGATCAACCAGGCGGCGCGCCCAAGTACCGACCTGACCGCCAAAGCCAGCGAGGGCGCCAATTTCGCCGACATCCTGGCGCAGAATGTGCAGGGCGTCGTCGAGCAGGGCAAGACTTCGGACCAGATGGCCATGGACATGGTCAACGGCAAGGCCAATGTCGTGGACATGGTCACCGCATTGTCGGAAACCGAAATGGCTATCGAAAGCATGGTGACGATCCGCGATCGCGTGATCTCCGCCTATGAAGAAATCATGCGTATGCCGATCTGACGGCAACTTGTCGTGGATGGATCGCAAACTTGCCCGTGACCGCGATGCACCCCAGCCGTCGGGGGTATAGTCTGGTTTCGTGATTCCACTGGAAAGCCCGTTATGACCGGCGCGGAAGTCCTCGATATTGCCACCCAGGGCATCTGGACCCTGCTCATCGTATCCATGCCGATGATGCTGGTCGGGCTTATCGTCGGCGTCGTGATCGCGCTGTTCCAGGCCCTGACCCAAATTCAGGAAATGACCTTGGTCTTCGTGCCCAAGATCATCGCCATTTTCATCACGATGCTGATTGCGCTTCCTTTTTTGGGCGCTACCATGTCCGCCTATATGGATCGCGTCGTGGACATGATCATCGTGGGCTTCTGAGGTGACGATCAGCCTCGACTGGCTCCCAGCCACGGCTTTTACCTACATTATTCTCTTTGCCCGCATCGGGGCGATGATGATGCTCATGCCCGCATTGGGCGAGCAGATGATACCGGTCCGGATGCGGCTCAGCTTTGCGCTCGCCTTTACCCTGGTGCTGTTCCCGCTGCTGTCAGAAGTGCTGCCCGCGATGCCGGCAGACCTGGGGGGCAGTGTGGGTCTTCTGGCGCATGAGCTGGCGGTCGGGCTTATCATCGGCGCCATTATCCGCATTACCGTGATGGCGACCCAGGTTGCCGGTGCCATCGTGGCTTTCCAGACGGGTCTTTCCGGCGCGCTCGCCGCCGACCCGACGATGAGCGGCATGCAAAGTGCGGTTTTTGCCAGCTTTCTTTCGTTTTTGGGCGTCACGCTGATCTTTGCGACCGACCTTCATCACATGGCGCTGGCGGCGATCTACGACAGCTACATGGTGTTTTCGCCGACCGACCCGCTGATGTTCGAGGATGCCATGCAGCTTGCCGTGCGCACGGTTTCTGGCGCATTCACCGTTGGGGTGCAGATGTCGGCCCCGTTCATCGTGTTCGGTCTCGTGTTCAATCTCGGCGCGGGCATCCTGGCGCGGTTGATGCCGCAATTGCAGGTCTACTTCGTGCTCATGCCCGCCAATATCATTGTCGGCCTGCTGCTGTTCGCCATTTTGCTGACAATGATGATGGGTTGGTATCTCACGGCATTCGAGAACCATCTCGCGATGTGGAGGGGGTGATCGATGTCCGATGAAGCCCCTGACAAGGACTCCAAAACAGAAGACCCCTCCCACAAAAAGCTCGAGGACGCGCACAAAAAGGGCGATGTTGCCAAGAGCCAGGAGGTGACCACCTGGTTCATGCTGCTCGGATCGGCCATCGTCTTCACGGCCATGGCTCCGTGGGCAAGCGCACATCTCAGCGCGACCTTGAGCCTTGCCCTCATGAATGCCGACCAGTTCGACCTTACAGGCTCCGGCTTTGCCGATTTTTTCAATGGCCTGGCGGTGACCATGTTGGTCGTCGTCCTTGCGCCGCTCTCGGTTCTCTATGTGTGTGGCGTGGTGGCCAACCTGATCCAGCATAAGCCGGTCTGGTCCGCGGAGCCGGTGACACCAAAACTCTCCAAGATATCGCCCCTCTCGGGCGCGAAGCGCCTCTTCTCCACCGAGGCCCTGGTCAATTTCGCCAAGGGGCTGTTCAAGATCGCGGTGGTGGGCACCGTCGTTGTGGTCGTCTGCTGGCCCGAGCGAGATCGGCTCGATACGATGGTCACAGCCGATCCACTCTTCATCCTGCTCGATTTCCAGGAAATCGGTATCAAGATCTTTGCAGCCACCCTGGCGATCGTTACGGCTGTTGCAGCCGCCGATTATTTCTACGTCCGCCAGAAATGGTGGAAGCGCCAGATGATGACAGTCCAGGAGACGCGCGAGGAATATAAGCAAATGGAGGGTGACCCGCACGTGAAGGGTCGAATCCGTCAGCTGCGTCAGGATCGTGCCAGAAAGCGAATGATGTCAGCAGTGCCTGACGCCACAGTGGTGGTGACGAACCCGACCCACTTTGCCGTTGCGCTGAAGTACGACAAGTCGATGGCTGCACCCAAGTGTGTCGCCAAGGGAGCCGACGCGGTGGCCCTGCGCATTCGTGCAGTGGCAACGGAAAATGATGTGCCCATTGTCGAAAATCCGCCCTTGGCCCGTGCGCTGTTCGCCTCCGTCGAGGTCGATGAAGCCATTCCCAATGAACATTTCAAGGCGGTAGCGGAGGTCATCGGGTTCGTGATGAAGCTGAAAAAGCCTAGTTCCGGCTGGAAAGCTGGGGCCTGACAGAACCCGTGACACGTCAGTGTCACATTTTGGCAACAATTCTCTTGAAGGGTCCGCCGAATTGGGTCAGGCTTCCTCTTCACCTCGGGCCTAGGTCATTTGGCACGACGGGACAGATGCCGCCGCCAATGGCGCCGGGCAAACAGGAGATGTAGCCAGTTCATGACCGATGTGGTCACCCCACCAATGGATGAGACCGCCGAACGTCCGCAGAAGGCGCCAAGGTGGCGGATTCCCCGGTTCGGAATGGAGCAGAACCGCTCCCTGCGCGTGCTCGGCTTCGTGGTGGTGTGTGCGTCTGTGCTGATGTCGACGATCTCGTTCCTGATCCTGTCGGGAACAACCGGGATCGAGCCGTCGCCCGGAATTTGGACGGTGATCTGGATCGTTACGGGGCTTTTGGTCCTCCTCGTGATCGCGCTGGTGGTCACCGAGGCCATGCTGCTGGTTCAGGCCCGCATGCGCCGGGTTCCAGGGTCCGGCATGCAGGTCCGCATGGTGACCATGTTTGCAGTGGTGGCCGGAGTGCCGGCGGCACTGGTGGCCGTGGTGGCGACCATCGCGCTCAATCAGGGTCTCGACCAATGGTTCTCCGAACGGACGCGGTCCATGGTCGAAAGTTCGCGGCTTGTGGCGCGGTCATACATGCTCGAGCACGCTCAGGTCCTGCGGGACGATATCATCTGGGTCGCGTCCGAACTCGAACAAGCCCGCAACACCTATGAGAGCGATCCGCAGCGGTTCGAGCGCGTGCTGACGGCCCTGGCTGTGACCCGTTCATTGCCCTACACGTCACTGCTCGACCGGTCGGGTGCGGAAATCATGCGGGCGCAGATTTCGGTCGGCAGCAATTATCCGAGGCCGCCTCCAGACATTACCGAGGGCGTGGTGGAGGGCATTCCGACACAGATCGCGCCCGGTTCCACGCAGTTCATCGGATCGATCGTCAAGCTGCGTGGCTACGAGGAAACCTATTTGTTCGTGGTGCGTCCGGTCGATGCGGAAGTACTTCAATATATGCGGCTAACTGACGAGAATATCACTGAATATCGTCAGTATGCCTCCAACCGCCTTGTGTTTCAGATCACCTTTACGATCATGTATGTGGGTCTGGCTGTGGTCTTGCTTCTGGCCGCTCTGTGGATCGGGATCGCACTGGCGAACCGCTTCGTGGATCCGATCCGAAACCTGATGATCGCATCGCGCCGGGTCAGCGGCGGCGACCTCGACGTGCAGGTGCCGGTGCAGGAGGGCAGGGGCGATCTTCGTGACCTGTCCAACGGCTTCAACCGCATGACGCAGCAACTCAAGACGCAGCGCGAGGAGCTATTGAAGGCCAACGAGGTCAACGAGAAAAGGCGCCAATTTACCGAGGCAGTGGTGGAGGGCGTCTCGGCGGGGATCATCGGACTTGATCCCTATGGAGCCGTTACCCTGGTCAATGCACGCGCGTGCGACATGCTGGGCAAGAGCGAAATCGAGCTGATGGGCGAGAAAATGGAAGACATCCTTCCCGAGATCGCCCCGACGATGGAGAAGGCTCGCTCGGCGCGCCGTGGTCAGGTTCGCGATCAGATCCAATTGGGCAACGAAACGGACCGCCGAATCTACCAGGTACAGCTGACACGCGAAGGCACGATCACCGAGTCCAAGGGCTATGTACTGACGTTCGACGACATTACCGATCTGGAATCGGCGCAGCGCACCAGTGCGTGGGCGGACGTCGCTCGCCGGATCGCCCACGAGATCAAGAACCCGCTGACGCCCATTCAGCTGTCTGCGGAGCGTCTGCGTCGGCGCTATGGAAACAAGCTCGAGGACGACCGGGAAGTATTCGAGAAATGCATCAACACGATTGTCCGTCAGGTGGGCGACATCGGTCGCATGGTGGACGAGTTTTCTTCCTTTGCGCGCATGCCTGAATCTGCCCCGGAAATCGCGGATCTCAGTGATACGGTGCGGCAGGCCGTGTTCCTCGAAAGCGTGCGCCTGCCAGAAGTCAATATCGTCACGCTGCTCCCCGAAGACGCCATCGAAGCCTGGTTTGACACCAGACTTGTGTCGCAAGTCCTTACAAATCTGATCAAAAATGCCGTGGAGGCGTTCGAGGGGCTGGCCTTGTCCGAGGATTGGCAGCCTACGATCACCGTCGAAGCCCATATCGAAGGAAAACACGCGCGCATCGCGGTGTCGGACAATGGCAAGGGGTGGCCCAAGGAGAACCGCCAACGGCTGCTCGAACCTTACATGACCACGCGCGAAAAGGGCACCGGACTAGGCCTTGCCATTGTCGCGCGCATCATCGAACAGCATGGCGGCATCGTGGAACTGATCGATGCCGAGCCCGACCCGCAGGGCAGGGTGGGTGCCTGCGTCACCTTTACGCTGCCGATGCATTCCCCTGCTAGCAATTCAAGCGAGGACGAAGCCGCCTCTGCGGCAATGTCGTCCCACAAGGAGGAGCCGCGTCTTGCTGCGGCTATTCATAAGTAAATGGCTTTGGACATCCTGATTATCGATGACGAGGACGATATCCGCGACCTGATCGCGGGCATTCTCGATGACGAAGGCTTCGAAACCCGCCAGGCACATGACGCCGACAGCGGGCTTAACGAAATCGCGCGGCGGCGTCCGAGCCTGGTCTTCCTGGACATATGGATGCAGGGTTCGCGTCTCGACGGACTGCAATTGCTGGATGTGTTTCAAAGCCAGCATCCGGATATGCCCGTGGTGATGATCTCCGGGCATGGCAATGTCGAGACGGCGGTTTCCGCCATCCGTCGCGGCGCATACGACTATATCGAGAAGCCCTTCAAGATCGACAGGCTGCTGCACATCACACAGCGGGCGATGGAAGCAACGCGCCTCAGAAGCGAAGTGGCCGAGCTCAAGGAGCGTTCGCCCAGCAAGAGTGCCGAAATGGTGGGTTCGTCTCCGGCCTTGCAACAGGTTAAGGCGATAATTGAAAAGTCCGCGCCCACCAATTCGCGCATCTTCATTTCCGGCCCCTCAGGCGCCGGCAAAGGCCTGGTTGCGCGGTTGATTCACCATCGCAGCCCGCGAACCAACGCGCCCTTTGTCGAGATCAATGCGTCGCTTTATGCCCCGGACGAAGTTGCCGTCGTGCTCTTTGGTCGGGAACAGCGGGAGAAGACCGGACTGCTCAAGGTCGAAGTCGGTGCTCTTGAACGCGCACATGGAGGCACGCTGTATCTCTCCGAGGTCACGACGCTTCCGCAGCCCGTACAGGCTGCGCTGCTGCGCACACTGGTCGAAAACCGCTTCAACCGGGTCGGCGGATCGCAGGCCGTGCCGATCGATGTGCGGATCATTGCATCGAGTTCGCAGAACGTGGCCTCGCAGATCGATGCCGGCGAGTTCCGGTCCGATCTCTTCCACCGGCTATCCATCGTTCCCCTGCCATTGACGCCGCTGCGTGATCGACGAGAGGACGTGCCGCCGCTGGTCTCCGTGTTCATCGACCAGGTCTGCCGCATGCACAATTTGCAGCGCCTGACGATCGGTTTGGACGCAATGGCGGTGCTGCAGGCACAGGACTGGCCTGGCAACGCGCGGCAATTGCGCAATTCGATTGAGCGCCTGCTCATCCTGATGAAGGACCAACAGCCCGAGGACGGAGTGATTACAGCCACCATGCTGCCGTCCGACATCGGCGAGGTGCTTCCCACAGTGGGCGACACGGATTCGTCCGCCCATCTGATGAGCCTGCCGCTCCGAGAGGCGCGGGAGGTTTTCGAGCGGCAATACCTGCTGGCGCAGATCGAGCGGTTCGGCGGCAATATTTCCAAGACGGCCGAGTTCGTCGGCATGGAGCGCAGCGCCTTGCATCGAAAGATCAAATCGCTCGGCTTGTAACCAGATGAGAATGCTTTCGTGCCATGCATGCGGCGCGGGTAGGCATCACGAACCTTGTGTGCCATAGTGCGAGACATAAGAGAAATCCGGGCATGAAGAACTGGGCGGCAGTTCCTTGGGTCCGGGCGCAAAATACTGCGACGACAACAGCGACAATCAATGCCGCGATAAAAGAGGCCACGAATGGCTAGCGAAAAGCAGCAAAACCTGCAGGATTCCTTTCTCAATCACGTCAGAAAGCAGAAGGTCCCGGTTACCATCTTCCTGGTGAACGGCGTCAAGCTCCAGGGTGTCATCACCTGGTTCGATAATTTCTGCCTGCTGCTTCGGCGTGACGCGCAGTCGCAACTGGTTTATAAGCACGCCATCTCAACGATCATGCCCGGGGCGCCGATCCAGCTTTTCGATCCCGAGCAAAATCAAGATCACGACTGACGGATTTACATGGGCGAGTTTGACGAGGACGGGGACGCCATTTCGGGCGGCCCCAAGCCGTATATAGATCGGCAGGAAAAGCCGACCCGCACTGGCCTTGTCTGCCCAGACGTTCGTGGAAAATTGAGTTCTCACGACATTGATGCCCGACAGGCCGAATTCGAGGGCCTGGCAGGCGCAATCAGGCTTGATATCGCCTTTTCCGAAGTGGTCAAGGTGCGCGAAATTCGGCCCGCGACCTATATGGGCGCAGGCCATGTCGAGGCGCTCGCGGAACGAGTCAAGGCCGAGCATATCGAACTGCTTCTGGTCGATGCAGCCTTGTCCCCGATCCAGCAACGCAATCTTGAGCGGGAGACCGGCACAAAGGTTCTCGACCGAACCGCTCTGATCCTTGAAATTTTCGGAGAGCGCGCCGCCACTAGAGAGGGTGTGCTGCAGGTCGAACTCGCCCATCTTAATTATCAGAAGGGGCGTCTCGTGCGCTCCTGGACCCACCTCGAACGCCAGCGTGGCAGCGGCGGCATGGGGTTCATGGGCGGTCCTGGTGAAACCCAGATCGAAAGCGACCGCCGGCAAATCAGCGACCGCATCGCTTTGCTTGAAGCCAGGCTGGACAAGGTCAAGAAGACACGTGCCCAGCAGCGTAGCCAGCGAACACGGGCACAGATCCCTGTGGTCGCCCTAGTCGGCTACACCAATGCCGGCAAGTCGAGCCTTTTCAATCGCTTGACCGGGGCAGGGGTGTTTGCCGAAGACCTGCTGTTCGCTACGCTGGACACTACGGTTCGCAAGATCGAGCTCCCTCATGGTCGCGAAGTCATGCTCAGTGACACTGTGGGCTTCGTCGCTGATCTGCCGCATGATTTGGTGGCTGCGTTTCGCGCCACGCTCGAAGAGGTTACCGACGCCGACATCATTCTGCATGTGCGCGACATCGCCAATCCCGATCACGCCGCACAGGCCCAGGACGTGTTGACTGTCCTCGAAGAACTTGGCGTCTCGTCGGAGGTAACGCCGATAATCGAGGTCTGGAACAAGATCGACCTCCTGGATGAGCCTGGCCTGGTTCTTGCGGCGGCGACGCCCGTGGGCAAGGTGCTCGCCACCCTGCCGCTTTCGGCGCATACGGGGCAGGGTGTCGATCAATTGCTTCTGCAGATCGAAACGTCACTGGGTGAGCAAAGCCGGACATATCACGTGCACGTGCCGCACACGGCAGGCAGCGATATTGGCTGGCTGCACAATCATGCCGAAGTGATTTCCCGGGACGAGCCTACGGAGAAGGGCTCCGACTTCGTCGTGCGCGTCGATCCACGCCATCGCTCGGCCTTTCTCGAACGCTTCAACGGCAGGATCGCAACAAGCGAAATCTAGGACTTGTCGCGCGCCCGGATCTCGTTCCAATAGCCGTCCAGCCGCTCCAAGCCGGCCGCTTCAGGGGCGATGGCGTCTTCGCGGCACCGCGCTTCGACGTGATGAAAACGGCGGGTGAACTTCGAGTTGGCATCACGCAGGGCGGCTTCAGGATCAATTCCGGCCTTGCGGGCCAGATTGGCCACGGCAAACAGCAGATCGCCGACTTCCTCATGAATGGCCGCCGCATCGCCCGATAACTCGGCGTCGGCGACCTCTGCCAGCTCCTCTGCCACCTTTGCCCGAACGGCAGGCAGGTCCGGCCAATCGAAGCCGACTTTGGCGGCCCGCTTGGTGAGCTTTTCCGCACGGGCGAGGGCGGGCAGGACTTGTGGCACGTCATCAAGGACGGACGGTTCCGTATCGCCCTTGCGTGCGGCCTTCTGGGCGCGCTCGCCCACCTTGATGGCTTCCCAGCGGTCCTGTGCATCGTCGGCGCCGTCCGCAATAACGTCGCCGAAGACGTGTGGATGTCGACGGATCAGCTTCTCGGTGATGGCATAGACGACGTCGCCAATGTCGAAGTGGCCAGCCTCCTTGGCCATTTGCGCGTGATAGATCGGCTGCAAGAGCAGGTCGCCCAATTCCTCGCGCAGATCGACGAAATCCTCGCGCTCTATGGCGTCGGCAACTTCATATGCCTCTTCGATCGTGTAGTGACGGATCGACCGAAAATCCTGCTCAAGGTCCCATGGGCAGCCGCCATCCGGATTGCGGAGCGCTGCCATGATTTCGATCAGTCGGGAGATATCGCGGGACGGCTGCATGGGATGGTTCTCGGGTGGCTGAATCGTCGGCGCACCATATCGCGCATCTCGTCAGGGTTCAGCACTTTTGCCATCGGCAGTGGGGTCTATGAGAATGTTCCGCCCCAAAACGGCAAAGCATTAGTTCGCATAATATATAGACCCGCGCCCCATAACCCCGCTCGATTGTATCGAAAGGGGACACAATTGCAGAATGCAATCAAAAAGTATCTGTTGGAGCCGCTGCTGCCTCGCATCGGCACCGCAGTCGCGGGGCCGATGATTGCCTACGGGCTTAATGCGGACCTGTCGCATGCGACCGGCGCATTTGTCATCGCGGGCGTGGGGCTCGCCTATGATTGGGTCGCCCACTTCGTCACGCTGCGCATGGCGAAGGACAAGGCCGTTACCAACTTCGTCAACCGGAACGCCCTCTGATGAGCGGCTACTGGATTGACGACGACGCCAACCCGTTCAACCAAATGAGTTGGACGCGTGGCGGCGGTGGGTACGACAATTCCGGTACCCACAAAAGCAATGAGCTACGCTCGGAAGCGATGGAAGGCGCGGGCGCTGCGGCGCTCCCGCATTTCGCAAATGCCGGTGTGGCTGCGGCGTCCACGCCCGGCCTTTCATATGTCGTCGTTGGCGACAATGTGCTTCGCGTCGACGGGCGCAATGCGCCCGGTTCCGGGCCGGGCGTCGGGCAAGCTGCGACCGGTTCCGGCGACACGTCTGGACCTGGTGCTGGCGCAGTAGCTTCGACAAGCGCCAGAACGTCCGGCGCGGGGTCGTCGCTCGTCATTAATTCCGGGGGTCTCAAGACGACAGACCTGTTTGTCGGCGGGCGCAAACTCGCCAAGGACGAGGGGACCTCGGACGGCGGAGACTTTGAAGATCGCTGGGGCGAGTGGGGCGGAGCTATCGCCGGTATCGGCGTAATGCTCTCGGATCACTGGCAAATCCTGCAGGAGTACAACCGCGCTTCGGTTGAGGCGGAGCCTCTGCGCGGCGGCGGCGGGTTTGACCGTATCGTCAAGTCTTGGGGCGAGATGGTCCAGCAGAATTCTAGCGCTCGCCTTCGTCAAGACGGCGTCGTCGTCAAAACCGGGGGCGGGTTCTGATCACCAGCTGATACCGCCCGCCATGGTCAGCACTAATACGGCCATGGCGGTGAGCGCCAGCAAGTTCAGGCCGAACCTAAACATCGGTTTAGTCCACATGAAAAGAACCCCCTGCAAGGCCTGCGCGCGTCGTCGGAAGGCAATCGCGCGTGTCTGGAAAAAAGTAACACGTCTCACAAATAGGAGAACCAAGTGAAGAACGTCAATCGAATGTCAGTTGAGGAACTTTCGTTTCCTCGTACCAACCGCAATCATGCGGTTGCGGTGCTGTCCAGCACCATGCCGGGAGTGTGCCAGCCAGTGGCAGCAATCCCGATGCTCCGTGAAGACGCTCTGCGCGGGGCCATTTCCATTAACTTGGAAATGCTCGAGACAAAAGAGATCCTCATGAACCCGGTTAACGCCCGGGTTACAGCGTGGCTCGTGCCGTGGCTGGCGGACCCCCGGTTCGAGGGATCGGAAGATCAGTTCAATCGCTCGTGGGCGGGCCGCGCCAAGATCAACGGCGGCGCTACTGTGCCGTTCTTCGAAACCCATGCCATGCCCGCCCATGGTCAAGACCCGATATACAAGGCGCTGGGCATGCATGCCCCCGTGGGTGCGCAGGTCAACAACTGGTATCGCAAGGCGTATAACCTGATCTGGAATTATCGCGCGGCAAACCGTTCCCGTCACCTCGACGAGCGTCTGCTCGACGATACTTCCCTCGCCCCGGCTTTCTGGCAGCATTCGCGCTTTGCCCACATCGTGCCTGACTTCGATGATGCGATGTTCGAGGGCGAAGTCGCCTTGAATATCGTGGAGCAGCGTCTCCCCATTTCGGGCATTGGTGTGCCGACCGTGGCCGTGGGCCAGAGCGGGCCTCTTCAGGTCCGTGAGACAATGCGCGGCGGAGACGCGCAGGTGACGAATTACGGCATCGGCATGTCGACCACGACGAGCAGTCCCAACTTCTTTTGGATGCGTGGTGTGTCGGGTCCGGGCGGCTATTTCGTCCCGGATATTTATGCCGAAATGCAGCAAGGCGGCGTCACCATTTCGCTCGCCAATCTCGAATTGGCCAAGAAAACGCAAGCCTTCGCGCGGCTGCGGCAGCAATTCGAGGGGCATGACATTGACGACGAATGGCTCGTCGACATGTTGATGTCGGGCCTATCCATTCCCGACATGGCGCTCCGGCATCCGATTATGATTGCGGATCGAACCGTTCGGTTTGGCCAGGCGAAGCGCTATGCCACCGACGCGGGCAACCTCGATGAAAGCGCCGTGTCCGGCGCGGCCCGCGTCAACCTTAACCTGCGCGTCCCGCAACTGCGGACGGGCGGCGTTGTCATGGTTCTGGTTGAGATCCTGCCGGACCAGTTGTTCGAGCGGCAGGCTGACCCGTTCTTCATGACCAATGACGAGCGCCAGGGCGATACGTTTAAGCACCTGCCGGACGCGCTGCGGGACACGCTCGATCCGCAGCCGGTCGATATCGTTCTTAACAAGGAAATCGACACGGACCACGCAAGCCCGAACGGGCGGTTCGGCTATGCGCCCATGAACTGGAAATGGAACGCGTCCGGTCCGAAGGTTGGTGGCAAGTTCCTGCGGCCTGCGGCCAATACCAGCTTTGATGAAGCGCGCCAGCGCATTTGGGCTGTCGAGCAGGTCAATCCCGGCCTGACGCAGGATTTCTATATCTGCCGGTCCATCCATACCAAGCCGTTCCTCAATGAGGTCGGAGACCCCTTCGAATACACCGCGATGGGCAATTGCGTCCTGAACGGTCTTACGCAGTTCGGCGCTGGTCTCATTGAGGCGACCGGCAATTATGACAAGGTCGCGGAAAAAGCTCCCGTCGACCGCATTCAGGCGGAGTAAGCGCAAATGGCTATCAAGATCGGCAAAATCTCCAAGTTCATGGTCATGCCTTCCGGCATGGCCCTGAACCTCGACCGGCAGGAGGCGCGCAAAGTGCGCCTCGAATTCAACTGCGAACGGGAAACCCGTTTCGACGTGGTCCAGGACGGAAATGTCTATTTCCTCGCCTGCGTCCAAGCCGGGCATGAAACCATCGAATTCATTGTCGATGGCCCCTGTCAGGTCCAGCCAACGAGCGACGGCGAGGTGTGGCTTTATACGGACGAAGGTCCGCACCTCGTCTACGAAAGCGACGAAGCGTCCTTTGTCGAGCTCGATTTCACGAAGTCGCCAGAGCTTACGCAGTTCGAGCGCATTCAGGCCATTGCCCGCCTGAAACTTGAGCAGCGAGAGGCGGAAACCCGCCAGCTTCTGGATGATCTTCGGGCCGAAAAGGCCGCACGTGACAAGGAGAACGGCGATGCAACAGCAACGGAAAAGTCTGCAAACGCTCCTGCGGGAAGCAAGGGAGCGAAGGGAGCAGCAAATCAGGGCGACACCGAACCTGAAAGCGGCGGGGCGGCATCCGACGAAGGAGCTACCTCCGGAGCTAGCGGAGCCTCCAAGTCCGCCAAGTGATTTGCAAGCCGCGCTGAGGGAAATGGTCGACAGGCCATTTCTCCAGTCGCAGCGGTACGCTGATCAGCAGAAGCGGGCCAAGCTCGAAGGGGCGCACCCCGACATTGTCGAGTTCGTCCGCGTGCTTCCTAAGCGTATGGCAAAGCATGGTGTCCCCATGTTCGCAAGTGAGGTCTGGCGTTCAGACGAGCGGCAGAACCAGCTTTTCGAGCAAGGCTTCTCCAAGGCTCGGGCCGGGCAGGGTCCGCACCCCTTCGGGTGCGCGGCAGACTTGGTGCATGGCGTTCGCGGCTGGAATTTAAACCGCGATCAATGGCGGCTGGTCGGTCATATCGGCCAGGAGCTTGTCACCCAGAAGGGGCTGAACCTCGTCTGGGGTGGTAACTGGCCGGATTTCTATGATCCGGCCCATTGGCAGGTCGCGGACTGGAAAGTTCAGGCCGCAGACTTCCCGTTCCCGCGCATCGAAAAGTGGGAACGCAACTGGAAAAAGCGGCTTGAGGCCGCTTTGGCGCAACAGGCCACGTTAGCGGCCAAGTGAGCATGCCGGGCGGATTTTGGATCCAAAATCCGCCCGGCCCCATACATACCTTGTCCCCATATGCAGTTAGTGACACGCGATAGGAGAATCAAATGCAAAAAGACCGGGAATTGATTGAGCGGATCGCCAAAGCCCTTTTCGAGGAGGTGCAAGCCTGCGAACCTCATCACGCCGCCTCCCTGTGGGAGGCTCTGCCTGATGAGCACGATAGGTACGTGGATAAAAGGTATTACCGCGAGCGCGCTGAAAGGGTCGCGTACCCTGATGTGTAAATCACCGGGATACCTCGCAGACGGTACGCAAATCGCGTGTCGCAACTGCTCGCTATGCAAAGCCCGGACCCGTAACGATTGGATCGGGCGCTGCATAGCGGAAAGTAAAACGGCCAAAGCCTGTCATGTGATCAACCTGACGTATGGCCGTAATAGCGCTGGGGACGTTCTCCACGAGCGCTCTGTGCTCCTGACCTATTCTGACGTTCAGAAATTCCTCAAGCTCCTGCGCCGTCACGGCTACCCCGTGCGTTACTTCGTAACCGGCGAATATGGGAGCGATAAGGGCAGGGCACACTGGCACCTGATCCTGTTCTGGCAAGACAAGGTGCCGGACTTCGCCGGATGGGACCAATACGGCGAATGGCTAACCCGCGCCTCCGATGAACAGCGCTTCAACTGGGTGCGGGTAGACGAAAACAAGCGGGCCGTTATGGACCCGCAAACCGGCGAACCTTCATGGCTTTGGCCTCACGGCTTCGCCTTTGTCCAACCTGTGACGCAACAGACTATCCAATACGTCTGCTATTACGTCCTCAAGGAATTGGACCATGAGGGGCGGCAATATCATTGCGCGCAAAGCAAAAAGCCGCCTCTCGGAATGGCCTATTTTGAGCAGCTGGCCGAACGCATGGTCGAGGCCGAAATCGCCCCCCAAAGCCCGGAATACAAGTTCCCGGGCGTCACAAGACGCAAAAAGGCTGGGGGCAGGGAAGTTATTCCCTTCTGGCTCAAGGATAGGCCCCTCGAAATGTTCCTAGACCACTTCATAGCAACGTGGGCGGAACGCAACGGCGACCAAAAGCGGCCAGCAAGCCCGCTTGTCGACCTCTACGAGGAATGGGGGCGCGTCGTCTCGGAAGAATACGCAACCGAGATCGGCGTGGCTGAATGGCAAGCCGAAACAAAATTCCAGATGCTGGAAGACGGCAAGCCGCTCCCATTCCAAAGGGCTCCGGAAGAGCCCAACAAATATGCCGCATGGGACCCGTTCTTTGCGGAGTGCAACTGGTGGAACGTCTATTTCAAGGGGTTTGGCGATGGCGAAGAAAGACAGAGACACGAACAAGACGTCCATTACCACGAGCGCCTCGTCGCCAAGTGGGAGCAGTGTCAGCAAGTCTTCGGGGACCCACCGGGGCATTGGCAGCACAGTCGTCAATGGTATGAAGACGCCTGTAGCGCCCTCGCCAATTATCACCGGTTCCAAAGCGTCGATGAGTGGCAGCGTTTCCGCCAGGGCGAATGCGACGATCTCGACCAACTACGTGGGGACGGTGAACGGCTCGGCCCCGTTGGCACGTGGAACAAACACTATCCCCGACAATCCGGGGACGGTGCCGGTGGCGCCAGACCCGGTCCGGGGGGCCAGCCGTAACCCGCAACACCTCCGCTCCAAGCTCGTCATATCAGCGCCCAATAATACCAAGGCAAAAACCGCCAGCCCGACCAAAGAGAGGTCACCTAATCAGGTGCGCGAAAAGGCGGACAGTCCTATGTGCAAGGCGCGGCCAAAGGACAATAAGCCCAAAGGCGGCGGAGGAAGCGGAAAACGGTTTGTGCCGTGGAAGGGCACAAAATTCGGCTGCTAGACCAAAGGCCGTACGCCGACCGCCTTTAGCGCGGCCCTGCGTTCGGCTTCGCGCCTGTCAAAGTCCGCTTTCCATGCGGCTGCGCGTAACGGGGCCTCGTAGGTCCACCATGATGCAAATTCCTGTGCATCAAGTTCGGAACGAAAAGACCAATAAGAGCGGCGGCCGGCACATAATTTGCGGGCCGCCGCTTGGCCTTTCACCACGGCAAAAATCTCGCTTAACTCATTGACGCAAACAAAATACTTGTGCGGACGCATTGGCTTCCTCGGTGGGAGACATCGGGCCAATGCGCGCTTATCAAATAGCGCTGTAGCGAGGCCCGATGCGGTGAGCCACGGTGTTGACAAATCCCGCAAATCACCGCAACGGTTTTGGCGGGTTATGGTTCGCATAATATATATTATGGAACTTTTATGCGTTCGTTTTGGGGTGTCACAGGATCGCGGTGATAACGCTGGCCAGACTAGCATGTACTTATCGCCCGAGGATAAGTCAGCCTCAGCGATTGAGAATTTGACCCGTGAGAACGTCGATACGCATGCCGTCGAAGGCCGGTGTGACGTTGTCCGGCGTCGCCGCATCGGTGGCGGCGTAATCGAGGTCGATGTGCATGTCCGTAAGCACTGCCTGTCGCGGACGGAACTGCGCAATCAGATCAAGGCTTTCGCCCAAGCTCAAATGGCTCGGATGCGGCGTCGGTCGCAAGGCATCGAGCACCCAGAGCGCAAGGCCTTGCAAAGCCTCATGGGACGTGTCGGAAAACCCAGACAGATCACAGCTATAGGCGAAGTCATGCACGCGGAAGCCGAGCGACGTGATATCTCCGTGCTGTTGCTCGAAAGCCAGAAGTTCCAGACTGCCGCCAGGCCCGTCGATGCTCAGCATGTGACCTGGCTCGATTTCGTGCGCGTTGAGGATCGGCGGGTAGCTGCTTCCCACGGGCGTGGTGAAGCAATAACCGAAAGCCTCGCGGATACGTTGGCCGCATTCAGTGGTGAAATAGACGTCGACGCGGCGGCGATTGTGCAGTGCCAGGACGCGAAGATCGTCGATGCCATGGGTGTGGTCGGCATGTTCATGCGTGTAGAAAACGGCGTCGACGCGGTCTACCCGAGCGTCCAGAAGCTGCTCGCGGATATCGGCTCCGGTGTCGATAAGTACCCGTGTCGGTTCGCTAATTCCGTCACGCCAAGCCTCTATGAGCAAGGCACAGCGGCGCCGGCGGTTACGCGGCTCGGTGGGGTCGCACACGCCCCAGTCATTGCCGATGCGCGGCACGCCGCCGGAGGATCCACAGCCCAGAATGGTCGCGATAATCCGGTCCGGTTTCGCCATCATCTCAAGCCGGTCTTGGAGAACAGACGGGCAAAATTCGCCGTGGTTTCCTGGCCAACCTGCTCAAGGCTAAGCCCCCGTAATTCCGCAACTTTTTCGGCCGTGTGGCGCACGAAACTGGGCTCGTTGGACTGACCGCGATGCGGGATCGGCGCCAGGTATGGGGCGTCCGTCTCGACCAGATAGCGATCGGCCGGGACCATTTTGGCGACGGCCTGAATTTCCTGAGCGTTGCGGAATGTGACAATACCGGAAAAAGATATGTAGCCACCAAGACTTAGCGCGGTTTCAGCGAGAGCCATGCCGGCGGTGAAACAGTGGAGCACGAAGGGGAAGGCCCCCTGCCCGGTCTCTTCCTCGAGGATCGCAGCCATGTCCTCGTCGGCGGCGCGGCTGTGGATAACCAGTGGAAGACCTGTGATTCGCGCTGCGGCGATATGGCGGCGCAGGCCGATGGCCTGGGCCTCGCGCGGGGCATTGTCGTAGAAGTAATCGAGGCCCGCTTCGCCGATGGCAACGCAGCGCGCATGGGCGCTTAGCCGAACCAAGTCCTCGATTTCTATATGCAATTCCTGGTCGGCGTGATGCGGATGCGTGCCCACGGAGCACCAGACGTTGTCGAAACGTTCCGCGAGGCCGGCATAGGTGGAAAAGTTATCCACCCTTGTGGAAATCGTCACCATGCCGCTGACGCCAGCCGCCGCACAGCGCGCCATGACCCCGTCCAGATCGGCGGACAGAGCCTCGAAGTCGAGGTGGCAATGGCTATCGATCAGCATGTTACTCGGCCGGTTTTTCGAGACGCGCAAACACACCCTGAGGTAGCGGCAGCTCGCAATTCGCTAGCAGACTGTTGACGTTGAGCGCCGCATCAAGGGTCCTAGCGTCATTTTCGACGCCCAATTGGTCAAGAAGGCGCGCAGCAGATGCTGGAACGAAGGCAAGCATGGGGATAGCGAGCCGACGAACCGTGTCGGCTGTCACATAAAGCACGGTCGCCATGCGGGCCGGATCGGTCTTCTTGAGCGCCCAGGGCTCCTGCGCGGCGAAGTAATTATTGGCCGAGCTCAGCGCGGCGATGATCGCACCGGTCGCCTCGTGGACCAATTGCTGGTCCATGGCCTTCTGCGCCGTTTCCAGCGCCTCGGTGACTTCGGCAATGATAGCCTTGTCGGCGTCGGTCAACGCACCCAGTTCGGGCACCCTGCCCTCGCAGTTCTTGTTGATCATCGAGAGCGAACGCTGGGCGAGATTGCCAAGATTGTTGGCGAGGTCGGCATTGACGCGGTTGACGAGCTTTTCGTTGGAATAGTCGCCGTCATTGCCGAAGGACACTTCGCGCAGGAAGAAGTAGCGCACGGCGTCGGGGCCAAAGGTTTCGACCAGCTCAAACGGGTCGATGACATTGCCCAGCGACTTGCTCATCTTCTGGCCATCGACGGTGAGGAAGCCGTGGGCGAAGACGCGATGCTGCACATCGAGGCCGGCGCTCATGAGGAAAGCGGGCCAATAGACGGTGTGGAAACGGATGATGTCCTTGCCGATGACATGCAGGTCAGCCGGCCAGAATTTCCTGAACAGCGCGCTCTGCACGTCGGGATAGCCGACGCCGGTGATGTAATTGGTCAGCGCGTCGACCCAGACATACATGACATGGCCCGGCGCATCTGGAACGGGAATGCCCCAATCGAAAGTAGTGCGGGAGATGGAGAGGTCCTGCAGGCCACTCTTTACGAACGAGATGATCTCGTTGCGACGTTCCTTGGGTGCAATGAAGTCGGGATTGGCTTCGTAGAGGTCGAGCAGCCTCTGCTGATAGGCCGAGAGGCGGAAGAAATAGGTCGGCTCCTCGACCCATTCGACCTCGGCGCCCGACGGCGCGAAGCGCTTGCCATCCTTCTCGGTGAGCTCGGCCTCATCGAAATAGGCCTCGTCGCGCACCGAATACCAGCCCTTGTAGGTGGACTGGAAGATGTCGCCGCCAGCGTTTTCGGCCATCTTTTTCCAGATGGCCTGCGAGGCGTCGTGGTGGCGCGGCTCGGTTGTGCGAATGAAATCGTCGTTGGACAGGTTGAGCGCAGCAGCGAGGTTCTTGAACTCGCCGGCATTGCGGTCGGCCAGCTCGCGGACGGGAATGCCTTCCTTGGCCGCGGTCTGTACCATCTTGATGCCGTGCTCGTCCGTGCCGGTCAGGAAATAGACCTCCCTGCCCTCCAGCCGCTTCCAGCGGGCGATGGCGTCGGTGGCGATCATCTCATAGGCGTGGCCGATGTGAGGGGCGCCATTGGGATAGGAAATCGCGGTCGTGACGTAGAAGGGCTTGGCGGTCATGCTGGCTCGACGGGATTGGCGGACAGGGCGCAATGCTTCCGGACGGAATCGAAGATCACGACCAGCGTCTGCTTCATATCGAGGTTGACGCTGTCGGCTTCGGCCAGAAGTGCGTTTGCCTTCTCCCATAGCTCGGTGGCGGAGGCAAGCCGCCTGCGCTGGCCGGGCTGAGTCGCCGCCTCGCGCAATTCGCTGGCCATCCAGTCGTTGAGGATCTCGCGCGCGAAGGACATGTCAGGCCCCTGCGCATTGGCACCCAAGGCATCGGCAAGCTGGAGCTGCGCCGAAATGGGCGCGGCGTTAGGGCCTTGCAGCCAGAGGATCAGCGCCCCGACCGGTGAATCTGGCGCAAGGGCAAGCGTTTCGAAGGCGCGTCTCGGGCGACCGCCGGCCAGCTGCACGGCGCGATCCAGCGCGGCGGCATCGATAGCGGGAAGGCTTTCGGTGACGATGCGGGTCAAGACCGCATCGGGCAAGGGCCGCAACGCGACGTTATGGCAGCGCGACTTGATGGTCGGCAGCAGTGCCCCGGGCCGATGGGAAATGAGAAAGAACGTGGTATCGGCGGGCGGCTCTTCCAACGTCTTGAGCAGCGCGTTGGCGGCATTGGGATTGCAATCGTCGATGCTGTCGAGGATGGCGATGCGATGCCCGGTGCGGCCGCGCGTCTGCTGCAGGGTATCGCGCAGATCGCGCACATCCTCGACCCGGATGACCGAGTAATAGCTCTTGCTGTCCTTTGGCCGGCGGCGCAGGACGGACAGATTGGGATGGGACAGGGCAGCCACCTGTTCGCGGACGCGCAAGGCGCCCTCATCGCCAGTCGCCTCAAGGATGGTGGTCGCCAACTCGAAAGCGAAGGTCGCCTTGCCGATACCCTGTGGCCCATGCAGCATGATGGCGCCGGGCAGACGATGTTCGGCGAGTTGCGCCAGAATGGCGGCTCGCGCGGCGTCATGGCCGAGAGCCAATTGCCGCTGCTCGGGCAGCATCACGCCGTCCAGTGCGTTTGGGTCGGTCACGCCAGCGACCTGCCCTGCAATTCCGGAAAGCGCTCGCTCACGACGGTCCAGATGGCAGTCTCGAGCGCTTCCTCGTCCTGCTCAGCCGAGACGACGACGCAGCGGTCGGGATTGTTGCGGGCAATGTCGAGGAAATTGGCGCGGAGCAATTGGTGCCACTCGATTTCCTCCTTCTCGAACCGGTCGCCGGTCGCCTGGAGACCTTCCTCGAGCGTGCGCTGTTCGACGCGCTTGAAGGCCGTCAGCGGGTCCATATCCAGGACGATGGTGAGATCGGGCGTATGGCCATCGAGCGCCAAATCTTCGAGGGCATTGATGAGGCGGTCGTCCACGCCCCCGGTCAGCCCCTGATAGGCGCGGGTGGAATCGCAGAAGCGATCGGAAATCACCCAGGTGCCCTTGGCCAGATTGGGCGCGATCATTTCATTGACGTGATCGAGACGGGCTGCGGCGAAGAGCACGGCCTCGGCTCCGGCGCCCCAGGCCTCGGAGCGTCCCTGAAGAATGAAGGACCGGATGGCCTCCGCCTTCGGCGTTCCGCCGGGCTCACGGGTTCGGACAACATCGATGGCGCGCTGGCTGAGATTGGTGAGCAGTCGGCGCACCTGCGTCGACTTGCCGACACCTTCACCCCCCTCGAAGGTGATGAAGCGGGCGGGACGTCGATTTGGCGCTTCGAGCATTGGCAGGTCGATTCCTTGGATCACTTCCCTTTTACGGCACACGTCCCGAAGGGAAAAGGGAGCTGGTCCACTTACCGGGCCGACACCGGCGCAAGGTGGGGTCTGTATCGCTCCACTGGAGCGATTTGCCCTGCGGGACGGCTCTGCCCGCCCTTCGAGCATAGCTCTCCGGGCCTTTTCGCCTCAAATCTTTCCACTGGAGCGATTTGCCCTGCGGGACGGCTCAAAGCCAGCCGATGGCGAGTTGTTTCAGGGCGTCGGTGGCACGGCGGACGAGGTCGCCTTGCCTGACGTCTTCGGCAGCGTAGAGAGGCGCGGACTGAACCAGCTGATCGTTGCAGAAGACCCGCAATTCGCCGATCCGGTCGCCCTGGCGCACGGGCGGCAGAAGCGGACCGTTATAATTGAGTGTGGCCGAGAGGCATTGCCGGGAGCCGCGCGGCAGGTAGAGCGCGATCTCGCCCTGCCCCACCATGGCGACGCTGGAGGCCTCGCCGCCATAGACATCGGCATAGCCGACCACGGCGCCGGCGGCATAGGGTGTGATGCGCTCAAAGGCGCGCTGGCCCCAGGTGAGGAGCTTGCGGCCCTCCTCGGCGCGTTCGCGCATGGAGGTGAGGCCATGGACCACGGCAATCAGGCGACGATCCCCCTGGGCGGTGGAGATCACCGAACCATAGCCGGCAGCATTGGTGTGGCCGGTCTTGAGGCCATCGACGCCGATACCGACATCGATCAGCGAATTGCGGTTGGGCTGCCGGATATTGTTCCATTCCATCTCCGGCTCGGAGAAGTAGTGGTAATATTCGGGGAATTCGCGGATCAGGTAGCGGCCGATCTCCGCCAGGTCCCGAGCTGTGGAATATTCGTCAGGATCTGGAAGCCCGGTGGAATTGGTGAAGTTGGAGCCATCGAGACCAATGGTGCCGGCCAGCTCGTTCATCATCGAGGCAAAGGTGGCTTCGCTGCCAGCAATCCCTTCGGCCAGAACGATGGCCGCATCGTTGCCCGACTGGATGATGACGGAGCGGACGAGGTCTTCGACGCGGATCTGGGAATTGAGCTCGGCGAACATGGTCGAGCCGCCCGAAGTGGCGCCGCCCGTGCGCCAAGCATTTTCCGAGACGAAGAAGGTGTCATCGAGACTGATGCGGCCGGCGCGAATTTCGTTGAAGACGACGGCCAGCGTCATGAGCTTGGTCATGCTGGCCGGCTCGAGCCGCAGGTCCGCGTCCTTCTGGAAGATGATGGCGCCGGATTCGTAATCCATCAGCACGGCGAACCGCGCCTTGGTGTCGAAATCGACCTGGGCCGACACGCTTGCGGCCATGGCCAGAAAGGCAATGACAATGGCGCTCAATACTCTCACGGCGTCGCTCCTCATCCCGCACGAAACCGCCCCGAAAGACCGGGGCGGCACCGTTCTCTGCTAATAAGGGACTATGTCCCCCAGGCCAAGTTCCCGCGCCAGCCCCGAAACGTCCTCGCGACCCACCCCCGGCTTCAAATAAGTGAGAGTGAGGCGGGTGGCGGCGCGGCCATTTGCCGTTACCGGCTGTTCGGTCACCGCGCCGAGCAGGGCGAATTCCTGAACGAGCCGCTGGGCATTGGCGGGATCGGCATAGACGCCAAGGCCGATCTCGACCTGACGGCTATCGGCATCGATCGAGGCCGCCCAGGCCGCCAGATCGGCATTGCCGGTCGCCATGGCATTGGCCGCGGCATGGGCCGAACCGATGGCGGCATCGGCCTGCTGCGCGGTGTCGGCATAAGAAAAGAGACCGGTGATGAAATTGGTGGTCATGCCGACAAGGCTGCGATCGCTCTGCCCGCCGGCGCTGGCGACGCTGGTGCGGCCGGTGTCATAGGCCGGGCCATTGTAGCTGGCGACAAGGGTGCGGGTATCGTCGCCATTGAGCGGGGCTTCGCCGACATATTCGACCGTCACATTGGCCGAACCATTGTTGACGTAGCCCAACATGGAGGCTGCGCGGTAGCTGAGATCGATGATGCGGCCCGCCACGTAAGGCCCGCGATCATTGACGCGCACGACCAGGGAGCGGCCATTGTCCTTGTTGGTCACCCGGACATAGGACGGCAGCGGCAAGGTGGGATGGGCGGCAGTGATGTGATTGGCCGAGAAGATCTCGCCATTGGCCGTCTGGCGGCCGTGAAAATCGGAGCCGTACCAAGAGGCCGTGCCGGACGCGGAATAGCTCGGATTGTGCTGGGGCACATAGGTCTTGCCGCGCACCGTATAGGGCTTGCCGACCTGGTAGCGCCCGCCGCCGCGGGGCGGATTGGGATTGGAGGTGACGCGCGGCGAGACGGCGACGCCATATTCGCTGGTGGTGAAGGCACCCCGCTTGACGGTGGCGCCGAGGCCGCCGCCGGTCGCGCAGGCAGCGATCATGGGAACGATGAGGGCCGAAAGGGCCAGGACACGGACGGCGCTGCGCCAGGAGGTCGTCACGGTACGCAATACTCTACAAAAATCAGAACTATTCGCGCGAAAGGGTAACCCAGCCATCGCACTGTTCACAGAAAGGAACAATTTTACGGTTTAGAGGAGGTTAAGGTGATCGAACCGTTACCAATGGCTTGGGCATTATCCGCATCCAGGCCGAACAGGCCCTAAGGGGACATTGTTCGGCCTTGGCGCTTGACTGATATAAAGATATCTTTATGTGATGCATGTGCGTTGCGCGTGCCTGCCCACCAATGAAAGAGAGGACGGCGATGAGCCCCTCCCCCGTATCGAACCCGGACCGTTCCAAAACCGATTGGCGCGAGGTGCGCTCGGCGCTGAGCGCGGCGATGCAGGAGCGCATCCTGGTGCTGGACGGCGCCATGGGCACGATGATCCAGCGGCTGGGGCTGGAGGAAGAGAATTTCCGCGGTGCGCGCTTCAAGGACTGGAGCCACCCGCTCAAGGGGAACAATGACCTCCTCGTCATTACCGAACCGCAGCGGATCGAGAATATCCACTTCGCCTATTTCATGGCCGGGGCGGATATCGTGGAGACCAATACATTCTCGGCCACATCGGTGGCGCAGGCCGATTACGGCTGCGAGGACGCGGTCTACGATATCAATTTCCAGGGTGTGGTCGTGGCGCGGCGGGCGGCGATCCGGGCCGAGCGTGAGGATGGAAGGCGGCGCTTCGTGGCCGGCGCGCTGGGGCCGACCAACAAGACGGCGTCGATGTCCACAGACGTCAATTCGCCCGGCCATCGCGCGATCACATTCGACGCGCTGGTCGAGGCCTATGGCGAGGCGATCCGTGGTCTGGTCGATGCCGGCGCGGACATGCTGCTGTTCGAGACCATCACCGATACGCTGAACACCAAGGCGGGCATCTTTGCCGCGCAGAAGCTGTTCGACGAGCGCGGCATCGACGTGCCGATCATGATTTCGGGGACCATCACTGATCTTTCGGGCCGTACATTGTCCGGGCAGACGCCGACGGCGTTCTGGTATTCGATCCGCCATGCCAAGCCGATCACGATCGGGCTCAATTGCGCGCTGGGCGCGGACCTGATGCGCGACCATATCGCCGAGCTGTCGGGCGTCGCCGACACGTTCGTGTGCGCCTATCCCAATGCGGGCCTGCCCAACGAAATGGGGGCCTATGACGAAACCCCAGAGCAGATGGCAAGCCAGTTGCGCGCCTTTGCCAGCGACGGCCTGCTCAACATCGTGGGCGGCTGCTGCGGCTCGACGCCGGACCATATCCGGGCCATTGCCGACATGGCAGCGCAATACCAGCCGCGCCAGGTGCCCGAGGCGGACAAGCTGCTGCGCCTGGCCGGGCTCGAGCCGTTCACGCTCACGCAGGACATTCCCTTCGTCAATATCGGCGAGCGCACCAATGTCACCGGTTCGGCTCGCTTCCGCAAGCTCATTACCGCGGGCGACTACACCGCGGCGCTCGACGTGGCACGCGACCAGGTGGCCAATGGCGCCCAGGTCATCGACATCAACATGGATGAAGGCCTGATCGACAGCCAGCAGGTGATGGTGGACTACCTCAACCTGCTCGCGGCCGAGCCGGACATCGCCAAGGTGCCGTTGATGATCGACAGTTCCAAGTGGGACGTGATCGAGGCGGGGCTCAAATGCGTGCAGGGCAAGGCCCTGGTGAACTCGATTTCGCTGAAGGAAGGTGAAGAGGCGTTCATCCATCATGCACGGCTGGTCAAGGCCTATGGTGCCGCCGTGGTGGTGATGGCGTTCGACGAGACCGGGCAGGCCGACACCAAGCAGCGCAAGGTCGAGATCTGTGCGCGGGCCTACAAGATCCTCGTCGACGACGTCGGTTTCCCGCCTGAGGACATCATCTTCGACCCCAACGTGTTCGCCGTTGCGACCGGCATCGAGGAGCACAACAATTACGGCGTCGATTTTATCGAGGCCACCAAGGAAATCACCGAAACCCTGCCGCATGTGCATATCTCGGGCGGCATTTCCAACCTTTCCTTCTCGTTCCGTGGCAACGAGCCGGTGCGCGAGGCCATGCACGCGGTGTTCCTCTACCATGCCATCCGCAACGGCATGGACATGGGCATCGTCAATGCGGGGCAATTGGCCGTCTATGAAAGCATCGACACGGAATTGCGCGATGCCTGCGAGGACGTGATCCTCAATCGGCGGGCGGATTCCACCGACCGCATGCTGGACCTGGCGGAGCGCTACAAGGGCCAGGGCGGTGGCGCGGGCAAGGCAAAGGACCTGTCCTGGCGGCAATTGCCAGTGGGCGAGCGCATCACCCATGCCCTGGTGAACGGCGTGACGGAATATATCGAGGCCGATACCGAGGAGGCGCGCCTGGCCTATGACAGGCCCTTGCACGTGATCGAAGGTCCGCTGATGACCGGCATGAACGTGGTGGGCGACCTGTTCGGCGCGGGCAAGATGTTCCTGCCGCAGGTGGTGAAATCGGCGCGGGTGATGAAGCAGGCCGTGGCCTATCTCATGCCCTTCATGGAGGCCGAGAAAGATGCCAATGGCGACGCTGCCGGTCGTCAGAGCGCGGGCAAGGTGCTGATGGCGACCGTCAAGGGCGACGTGCACGATATCGGCAAGAACATCGTGGGCGTCGTGCTGGCCTGCAACAATTACGAGATCATCGATCTCGGCGTCATGGTGCCGACCCAGAAGATCCTGGAAACGGCCAAGGCGGAACATGTCGACATCATCGGCCTTTCGGGACTGATCACGCCCTCGCTCGACGAGATGGTGCATGTGGCCTCGGAAATGGAGCGCGAAGGATTCGATATTCCGCTGCTGATCGGCGGCGCTACGACGAGCCGCGTGCACACGGCGGTCAAGATCCATCCGCGCTATGCGCGCGGCCAGGCGGTGCATGTGAACGATGCGAGCCGTGCCGTGGGCGTAGTGTCGAGCTTGCTGTCGGACGATACCAAGGTCAGCTTCATCGAGCAGGTTCGGGCCGAATATGCCAAGGCAGCGGCGGCCCACGAACGGGCCGAGCACGAAAAGAAGCGCCTGAGCCTGGAGGCGGCACGCGCCAATGCGTTCCGGCCGGACTGGATGGGCTATGCGCCCCCTGCCCCAGCATTCACCGGTACCCGAACCTTTACCGATTTCGACCTTGCGGAGCTGGCCGGTTACATCGACTGGACCCCCTTCTTCCAGACCTGGGAGCTGAAGGGACGCTATCCTGCCATTCTGGAGGACGAGAAGCAGGGCGAAGCAGCCCGGGCGCTCTGGGCAGACGCCCAGGCCATGCTGGCCCAGATCATCGCGGAGAAGTGGTTCGCGCCCAAAGCGGTGATCGGGTTCTGGCCAGCCAATGCGGCGGGCGACGATATCCGCCTGTTCACCGGTGAGGATCGCAAGGACGAGCTTGCCACCCTCTTCACCCTGCGCCAGCAATTGTCCAAGCGCGATGGCAAGCCGAATATGGCGCTCAGCGATTTCGTGGCGCCGCAGGACAGCGACAAGCCCGACTATATCGGCGGCTTTGTGGTGACGGCCGGGATCGAGGAGGTGGCAATCGCCGAGCGGTTCGAGCGGGCAAACGACGATTATTCCTCGATCCTGGTCAAGGCGCTGGCCGACCGCTTTGCCGAGGCCATGGCCGAATACATGCATAGACGCGTGCGCCGCGAGTTCTGGGCCTATGCCACGGATGAAGCGCTGTCTCCCGAAGAGCTGATCGCGGAGCGCTATCGCGGCATTCGCCCGGCACCGGGCTATCCGGCCCAGCCGGACCACACCGAAAAAACCACGCTGTTCCGCCTGCTGGACGCCGAAAAGAGCGTGGGCGTCAGCCTGACGGAAAGCTATGCCATGTGGCCAGGCTCGTCAGTGTCCGGGCTCTATTTCGCGCACCCCGATGCCTATTATTTCGGGGTTGCCAAGGTGGAGCGCGACCAGGTGATCGATTATGCGCAGCGCAAGGGCATGGCCGTGGAAGAGGTCGAGCGCTGGCTGGCACCGATCCTCAATTACATTCCAGCAAAGGTCGCGGCGGAGTAAAATCGCCTTCCGTTTGCGGCTCGACCATTACCGGCTTGTTGGGGTGGTCAGGCCGGGCAATGACGCTAAACGAGAGATTTGAGCGAACCCGCCATCAAAATCATGACCCGCATCGAAACCATTCCCGTTACCCTCATCACCCGACCCGGCCATACCGTTGGCCTTGATGCCGATACCGCGTTCATTCGGCTGCCCGCCAATTCGGGACATGGGCATGGCGACGGCGAGGTGTGCATTGCCTGTGCCGGCCGGACGGATGTGCGGGCCCTGCTGCATAACCTCCTGGAAGAGCAGAAGCGCGGCATGCGGCCGGCATTTCGGCACGTCGTGGTGGATGCGAGCGCCCTGGACGATCCTCAGCAGGTGGTGCTGGCGCTGACGGGCAGATTGCCGGCGCAGGCGTTGCGCGACCACAGCGTGGCCAGGCTGTTCCGCCTGGTGGAGACGGTCTAAAGCCAGTTGAGGCCATCTCGCTAGGCCTAGCTCTCAAGAGGACACGGACCACAGAGCGAAGGCGCCCCTGCCCTCGCCCTTGGCGGCAAGGATGGTTAGGGTCAGCGCTTCAGCAAAGGCGATTCCATGACTATTCCCTTTTTCGACGGCCATAACGACACCCTGCTTCGTCTGCTCGAAAAGCCGCGCGACCAACAGGTTGCCGCATTCGTCGACGGCACGGCCGACGGCCATATCGACCTGCCCCGCGCCCGTACCGCCGGCATGGCAGGCGGCTTTTTTGCGATGTTTCCACCACCAGTGAAAACGGACCTCGCAGGGGTTGCAGCCTCCCCCAATTATGCCAAGGGCGAATTGCCGCCGGAACTGAGCCTTGCCGACGCGCAATATTCGACCCATGGCATGGCCGCCCTGTTGCTCGACCTCGACCGGGCCGGGGCGCTCAGCATCTGCTGCAGCGCCGCAGAGCTGCGCGCTGCCATGGCAGCGGACAGGCTGGCCGCCATTTTTCATATCGAGGGCGCCGAGGCCATCGACACCGAATTCAGGTCCTTCGAAGTGCTCTATGCGGCGGGTTTGCGCTCCATCGGCATCACCTGGAGCCGCGCCAATGCCTTCGGCACCGGCGTGCCGTTTCGGTTCGACGCCGATCCCGATATCGGCCCAGGGCTGAGCGATGTCGGCAAGGAACTGGTCCGGCTGTGCGACCAGCGCGGCGTGATGATCGATCTCAGCCATCTCAACGCCGCAGGCTTCCGCGACGTGGCGGCGATTTCGAGCAAGCCGCTGGTGGCGACCCATTCCAATGTGCATGCCATCTGTGCCTCAACGCGCAATCTGGTCGACTGGCAGCTGGCCGCCATTCGCGAGAGCGGCGGCATGGTGGGTCTCAATTACGCCACAGGGTTCCTGCGTCCGGACGGCAAGTTCGAGGCCGACACACCTATCGAGCTCATGGTCCGCCATGTCGATGCGCTTGTGGAGGCGCTGGGTGAGGACGGGGTGGCGCTTGGCTCGGATTTCGACGGGGCGATGATGCCCAAGGATGTCGGCGACGTGACCGGCGTGCCGAAATTGCTCCAGGCGCTGCTGGACAAGGGCTATGGCCAGGAGCTGGTGCGCAAGATCGCGCTGGAGAACTGGGTGAATATGGTTGAGCGCGTCATGGGGTAGCGAGCCTGGCTCGCTCGACGCATGGGCCCGCGCTTTCGCGGGCCCGCCGAATAGCGAGGTCGGGCACCGCGTGCCGCGACCTCGGCTCTGATCAGAACGGCACGTCTTCGGAATCGACGATCTTCTTGGCGGCGGCCTTCTTGGGGGCAGCTTTTTTGGCGGGCGTCTTTTTGGCGGCCGGCTTCTTGGCTGCGGCCTTCTTGGGCGCCGCGGCTTTCTTCTTGCCGCCGCCGGCCTCGGCCTTGGCCGCGATCATGGCGATGGCCTGTTCGAGCGTCACCTCTTCGGGCTTCACATCCTTGGGCAGCGTGGCGTTCACCTTGCCCTGGTTGACATAGGGCCCGTAGCGGCCGGCACGCACGGTGATGGGGCCGCCATCGTGCTCAAACGTCTGGATCGCGGCGACGGCGGCACCGCGTCCGCCCCGGCCGCCACCCGCTGCCTTCTGGGCGATCAGGTCCACGGCGCGGTTGATGCCGACGGTGAACACCTCCTCCACATCGGGAAGATTGGCATATTTGCCATCGTGCAGGATGAAGGGTCCATAGCGGCCCAGGCCGGCGCTGATGGGCAGGCCGGTTTCCGGATGGAGGCCCACTTCGCGCGGCAGCGACAGCAATTGCAGCGCTTTTTCCAGCGTCAGTGCGGCCGGTTCCCAGCCCTTGGGCAGCGAGGAGCGCTTGGGCTCCTTGCCGTCGCCGAGCTGTACATAGGGGCCGAAGCGACCGGTCTTGAGGTGCACTTCCTCGCCCGATTCCGGATCGGTGCCGAGGACGCCGTCACCGGCAGCCGCATCCGAGGACTGGCCGGAGGCCGCATCGGACAGCTGCATGGTGTGCTTGCATTCGGGGTAGTTCGAGCAACCGATAAAAGCGCCGAACTTGCCCAGTTTCAGCGACAGGGTGCCGGTGCCGCAAGTGGGGCACTTGCGTGGGTCCGAGCCATCTTCCTTGGCCGGGAAGATGTGATCGGCCAACAGATCGTTGAGCGCGTCCAGCACTTCGGAGACGCGCAGGTCCTTGATCTCCTCGGTGGCGGCGGTGAAATCCTTCCAGAAGTCGCGCAGCAGCACCTTGTAGTCGAGTTCGCCGGCCGAAACATGGTCCAGTTGCTCTTCAAGGCCGGCAGTGAAGCCGTATTCGACATAGCGGGTGAAGAAGCTTTCGAGGAAGGCGGTGACGATGCGGCCGCGATCCTCGGGATGCAGAGCCTTACCCTCAAGGCGCACATAATTGCGGTCCTTGAGAGTGGTCAGCGTGGCCGCATAGGTGGACGGCCGGCCGATGCCGAGCTCTTCCATCTTCTTGATCAGGCTGGCTTCGGTATAGCGGCCGGGCGGCTGGGTGAAATGCTGTTCGATCTCGACCTTCTCAAGGCTCGGCTTGTCGCCAACCTTGAGGGGCGGCAATTCGCGGCTGTCGCTGTCATCGTCCTCGCCATCACTCCGGGCCTCGACGCCATAAAGCGTGAGGAAACCCGGGAAAGTGACGACCGAACCGGTGGCGCGCAAGGCGACGGCGCGGCCCGGGACATTGACGGCGATGTCGACGCTGGTGCGATCGATCTCGGCCGAGGCCATCTGGCTGGCCAGAGTGCGCTTCCAGATCAGCCCGTAGAGCTTTTGCTGGTCGGCATCGAGGCTGAGGCTCTCGGGCCGCTTGAACATGTCGGTGGGGCGGATGGCCTCGTGCGCTTCCTGCGCGTTCTTGGCCTTGGTCTGGTAGATGCGGGCCTTCTCGGGCAGGTATTCGGCGCCGAAATATTTGCCGATCACCGAACGGGCCATGGCGATGCCCTCGGGGGCCATCTGCACGGCGTCGGTTCGCATATAGGTGATGAGGCCGTCCTCATAGAGGCGCTGAGCGATCTGCATGGTACGGCTGGGCGAAAGGCCGAGGCGCGAGGAGGCATCCTGCTGGAGCGAGGAGGTCGTAAAGGGCGCGTAGGGGTTACGCTTTGTCGGCTTCTTCTCGACATTGGCGACGTTGAACTGGCCGCCTTCGATCAAAGCCTTGAGCGCGGCGGCGTCTTCGCCCGTCTTGACGTCGAGCTTGTCGGTCTTCTTGCCATCGACCGAGAAGAGGCGGGCGACAAAGGACTTGCCCGACTGGGCCAGCTGGGCTTCTACGGACCAGTATTCATCGGGCCGGAAGCGCTCGATCTCGCTTTCGCGCTCGGAGACGAGACGCAGGGCCACAGACTGCACGCGGCCGGCCGAGCGGGAGCCCGGCAGCTTGCGCCAGAGAATGGGCGAAAGGGTGAAGCCGACGAGATAATCGAGGGCGCGGCGGGCGAGATAGGCGTCCACCAGCGGCATGTCGATATCGCGCGGCTTGGCCATGGCTGCGGTGACCGCATCCTTGGTAATGGCGTTGAAGACCACACGCTGGACGGGCGTATCCTTCTTCAATGCCTTCTTGGCGCGCAGCACGTCGAGAATGTGCCAGGAAATAGCCTCGCCTTCGCGATCCGGGTCGGTGGCGAGGATCAGGCCATCGGCCCCCTTGAGCGCGCCGGCAATGTCGGCAATGCGCTTTTTTGATTGCGTGTCCACTTCCCAGGACATGGCAAAATCTTCATCGGGACGAACCGAACCGTCCTTGGCCGGCAGATCGCGGATATGACCGAAGCTGGCCAGGACCTCGTAGTCCTTGCCCAAATATTTGTTGATTGTCTTGGCTTTAGCCGGACTTTCAACGACGACGACCTTCATTCGGCGATCCGATCCGCAACAGTCTTTGGAGAGGGCGCAACATGGTGAAGGCCGATGCCGGTGTCAACGGGGACCCCGTGCCCGACCTCAAAGGCCGTGATCCAATGGGTTGCGCTGGCTCTTCCATACATGCCAGACTTGCAGCAGGCGCCTTCCGCGCCGCAGCCATTCGAAAATCGTCATGCCGTCCAGACCGCCCCACCGGCAGGGCCTGGCCTGACCGACTTCTGGAGGAAGAAGATGGACTATCGCAAGCTCGGCAATTCCGGCGCTGTCGTTTCCAATCTGTGCCTGGGCACGATGACGTTCGGCGACGAGGCCGATGAGGCCACGTCCTTTGTGCTGATGGACCAATATGTCGAAGCGGGTGGCAATTTCCTCGATACGGCGGACGTCTATTCGGCGGGCCTTTCGGAGGAGATCGTCGGGCGCTGGCTCAAGGGCAAGAAATTGCGGGATCTGGTGATCGCCACCAAGGGACGTTTTCCCATGGGCCAGGGCCCCAATCACCTAGGGCTGTCGCGCAAGCATCTCGGCGAGGCGCTGGACGCGTCACTGCAGCGGCTGGGCGTCGAGCAGATCGACCTCTACCAGATGCATGCCTGGGACGCGCTGACCCCGCTGGAAGAAACCCTGCGGTTTCTCGACGACGCGGTGCGCTCCGGCAAGATCGCCTATTACGGGTTCTCCAATTTTCTCGGCTGGCATATCACCAAGGCCGTCTGGATGGCTCGTGCGCAGGGCTATGCCGCGCCGGTGACGCTGCAGCCGCAATATAATCTGCTGGTGCGCGACATCGAGCACGAAGTCGTGCCGGCCTGCGAGGATGCGGGAATGGGCCTCCTGCCCTGGTCGCCGCTGGGTGGCGGCTGGCTCTCGGGCAAATACAAGCGCGACCAGATGCCCGAAGGCGCGACCCGCCTGGGCGAGAACCCCAAGCGCGGCATGGAAGCCTATGAAGGGCGCAACGCGCAGGAGCGGACCTGGGCGATCATCGGGGCCGTGGAGGACATTGCCAAGGCACAGGACGTGACCATGGCGCAGGTGGCGCTGGCCTGGACGGCGGCACGGCCGGCAGTGACCTCGGTGATCCTGGGCGCGCGAACTGCCGAGCAGCTCAAGGACAATCTCGGCGCCGCCGATCTGGTGCTGAGCGAGGCTGACATGGAGCGGCTCAACGCGGTCAGTGCGCCGCAAATGGCGGACTACCCCTATGGCACCGGTGGCATCGGGCAGCGCAATCGCAAGATCGAAGGCGGGCGCTGAGCGCTCCAATTCGGCCCCAATCGTTTGGCACTTGCCCCTGGACCTGCAACAATGGTGTCTAGGGGCAAATGACCCACCTGCCCGTATCGCTGATTCCCGATTTCGATCTTTCCGCCCGCAACACGTTGGCATTGCGGGCGCAATCGCGCTTTGCCGTCGAGATCAGCGACGCGGGCATGCTGGCCGGCCTGTTCGAGACCGCGAGCAACATGGGATTGCCTGTTCGGGTCCTCGGCGGGGGCAGCAATGTGGTGCTGGCCCCCCAGTTCGACGGCATCACGGCACTGATCTCGACCAAGGGCAAGCGCATCGTCAGCACCGATGACGAGGCGACGCTCATCGAAGCTGCGGCCGGCGAGAGCTGGCACGACCTCGTGGCCTGGACGGTGGAGAACGGTCTTGGCGGGATCGAGAACCTGGCCCTGATCCCCGGCACGGTCGGTGCTGCGCCAGTGCAGAATATCGGTGCCTACGGAGCCGAGCTGGCCGATTGTTTTGCGGAGCTGACGGCATATGATTGCCGGACCGGGGCGGACCGTCTCTTCGACGGCAAGGATTGTGCCTTTGCCTATCGCGACAGCGTCTTCAAGCATGAGCCGGATCGCTTCGTGGTCACGACCGTCCGTCTGTGCCTGCCCAAGGCGTGGAAGCCCAACCTCAATTTTGCGGGGCTATCCGACCTTGCCGGCGGTGAGCTGACACCAAAGTCCGTCATGGAGCGGGTGATTGCCTTGCGCACGAGCAAGCTGCCGGACTGGCGCGTTCATCCCAATGCCGGATCGTTCTTCCAGAACCCGATCGTGACACTGGATGCGGCGCAACGCGTACTGGCCGAAACGCCGACCGCGCCCAATTATCCGCAGGCCGACGGCCGCACGAAACTCTCTGCCGGCTGGCTGATCGAACAGAGCGGGCTCAAGGGTTTTCGTATGGGACCGGTGGGCATGTCGGATCGGCACGCTCTCGTGGTAGTCAATCATGGGGGTGGCCAGCAGGCCGACGTGGCGGCGCTGGCCGCGTATGTGAAAGACAGCGTGCGCGCCCGGTTCGGCGTCAGCCTGCACGAAGAGCCGGTCTTTCTCTAGCCGCTAGGTGTGACGCAATCCGACCAGCTGACCGCTGGACCATTCGATCTGGCCGGCAAGGTCGAGTTCGAGCAGAACGATCTGCATGGCGGTCGGGGCAATCCCGGTCTGGGCCAGGAGTTCATCGACTTCCACAGGGGTCGTGGACAGGGCTTCGAGAACCCGAGCCTTGTCGGTCTCGGCCAGGGGGGCAGCATCGGCCATCAACGCCTCGGGCGGACGCCATTCTGGATCGAACAGGGCGGTGCGCGACGGATCGGCATTGCCCAGGCCCTCGATGATGTCCTCGGCGCAGGTGATGAGGCGCGCGCCCTGCTGGATGAGCGCATTGCCTCCCTCGGCGCGCGGGTCCAAAGGCGAGCCGGGCACGGCGAAGACCTCGCGGTTCTGCTCGAGCGCCAGGCGCGCGGTGATGAGCGAACCCGACCTTTTGGCGGCCTCGACGACGACGATCCCCAGGGACAGACCTGAAACCAGCCGGTTACGCCTCGGGAAATCCCTGGCGCGCGGCTCCCAGCCGAGAGGCATTTCGGTGAGTAGCGCGCCGCCATTGTCGAGGATGTCATGGGCCAGCGGGATGTTCTCGTCGGGATAGATGCGGTCGAAGCCCCCGGCCAGAACCGCGATGGTGCCGGTTTCGAGCGCGGCGCGATGGGCGGCGGTATCGATGCCCCGCGCGAGACCCGAGACGACGACGTATCCCTTGGCGCCCAGGTCGGTGGCGAGGATGCGCGTCATCTTGACCCCGGCCGAAGAGGCGGTGCGTGCGCCCACGATGCCGATGCTGCGCTGCCAGTCGAGCCTTTCGCCACCGGCCATGGTGATCAGCGGTGGCGCCCCGGAAATGTAATTGAGATGGGAGGGGTAATCGGGCTCGCCTTGGGCCACGAGGCGCGCGCCATAGCGCGACAGGCCGGCAATCTCATCCTCGGCGCGGGCCTGACTGATGACGTTGAGCGGGCGGCCAGCGCGCTTGCTGAGATCGGGCAAGGCGGCGATCGCTTCTTCGGCCGAGCCGAAACGGTTGAGCAATTGGCGGAAGGTGACCGGGCCGACATTGTCGGTGCGGACCAGCCGCAACCAGGCGAGGCGCTGGGCGGGCGTGAGTGTCGTGGTCCCCCGCCCCGGCATCGTCACCCGGCCTTCTTGCTGCCGCCGATGGTCGGCTCGGTGCCCTTGAGCAGGCGGGCAATGTTTTCACGGTGCTGGAAAAAGAGCAGCAGAGCCAGACCCAGCACAACGATCGCGAGGCGCTCGCTGCCCAGCACATAGGCAAAGATCGGGGCCGTGGCCGCAGCGGTAAGGGCAGCCAGCGAGGACATCTTGCGGGCAAAGGCGATGAGCAGCCACACCGCGCAGAAGATGAGCCCCACGGGCCAGGCCAGGGCGAGGAGCGAACCGATCATCACTGCCACACCCTTGCCGCCCTTGAAGCCGAGCCAGACGGGGAAACAATGGCCGAGAAAAGCGCCGAGCGCCGCCAGGCGGGCCGCATCCTCGCCCCAGAAATAGCGGGCCAGAAGGATAGGCACCACGGCCTTGAGCGCATCGAGCACAAGAGTGGCGGCGGCAACCTTGCGATTGCCGGTGCGCAGGACATTGGTGGCGCCGATATTGCCCGAGCCGATCTTGCGGATATCCCCCAGGCCGGCGGCGCGGGTGAGAATAAGGCCGAACGGAATGGAGCCGGATAGGTAGCCCAGCACCAGGGCAAGCAGGAGCGACAGGAACTCGACGGGCATGGTCTACGGCCTCCCTTTTCGAGCAGGAGTAGCGTCAAGGGCGCCCATGCCACAAGGAAAAAGCGGAACGTGCACACAGGGATCGCGTTCTGGCCGGCATAAGCCAGGGCCGCGAGCCGATTTGGCAAAGACGGTCCGATCCCCTACATAGGGTGGAATTTCCCAAAGCCGCGACACATGGCCAAGACACCCAAAACAAAAAATACTTCCGGGCCCAAGCGGCCGCGCCTGCCCGTTGCCGACCGCCTGCCGACGCGCGAGCAATTGCTCGAGGCACTAGCCGAGCAGGACGACATCAAGGGTAAGCGCGACCTGGCCAAGGTCTTCGGCATTCGCGGCGATCTGCGCCGGCCGTTCAAGGCCATGCTGAACGAGCTCGAAGGCGAAGGCGTCATTACGCGGACCCGCAAGGCCCTGCGCCGCACGGCCGCCCTGCCCCACGTGACGGTGCTCGACGTTCCCGGCGATGCCGACCCCGACAACCTGCACGCCTTTCCGGCGCAATGGAACGACGAGGAAGGCGAGCGTCCCCGCGTCCGTGTGATCGTGGATAGCAAATCCCGCGTGGTGCCAGCGCCCGGCGACCGCATCCTGGCGCGGATCGATGCGGGCGAAGAGGTCGTTCCCGATTATTCGGCCAAGCCGATGAAGGTGCTGGACAAGCCGCGCCGCGCCCATATCGGCATCGTGCGGCTGGACGACGATGGCGCCCGCCTCATTCCGGTCGATCGCAAGCAAAAGGAAATGCGTATCCCGACGGGCGACCTGGGCAAGGCGAACGACGGCGATCTAGTCGAGGTGGAGGTGAAGCTTTCGGGCCGGCTGATGATTCCCCGGGCGCGGGTGACCAATGTCATCGGCAATCCGAAATCGGAAGGCGCGGTCTCGCTCATCGCCATCCATAACCTGGAAATCCCGCACGTCTTCCCCGCCAGCGTCATTCGCGAGGCGGAAGAGGCCAAGGAAGCTACGCTCAAGGGGCGCGAAGACTGGCGCGACCTTCCGCTTATCACCATCGATCCGGCCGATGCGAAGGATCATGACGACGCGGTGCATGCGACTGTAGACGACGATCCCGCCAATGCGGGGGGCTTTGTGGTCACCGTGGCGATCGCCGACGTCTCGGCTTATGTGCTGCATGGCACCGCGCTGGATCGGGAGGCGTATCTGCGCGGCAATTCGGTCTATTTCCCGGACCGCGTCGTGCCGATGCTGCCCGAGCGCATTTCGAACGAGCTGTGTTCGCTCAAGGAAGGCGTGGCGCGGGCCGCACTGGCCGTGCGCATGGTGCTGGGCGCCGATGGTCGCAAGAAGAGCCATTCGTTCCATCGCATCCTGATGCGGTCGGCAGCCAAGCTCAGCTATCAGCAGGCCCAAGCGGCCATAGACGGCAAGCCGGACGACCAGACCGGGCCGCTGTTCGAGCCGATCCTGAGGCCGCTCTGGGCCGCCTATGCCGCCATGGCCAAGGCGCGCGACCAGAGGGGGCCGCTCGACCTCGACCTGCCCGAGCGCAAGATCCTGCTCGATGACAAGGGCATGGTGCGCGACATCCACATTCCCGAACGCCTCGACGCCCATCGGCTGATCGAGGAAATGATGATTGCCGCCAATGTCGCGGCAGCAGAAACGCTGGAACAGAAGCGCAGCGAACTGCTCTATCGGGTCCATGACGAGCCGAGCTCGGAAAAACTGCAAGCGCTGCGCGATTTCCTCGGCTCGCTCGACATTGCGGTGAAAAAATCAGACAGCGTGCGGGCCTCCGATTTCAACGGCATTCTCGGGCAGGCGCGAAAGGCCGGCAATATCGAGCAGGTCAGCGAGATGGTGCTGCGCAGCCAGGCGCAGGCGGAGTATTCGGCAGAGAATTACGGACATTTCGGGCTTAACCTCGACCGCTATGCGCATTTCACCTCGCCCATCCGGCGCTATGCCGACCTGATCGTGCATCGGGCGCTGGTGCGTGCGCTGGGCCTGGGCGCGGACGGTTTGACCGAACAGGAGGCGACCAAGCTGGCCGGGATCGCCCAGCATATTTCGGCGACGGAGCGCCGGGCGATGCTGGCGGAACGCGAGACGTCGGACCGGCTTTTGGCGCAGTACCTGGCCGAGCGGATCGGCGCCAAGTTCGACGGGCGTGTTTCGGGCGTCACCAAATCGGGCCTCTTCATCCGACTGGCGGAAACCGGCGCGGACGGTTTCGTGCCCGCATCCACGCTGGGGCAGGATTTCTATCGATATGTGCCTGAGCGCCAAGCCATGATCGGCGAGCGGTCCGGAGAGACGTTCACCCTGGGCGACAAGGTGCAGGTGCGGCTCCTCGAGGCAGCACCGGTCGCGGGGGCGTTACGCTTCGAGCTTTTGTCCGAGGGGACACGCGGCAATCCGCCCTCTGGAAAACGGCTGCGCAAAGGACCATCTAGGAGCTTCGGTCCCAAGGGCCGGAGAAAGAGGTAACTGATGACCGATCAGGCCAAAACTCTCGAGGAACGCAGCGTCGGCCGCGCCATGTGGCGAGGCACGCTCTGCCGGTGTCCGCATTGTGGCCAGGGCAAGATGTTTCGCGCCTATCTCAAGGTGGCGGACCAGTGCGATGTGTGCGGCGAAGAGCTGAACCATCATCGCGCGGACGACTTTCCGCCCTATATCGCCATTACCATCGTGGGGCACATCATCGTGTTCCTGATGCTGCACATGGACATGTCCTACCGGGTGGAGCCGATCACCTATATCTGGACGATGGTGCCGCTGGCGATCGTATTGCCGCTGGCTATCCTGCCCTCGATCAAGGGTGCGATTGTCGGGCTGCAATGGGCCAACCGCATGTATGGCTTCGGCAGCGGCCAGAAGGACTGACCAGAGCCCTTTAGTCAGGCGGGGCCTTGCTCGCTTCGGTCCTCAAGGACGAAATGGTGCGCCGACCATTCCGCGTCGATGGCGACCTCGCTGACAGGCCGCCATCCGGCGCGCTCGAGCACCGACAGGTCACCCTTCGGGCCCAGCGGAGCGGCGCTTTTGCGATAGGCGATCCAGAGCAGGCCGTCGGGGGGCATTTCGGCGAGAATCCTGTCGGCCATAGAATCCATCTCGGAGGCGGACTCGAAAAAGGCCAGGACGCCGTCATAAGCGTCCTTTTCATGAACCGGCTCGACCTCGGCTCCGGCACTGATTTCCTCGGCAATGTGCTGGGGCACATTGATCAGCCAAAGCCTTGTGCCAGAGCGGACCTGCAGTTTCCGGAGCAATTCGGTTGGTGGGGTCATCAAAGCCTCCTCGGTGCCGCGCTATCGACTTGACAACGGGCCGCAAATCCGTAGGTTGCGCCCAAATTCCGGCGCTGCCCCGTAGCGGCGCCTTTCGCTTTGTGAAGGACCACTATCATGGCCAAGGCCGCCACCATCAAGATCAAGCTCGTCTCGACGGCCGATACCGGCTTTTTCTACGTGACGAAGAAGAACGCCCGTACCCAGACCGAAAAGCTGGCCTTCAAAAAGTACGACCCGGTCGTGCGCAAGCATGTTGAATTCAAGGAAGCCAAGATCAAGTAATCTGGCTGTTCCTTTCTGGAATGAAGGAAACCCCGCAAGCGATTGCGGGGTTTTCGTTTTCAGGAAAGCGCGGCCTCTCCCGACACCGTCGCTGCCAATGGACCACGGACCCGCCCGGTAGGGACAGAAAGGGGCAGTCAGACCCCATTGCCGTCGACACCGTCGCGCTTTTGGCCAAGCCGGGTGGCGCAACAACCATTCAGGTGCAAGAAGAGTGGCTGGTCCGGAGCGGCATGTTGAAGAGGCCACTCTGTCCGCGTCCGGACCAACCGCCCTACGGGAAGCTCAGGAGTTGCGGCGGACCTGAGGATTAGCCGTAGGGATTGACTGGCACCTGAGTATTTGTCCCGATGCCCATGTCCGCGAAAATACGCCTGCGGCCCGGAAACGCCAAGCATTTCCGGGCTCTCAGGACTGACAAGCCATTATTAATTATAACGAATAACCCTAATGCATCCGATTTGACGGATTGCTCAGGCGGCGTCGAAGATGACCCGATTGCGGCCTTCACGCTTGGCGCGGTAGAGCGCGACGTCCGCCCGCTTGACCAGGCTTTCAGGCGTATCAGCGCGGGTTTCGTTGAGGGAAACGCCCACCGAAACGGTGACGCTTAGCGGGCGGCCGTTGCCGACTTCGAAGCCCTTTTCAGCGATGGACTGGCGGACGCGCTCCGCCACGGCATCGGCCTGGGCAAAATCGGTATCGGGCATGAGCACCACGAATTCCTCGCCGCCGAAGCGACAGGCGAGGTCCACCCCGCGGATATTGCGGCGCAGGCGGGCGGAAAATTCGCGGATCACGGCGTCGCCGATATCGTGGCCGTGAGTGTCGTTGACGGCCTTGAAATGGTCGATGTCGAGGATCATCAGCGCCAGATCGCGTTCCTGCTCCTGGGCCTTGCCAAGCATAATATTGAGGTGGCGCTCGAAGTAGCGACGATTGTAAAGGCCGGTCAGCTCGTCTGTGACGGCCATGGCCAGCGTGTTGTTGACGCTCTGGCGCAGTTCGAGAGCATAGCGGTGGCGACGAATTTGGGTGCGCACGCGTGCCACCAGCTCGTTGCGCTCCAGCGGACGATGGATGAAATCGTTGATGCCGAGATCGAGCGCCCGCACGACGCGCGGCTTGTCGGCTGGATCGGCCATGAGAATGATGGGAAGATTGCGGGCCTGTTCGACGGTGCGAATCTGCGAGCAGACACGCAACGGATCGAATTCGTCGAGGCTCATGCTGACCAAGGCCAGCTCGTAATGGGCGCCGCTGACCTGAAATACGGCATCGGCCGGCTGGGTCAGGATATCGACGCGGTGTTCGGGCTCGAGATAGGCGCGGATGCGCTCGGCGTGGCGGGCATCGGTATCGACGATCAGGACCGAACCGCCGCTGGCCGAGATCTGGTCCATGGCGCGCAGGGCGTCTTCAATGGCGATCTGCTGGCCGGTGAGCGCGCGGGCGCGCAATTCGTCGGTGAGCGACTTGAGGCGGACGAGGCTTTTGACGCGCGCCATGAGCTGGGTGTCGTCGACTGGCTTGGTGAGGAAGTCATCGGCGCCGGCATCCAGACCCTGCACCCGGTCGGATGGCTGGTCGAGGGCGGTGATCATCAGCACCGGAATGTGGTGTGTCCTTGGGTCGGCCTTGAGCCGGCGACAGACTTCGAAGCCATCCATTTCGGGCATCATCACGTCGAGCAGGATGATGTCGACATCCTGGCTCTGGCAAATGGCCAGCGCCTCGCGGCCGGAACTGGCGCTGACGACATCATAATATTCGGCAGTCAGCCTGGCTTCGAGCAGCCGAACATTGGTCGGAATATCGTCGACAATAAGAACGCGCGCAGTCACACACACTACCCTGGAAATACTCACCGGCCCGCCGGCACGTCCCTGCCGGCGTCGAACCCGCCTCAACCGCGCCGCTGGACGCGGCGCCTATTCAGGCTGGCCCAATGTAATGGGCAATGGTTTCCAGAAAGTGAGATACAGAGATCGGCTTGGAGATATAGCCCTCGCATCCACCCTGCAAAATGCGCTCCTCGTCACCTTTCATGGCAAACGCGGTGACGGCAATGACCGGGATATGGGCGAGCTGGTCGTCGTCCTTGAGCCATTTGGTGACGACGAGGCCGGACACTTCGGGCAATTGAATGTCCATCAGGATCAGATCGGGCATGTGCGCCCGGGCCAGATCCAGTGCCTCCATGCCGTTGCGCGTCTGGATAACGGTATATCCGCGCGATTCCAGCAGATCGTTGAAGAGCTTCATGTTGAGCTCGTTGTCTTCGACGATCATAACAGTCTTGGGCATGTTCCCTCGCTTGGCGCTGACCGCCCTGTGTGCGGATCTTCGCTTTTCCGGCCATTTGGGCTAGCATTGAAACCGTTACAAAACATCAAATGAGGCCCGACTTGCCCGTTTCCGATCGCTCCGAGCCGGACGTCTCCGCGCTGGCCGATGGCTGCCTTGGCTATCTGGCGGACCATCCAGAAGAGCTTCTGGCCTTCATGCAGCATGCCGGGCTCGACCCGCAGAGCCTGCGCGCCGCCGTGGGAACGGTTCGCCTGCAGCACGGGCTCATAGACTACTTTGCCTCAAACGAAGCGATTCTGCTCGCCTTGTGCGCCAATGGTGGCTTTTCACCGGAATCGTTCATGCGCGTCTGGCATCGGCTCAACCGGGTGGAGTGAATGGCTGCGGACTGGCTGTGTCGGGATTGCCTGAACCACGGGAAGAGCGATGCGGCGCCCAGCCGCTGCCCGGCCTGTGGCTCGCCGCGCCTGCGCAGCCATGACGAATTGTTCTCGCTGTCCATCGCCCATGTGGATTGCGACGCCTTCTATGCCTCGGTGGAGAAACGGGATGATCCCAGCCTGCGCGACAAGCCGCTGATCATCGGCGGTGGGGTGCGCGGTGTGGTTTCGACCTGTTGCTATATCGCCCGGCAGTCGGGCGTGCGCTCGGCGATGCCGATGTTCAAGGCGCGGGACCTGTGCCCCGAAGCGGTGATCATCAAGCCCAACATGGCCAAATATGTCGAAGTCAGCCGGCAGATCCGCGCGCTGATGGATGGCCTGACGCCGCTGGTCGAGCCCATTTCGATCGACGAGGCCTTTCTCGACCTGACCGGCACCGAAAAGGTGCACAAGGCGCCCCCTGCCCTGACTCTGGCCCGCTTCGCGCGGCAGGTGGCGCAAGAAATCGGCGTCACCATCTCTGTGGGCCTCAGCCACAACAAATTCCTCGCCAAGGTGGCCTCCGATCTCGACAAGCCGCGTGGATTTGCGGTGATCGGGGCCGAGGAAACGCTCGCGTTTCTGGCGCCGAGGCCGATCAGCCTGATCTTCGGCGTCGGCAAGGTGTTCTCCGAAACGCTCAAGAAGGACGGCTACCTGACAATCGGACAGTTGCAGCAGGAAGATCCGGTGCGGCTGATGAAGCTCTATGGCGAATCCGGCGCCCGCCTGGCGCGCCTGGCTCAGGGGCTGGACAGCCGGCGCGTGTCGATCGACGGGGAAATGAAGACCATTTCGTCCGAGACCACGTTTAACTCGGACATCGCCAGCCTCGATGCGCTCTCGACACAATTGCTCCAGTGCTGCGAACGCCTGTCCGAACGGCTCAAGGCCAAGAATGTGGTGGGCGACACGGTGACGCTCAAGCTCAAGACCGCCGGATTTAAGTTGCGCACGCGGGCCCGACAGCTGATGATGCCCACGCAGCTTGCCAATGTTCTTTACGAAACCGGCATGAGCCTGTTGCGGCGCGAAGCCGACGGGACGCCGTTCCGCCTTATCGGCATCGGCGTGTCCGGGATCGAAGCGGCCGATGGCGCCGATCCGGTGGACCTGCTGGAGCCGCTGGTGGCCCGCAAGGCTGCTGCCGAACGGGCCATGGATCGCGTTCGCACCCGTTTCGGCCGTACCGCCCTGGTGCGTGGCAAGCTCTATACCGCCCGGTCCGACATTCCGTCGACTCCGGCATCCGAAGAAGAAGCAGAAGACCTCGAAGGCAAGACCAGATGACCGACCCGATCGAAAAGCTCCGTGAATATGGCTACGAACTGCCCGCTCCCAAGGCGCCGGTGGCCAGCTATGTCCCCGTCACCCGTTCCGGCAATCTGATCTATGTGTCGGGGCAGATTTCCAGCAACGAAGCCGGCGTGGTGCAGGGCCGGCTGGGCGATAACATGAACGTGGTGCAGGGTGGCAATGCCGCAGAATTGTGCGCGGTCAATATCATGGCGCAGGTGGTGCATATGGCCGGCGTGCCGCTGCACGAGATCAAGAAAGTGCTCAAGCTGACGGTGCTCGTGGCCTCGGCGCCCGACTTCACCGAGCAGCATCTGGTCGCCAATGGTGCGTCCAACCTGTTCGTCGGTGTTCTGGGTGACAAGGGCAAGCATGCCCGCGCCGCCTTCGGCGTCGTATCGCTGCCGCTGGGCGCAGCAGTGGAAATCGATGCGGTGATCGAGGTCTGAGCGGACACTTCATCATGGTGGCGGCGGCAAACATCTCGGTGAGGCCCCGCCCCCACGCTTACAAGTGCGCGCAAAGCGTCCTATATTGGAGAGCCCGCTGATCCGTTTCCGGTATCACCTTGCCTTCCGACACCACTTTCCGCGCCACTATCCATCCCAGTACCGCCTCGATCCCGGCCGAGGTCTGGAACGGGCTCGTGCCATCGAGCGCGGGCCAACCGGATAATCCGTTTCTCGATCATGCCTTCTTCTGGGCGCTGGAAGAAGCCGGATGCGCCACCGGCAAGACCGGCTGGCAGGCGCAGCATATCCTGCTCAGCGACGAACGCGACCGGCCCGTCGGGCTGATGCCGCTGTTCCTCAAGTCGCATTCCATGGGCGAATATGTGTTCGACCATGGTTGGGCCAATGCCCTGGAGCGAGCGGGCGGGCATTATTATCCCAAGCTACAGGGCTCTGTGCCCTTTACGCCTGCGACGGCGCCGAAGCTGCTCGTGCCGGACGGATCACTCGAGGCACAGGCGGCGCTATTGCAGACGGCCCAGGAGCTGGCAGGCCGTCTCGACGCGTCGTCCGTCCACATGACCTTCGTGCCCGAAAGCGAAGCACAGCTGGCAGAATCGGTGAATTGGCTGCGGCGGGTGGATACCCAGTTCCACTGGCGTAACCAGGGCTATTCCAGCTTCGAGGATTTTCTCGAGACGCTCTCCTCGCGCAAGCGCAAGACCATCCGCCGCGAGCGGCGCGATGCGCTGGCCGACGGGATCAGCGTCAAATGGCTCAGCGGAGCGGAGATCGAGGAGCAGCACTGGGATGCATTCTTCGATTTTTACGAGGATACCGGCGCGCGCAAGTGGGGTAGGCCCTATCTCAACCGCACCTTCTTTTCGCTGCTCGGGCAATACATGGCGGACCGCGTGGTGCTGATGCTCGCCTATGACGGTCACACCCCGATTGCCGGCGCCATCAATTTCCGCGGCAGGGACCGGCTCTACGGGCGCAATTGGGGCGCCATCCGCGACGTGCCGTTCCTGCATTTCGAGGTGTGCTATTACCAGGCCATCGACTATGCCATTGCCCACAAGCTTGAAGTGGTCGAAGCCGGCGCACAGGGCGAGCACAAGCTGGCACGGGGCTATGAACCGGTGCTGACCCATTCGGTGCACTGGATCGCCCATCCCGGGCTGCGCCGGGCGGTGGCGGATTATCTGGAGGAAGAGCGGCCGGCCATCGAACAGCAGCAGGATATGCTGGAAAGCTTCACGCCGTTCCGCAAAGGCGAGCGACAGCCGCGCTGACGGTCTTTCGCCTCGCGGCAAGCTCCGCTAGGGTTTGCGCAAAACCAGAAGGCGGCTGCCCATGAGCTACGATTCCACCAATGTGTTTGCCAAAATCCTCAAGGGCGACCTGCCCTGCCACAAGGTCTACGAGGATGAGACGGCGCTGGTGATGATGGACATCTTTCCGCAATCGCGCGGCCATGTTCTGGTTATTCCCAAGGCGGCGTCGCGTAACCTTCTCGATGCCGATCCGGCGACGCTGAGTGCGCTGATGCCGCTGGTGCAGCGCGTGGCCAAGGCGGTGCAGGCCGCAACAAGCGCCGATGGCATCCGCCTTGCCCAGTTTAACGAGGCACCAGCGGGACAGACAGTGTTCCACCTGCATCTCCACGTCATTCCGGCCTATGAGGGTCAATCGCTGGGCGCGCATGGCGGCGGCAAGGCCGATGATGCGGAACTGGCCGGGCTTGCCAAAGACATCGCCGCCAGACTCTAGGATATGCGATGACGCCGCTTCGTCATTTGACCCTGGGGATGATCCTGACCGGGGCTGCGGGTTTTCTCGACGCGATCGGCTTTATCGAGCTGGGCGGCTATTTCGTGTCGTTCATGAGCGGCAATACCACCCAGGGCGGCACGGCGCTGATCGAGGGCGCCTGGCCGGTGGCGGCCATGTCGCTGGCGCTGGTCGTGCTGTTCTTCATGGGCGGGCTCATCGCCAATTTGCTGGCCCTGGCCCATCTCCGATGGGGGCAGACACTGGTGAGCCTTGCCGTGCTCGCAGGCGTGGCGGCGACACTGAGCCTGACGCTGGCCGGGCTTCCGGCAAGCCAGACCATGCTGGTGCTGGCCGCGACGGCCGGGGCACAAAATGGCGTGCTGGCCGCGCATGGGAATGTGCGGCTGGGCGCCACCTTCGTGACCGGCACGCTCTATACCGCCGCACAGGACCTGGCCTTTGCCCTGCGCGGCAAGGCGCCACGATGGCGCTGGCTGCATCACCTGATGATTTGGCTGGGCCTTCTGGCGGGAGCCATATTGGGCGCCCTGGCCTATCGCGACCTGGGCATTGCGGCGCTCGGCGCGCCGCTCTTGGTCTATGCGGCCTTCACCATCGGGCACCTTGTCGACGGCATGCGGCAGGGCCCAGTCGGAGCCGGAACCCGGAGCAAGTGCCCCACAAGCAAGTCGGCGTCCTCGCGCTGATGCACGCCCAGATTGTCGACGATGGTGGAACTGGCAGCGTTGAGGCCGGTCAATGTGACCTCCGTGCCGGCGTTGCGGAACTTGATGACGGCCTTGTCGACGCTGGCCACGCTGGAAATATCCCAGATATGGGCGTGCGTAAGATCGATGACCACGCGTTCCACCCGCTCGGCGAAATCGAACGCCGCCAGGAAGCGCTCGGTCGAGGCGAAGAACAACTGTCCCTGCACTTGATAAGTGCGCGTCGTGCCATCAGCGCTCAGTTCACTCCGCACCGCAAAGATCTGCGCGATCTTCCAGGCAAAGAAGACGCCGGACAGCAGGACGCCCACGAGAACGCCGATCGCCAGATTGTGGGTATAGACCACGAAAGCGACGGTGGAGAGCATGACGAGCGAGGACGAGCGCGGATGGCTGCGCAGATTTGCCAGCGAGCGCCAATCGAAGGTGCCGATGGACACCATGATCATGATGGCCACAAGCGCTGGCATGGGGATGTTGCGCAGGAGATCGCCCAGCGCGACGAGCAGTACGAGCAGATAGGCACCGGCAAGGAAGGTCGAGAGCCGCCCGCGTCCGCCGGAGCGGACATTGATGCCCGACTGACCGATCATGGCGCAGCCCGCCATGCCGCCGAAAAAGCCCGACGCGATATTGGCGAGGCCCTGCCCTATGCTCTCCTGGCGCTTGTCGCTGCCGGTATCGGTAAAGTCATCGATGATCTGGGCGGTCATCAGCGATTCCAAAAGCCCCACGGCGGCCACTGCGAGCGAATAGGGCAAAATGATCAGCAAGGTATCCAGCGTCAGTGGCACATTGGGGAGGAGGAGCATGGGCAAGGCATTGGGCAATTCGCCGATGTCCCCCACGAGACGTACATCGAGGCCGCCGAAGAAGACCACAAGGCCCACGACGATGATGGCCACGAGCGGCGACGGCACGAGCGTGGTGAGGCGCGGGAAGAGGTAGATAATGGCCAGCGAGAGCGCCACCAGCGGATAGGTCAGCACTGGCACGCCGATCAACTCGGGCAGTTGCGCCATGAAGATCAGGATGGCCAGCGCGTTGACGAAGCCGGTCATTACCGATTTCGACACGAATTGCATGACCTGATGCAGCTTCAAATAGCCCGCTGCGATCTGCAGCAGACCGGCGAGTATGGTCGCGGCGAGCAGGTAATTGAGACCGTGCTCGCGGACCAGGGAGCCGAAGAGGACGGCGGTGGCGGCGGTCGCGGCCGAAATCATGGCGGGCCGCCCGCCGAAGATGGCGATGACTATGGCGATCACCACCGATGCGTAAAGGCCAACTCTGGGATCGACCCCGGCAATGATGGAAAAGGCGATGGCCTCGGGCACAAGCGCCAGAGCGACGACGAGGCCGGAGAGCAGGTCTCCCCGCACATTCCGCACCCATTCGGCGCGGTAATCAGCAATGTTGAACATGAACAAGACCTTGGGCGCAGGGGCCGTGCCGCATCTGCGCAATCTTGTGACCGGGGGATAGGCGCCCGGAGAAGCCACCCGGGGAAATACCATCCCCGAGTCCGACGAACGCGCCCTTACTGCACGTTCGGGCCGCCTGTGGCAAGCGCCGGAATGGCGCCTGCCGCGCTGCCGGTCGCCCCTAGATGTTCACGCCACCGGCAATCTCGCGCAGTTCCAGCACCACATCGGGCATGGAATTGTCGATATGAAGCTGCAGGAATTCGCCGGCGATCCGCGCCGCCGCGTCCATGTCCGGCGCTTCCAGCACGGCATAGCCGCCAATGACCTCCTTGGCCTCGGCAAATGGGCCATCGGTCACAACGACCGCTCCACTCCCGCCCTGCAGCCGCCGGCCGCTACTGGCCGGATGCAAGCCGCCCGTCGAGACCAGCGCACCCGAAGCCAGGCTCTTCTCCATCCACGGCCCCATCGCCTCCATGAGACCCGCCGGCACATCCTCGGGCTTCAGATCAGCCGGCGGAAGAATGGACATGAAATAACGCATCGAAAATCTCCGTTGGGCCCGCTCCACGGGCGCTATGGGAATACGACGAGTGAGATGGGCGAGATTCGACGATCGGAGAGCGTTTGAGTTCGGATAGGGGGTGGTAAGCTGAATGGCGGCTTTTGGAGGAAAGGCGCCGAAAGCTGACATCCTCTATCTCAATCTCTATTTTGGAAGTCGTCTTGAGCAAGCGGCCTTGGACTCTGCCCATCGATGTCCAAGATGCCATATTCCCGCGCTAATGCCGCCACCACGTGAGGTCGGCCCGACTTTTTCAGCAGGCTTCCATCTCGCCAGAGGCCGGCAATCACACGGCCAACAAACCGTGGCGATTCCGAGTTGGACAAATCCATGAATTCTGCCGCCCGCAGCACCGCTTCGGTGCGCACCAGCCCCGGATAGAGTGCAACAGCCGACACGCCGTATGGCATCAGATCATGCGCGCAATCAGCGGCAAGCTTGTTTGCCCCGGCCTTGGCGACGCCATAAATTGCGTTCCCTTCGAAAAGTTCAGCCGCCCAGAACGAGATATTGACGATAAGGCCTTTTCTTTTGGCGATCATAGCAGGAGCAACTGCCCGAGACGTCACGAAGGCCGAACGCAGCCCAACGTCAATCATAGCGTTCCACCGCCACATCGGCTGTTCCCAAAACGGCTTTGGCCAGGTGAAGGTTGTGCCCTCGACCATATGTTCGTAGCCCGGCCATGCATTATTGACCAAGAGGTCTATACCACCGTGTACCTCTTCAATTTTGGCGACTACTTCGACCGTCTGCTTGTCGTCGGCGTGATCGCACCGATGTATTATGAGCCGACCCGGTAGGCTCGATGCCTCCTCGGCAAGGCTCTCAAGCGACCCAGAACCTTGTGGGTGCGTAAGCGCATCTGCCTCTGTGAGCGTGCGGGCCGTCACGTGCACAATGGCTCCTTCCTCGAGCAGGGCCAAGGCGATGCCCCGCCCGACGCCGCGGCTTCCGCCAGTAACGAGCGCAATAGCCTGCATGTCGCCTCCCAAACCGATGCGAACATAAAAGGAACGGCTGCAAAATGCAAAGGCCAATAGGTCAACTTCTACATGTACGAAGACGGCTTTCGGTAAGCCAGCGCGTGAGCTTCAACGTCTGAAATGGGGTCGAGAACCGACACTGTGGTTGGCATAAGCCCAAGTCGACAAGCGGGCGTCCCTTTTGGGTCGGAACGAGGGCATTGTACTTGGTACTTTTGGTGCAGCGGCTCGAGCGGGTCGCCTTTCTCGCGGCATGGCATCATGGCTGGGACGAGGCGGATCGTGTGAGCCTCCAGAACAAAAAGGCCGGGATTGCTCCCGGCCTTCTTGGTTTTCCATCGACAAAGCTCAGTTCTTGTCGGCTGTCGCTTTGGGCTTTTTCGGCTTGGGCAGGGCCTTGGGCTTGGCGGGGCGCGGGGGCGTCGCCACCAGTTCCAGCTTGGCCTCGCTGCCCTCGCCGACGACGGCCACGGTGACATTGCCGCCATTGACCAGTTCGCCGAACAGGACCTGGTCGGCCAGCGGCTTCTTGACGTGCTCCTGGATCACGCGGCCCAGCGGGCGCGCGCCCATGCGTTCGTCGTAGCCGTGTTCGGCCAGCCAATCGGCCGCTTCCGGCGTGAGGTTGATCGTGACGCCGCGCTCGGCCAGCTGGCCTTCGAGCTGCAGCACGAACTTCTCGACGACGCGGCGCACCACTTCGCGCGGCAGCGGACCGAAGGAGATGATGGCATCCAGCCGGTTGCGGAATTCCGGGCTGAAGGTGCGGTTGATCGCCTCTTCGTCGTCGCCCTTTTCGCGCTTGCGGCCAAAGCCGATCGGCGCACGGGCGAGCTCGGATGCGCCCACATTGGACGTCATGATCAGGATGACATTGCGGAAATCGACCGCCTTGCCGTTGTGATCGGTCAGCTTGCCGTGGTCCATCACCTGCAACAGGATGTTGTAGAGATCGGGATGGGCCTTTTCGATTTCGTCCAGAAGCACCACGCAGTGCGGATGCTGGTCGACGCCATCTGTGAGCAGACCACCCTGGTCGAAGCCGACATAGCCCGGAGGCGCACCGATCAGGCGGCTGATCGTGTGGCGCTCCATATATTCGGACATGTCGAAGCGCAGCAGCTCGACGCCAAGCGTGTCCGCAAGCTGTTTTGCCACCTCGGTCTTGCCGACACCGGTCGGGCCGGTGAACAGGTACGAACCGATCGGCTTTTCGGGCTCACGCAGGCCGGCACGGGCGAGCTTGATGGCCGAGGAAAGAGCCGTGATCGCATCGTCCTGGCCGAACACCACGGTACGCAGGCTCTTTTCGAGCCCGGACAGCAGCTCGGCGTCGGACTTGGACACCGATTTGGGCGGGATGCGCGCGATCGAAGCGATGGTGGCCTCGATGTCCTCGACGTCGATCAGCTTCTTGCGCTGATCTTCCGGCACAAGCATCTGGCTGGCGCCGGTCTCGTCGATGACGTCGATGGCCTTGTCCGGCAGCTTGCGGTCGGTGATGTAGCGCGCGCTGAGCTCGACCGCCGCCTTGAGGGCATCATCGGTATATTTGAGCTTGTGGAAGTCTTCGAAATAGGGCCGCAGACCCTTCACGATCTCCACCGCATCGGGGACGGACGGCTCGTTGACGTCGATCTTCTGGAAGCGACGGACCAAAGCCCGGTCTTTTTCGAAGAACTGGCGATATTCCTTGTAAGTGGTCGAACCGATGCAGCGGATCGCTCCCGAAGCCAAGGCGGGCTTGAGAAGGTTGGAGGCATCGAGCGCGCCGCCGGACGTAGCCCCCGCGCCGATCATGGTGTGAATCTCGTCGATGAACAGCACGGCGTCGGGCTGCTTTTCGAGCTCCTTCATCACCTGCTTGAGCCGTTCCTCGAAGTCACCGCGATAGCGGGTTCCGGCCAGAAGTGAGCCCATGTCGAGCGAATAGATCACCGCATCCTTGAGCACTTCGGGCACGTCACCTTCGACGATCTTGCGCGCAAGGCCTTCCGCAATGGCGGTCTTGCCGACGCCGGCGTCACCCACATAAAGCGGATTGTTCTTGGAGCGGCGGCACAGCACCTGAATGGTGCGGCGCAATTCGCTGTCGCGGCCGATCAGCGGATCGACCTTGCCGGCCTTGGCCTTGTCGTTGAGGTTGACGCAGAAGTCAGCCAGCGCAGAGCTCTTCTTGCCATCCGCACCACCTTCGGAACCACCCTCCCCGTCCTCGGCGCCGCGCACCTTGCGCTCCTCGCTGGGACCGGACTTGGTGATGCCATGGGAAATGAAGTTGACCGCGTCGAGCCGGCTCATGTCCTGCTGTTCGAGGAAATAGGCGGCGTGGCTTTCCCGCTCTGCAAAGATGGCCACGAGCACATTGGCGCCCGTGACTTCCTCGCGTCCGGAGGACTGTACGTGAATGACGGCGCGCTGGATGACGCGCTGGAACGCGGCGGTGGGACGCGCATCCTGGCCATTCTGGACGATAAGGCTGTCCAGCTCTTCATTGATGAAATCTTCGAGGTCGCTCTTGAGGGCGTCGATATCCACGTCGCAGCCGGTGAGCACGGCGATCGTCTCGCGGTCGTCGGTCAGCGCCAGCAGGAGGTGCTCGAGCGTGGCGAACTCATGGTTGCGCTCACGGGCCAGGTTCATCGCCTGGTGCAGGGCCTTTTCGAGTCCGCGCGAAAATGAGGGCATATGATGTTCCTACTGTTTTTCCATCACGCATTGCAGCGGATGCTGGTTCTTGCGTGCCGTATCCATGACGCGGGTCACCTTGGTTTCAGCGACCTCGTAAGGATATACGCCGCACTCACCCACCCCCTTCTGGTGCACGTGCAGCATGATCTGCATGGCGTCTTCTCGTGACTTGTTGAAGACGTCCTGCAGGACCAGAACGACGAATTCCATCGGCGTGTAGTCGTCGTTGAGCAGCAGAACCCGGTAGAGGTTCGGCCGCTTGGTTTTGGGACGCGTCTTGGTCACCGTCCCGGTTTCGAAATTGGCATCGTCGCCGCCCTTGCGGCCGCCGTCGTCGTCCTTCGGCCCGGCCACGTGAACAAAGGGCAAGGGCTGGGTCAGCGTCGGAACGAGCGGAGCGGTCAGATCGGGAGTCTTGGTCATGGCATGGGCCGCCTGGGAGAAAACGAAGCAGCAAGGCTGGACCCATTATGTAGGCAAAATCGGGCCGGTGTTAAGGGCCATCCCATCCCGAAAGTGTGAGCGCGCAAAATGACCCTCGGCTGACGGGATTTTGACCGCATGCCGGGCGCCAGAAAGGTCAGCTGTCACATGATTGCCCCTTTGCGCCACAAATCGATGGCATTTTACGGAATGGTAACGGCGGCGCGATAGATTTTCAGAAGATGATCTTCCGGGTTCGAGGGCGCCCTGGCGGATTGCCGCGTCAAACACGTTGCGTACGGGCAGGATGCCCGAGTTAGTAATTGGAGTACCGGGTGACTTCTTTCCTGGCAAAGACCCCCTTGCGCGCTATTTTTCTACGCGCAGCAGCCGCTTTCCTGGTCGTGGTCGGCATCAGCCTTTCGGCTGCGGCGCCGGCTCATTCGATCGAAAACCTGCGCAAATATGCCGGTATCGTCGTCGACGCCAAATCCGGCAAAATCCTCTACGAGGATCAGGCGGATTCCCGTCGTTACCCGGCCTCCGTCGCCAAGGTGATGACGCTTTACGTTCTGTTCCAGGAATTGCAGGCGGGCAATCTCAGCCTTTCCACCAAGATGACGGTGTCGCGCCATGCCGCCGCAGCAGTGCCGACAAAGCTGGGCCTGCGCGCCGGGTCGACCATTTCGGTCGAGGACGCGATCAAGGCGCTGGTGACACTGTCAGCCAATGACATGGCCCGGGTGATTGCCGAACACATTTCGGGCACCGAGAGCAAGTTCGCCGAGCGCATGACCGCCACGGCCCGTGCCATGGGTATGCGCAACACCACCTATCGCAACGCCTCGGGCCTGCCCGATGGTGGCCAGGTGACCACAGTTCGCGACCAGGCGATCCTTGGCATCGCGATCTACCAGCACTTTTCCCAGTATTACGGCTACTTCCAGACAACCGCGTTCAAGTATGGTGGCAAGACCTATGGCAACCACAATCGGGTGCTGGGCTATATGGGCGCCGTGGACGGCATCAAGACCGGCTACATCAATGCGGCCGGCTCGAACCTGCTGACCGCTGCCCGCAAGGATAACCGCCACATCGTGATCGTGGCTTTCGGCTTCAACTCGGCCGCGTCGCGCGACGAGAAGGTGCGCCAGCTGGTTTCCACCTATTTGACCAAGGGCCGCCAGGGCGACTACCTGCAGACCGCCATGGTTCCAGTGCCGGGCCGCCAGGGCAATACCCAGTTCGCCCTCGCCCAGCCGCGCAAGCCGACCTTCGCCATGCCCACGCCGATGCCAGACTTCCGCCTGGCCCAGCTCGTGGCAGCCAATGGCGCGCAGCCACAAGTGGCCGTCGCTGCCGCCGCGGCAGCGCCTGTCCTGCCAACGCCGGTGCCGACCGATCTCGGCCTTGCTCCGGCCGTGCAGGCTGCCAATGTGCTGGCTGCGCCCACGCAGGCACAACCCACCTACCCCAACCAGGACGTCATCGGCGCCTGGCTGAGCGAGACCTACAATCTGGGCGCCCCGCCTTCCGCACTCGGCTCGACCGCGCCCTCCGCGCCGCTCTTGCCGCCCGGCGAGGTCAATGCCAATGCCGGCGACCAGCCGGTGGACCTGATGCATTCCGGCTCTGTGACGCAGACGGCCGAGGCCGTTCCGGCAGGTGCATGGATCGTGCAGATCGGTGCCGGCCCGTCCGAGGACAGCGCCCGCGCCATGCTCTCCGACGCCGCGGGCAAGGTGGGTTCGCTGGGTGACTTCCGCTCCTATGTCGAGCGGTTCGAAAAGAACGGCCAGACTTTCTTCCGTGCCCGGTTCGTGGGCTTCGGCGACCGCAACGCAGCGACGGCCATGTGTGACCGCCTCAAGGACCAGGACCTGGCCTGCCTGGCGATGCAGGGCTGATACGACTTCCCGGTACGGCATGGAAAATGCCGGCCGGACATAGGGACGCCACCTGCGTATTGGGCGGCGTTTCCGGGGATGCAGCGATTTGGTGCTTGTGTATGGAGTAGCCCAATGAGTGAGCGTAGTGCTCTTGTCGAACTGGCCAATTTTATCGGCCGTTCACCCCTCTCCTCTGCCGATATGAAGGTGCGCAACCGTGCACTGTCGGGCATGAGCGAGAGGATGCTGCCGCGACAGCGCCGAAGCGTCGGGGATCTGCTGGGCGTGGTGATGACGCTTTCGGCGCGCACGCGGCGCATGTCGCAGGATCCGGTGCGGGTCGAGGTCGATGTGTTCGCTCCGGGCGGGAAGCGCGCCATCAAGCTGATGTTCGGCGCCTGAAACCGAACCGAATGAACCAACCTCCGGAGCGTTGCCATGGCCGCGCTCCGGAGGTTTTTCTATGCGCAGGCGTCCACGCCCGGCCTAGACGAGCGCCACGATCCTCTTGCGCTTCCAGACAAAGTGGTACCAGGCGGCCTGCATCACCATCATGCCGGTGAAGCTGGCCGCATAGGCAATCCAGATGCCGGCAAGTCCGAGACTGGTCTGGCTGAGCCAGATGGCCAGCGGGATCTCGATCAGCAAAATACCGGCCAGGGCCAGCAGCATCGGCGCATAGACCATGCCGCTGGCGCGCATCATGCCCGAGAACACCACGCCCCAGCCGAAGGGGAGGATGGCCCAGAGCACGATGTGCAGCAGGTATTCGGTGAGGTCCACCACTTCGGGATCGGTGATGAACAGCCCAACCAGATGCTGGCTGAACAGATAGGCCAGAACGATGAGACTGCCTGTGATCAGCAGGTTCATCAACAAGGCTGTGCGCGTGATTTCCCCCAACTGCTCCTGACGCCGGGCGCCGATGGCCTGGGCGCCGAAGATCGAGGTGGCGATGCCGATCGACATGGCAGGAAACTGCACGTAGTTGAGCACCTGGTTGAGCGCGCCATAGGCGGCGGTGGCGTTGGAGCCGAAACGATTGACCAGCCCGACCACCACGATGCCGGCGACGGACGCTACGACCATCTGCAGGCCCGCAGGAATACCGAGCTTGAGGATCAGCCCAAGCAGACGGAAATCGGGCACCAGGGAGCGCACCATCGCCCGGTCGGGTGCCAAGGGCATCTTGCGCGCCCGCATGTAGACAAACAGGAAGAGCAGCACCACCACGAAGCCGGCGATAAAGGCCCAGGCGGCCGAATTGACGCCAAGCTGGGGCAGACCCCACCAGCCCTGGATCAGCGCAGGCGTGAGAATGACGCCGACGATCATCGACAAGATCAGCGAAAAGAGCGGCGTGATGGTGTCTCCGACACCGCGCAGGATCGAGGTGATGACGAGGAAGATGAAAAATCCCGGCATGCCGATGAACATGATGCGCCCGTATTCGATCGCCATCTGCCGGATATTGTCCGGGGCGCCGAGCAGGCCCATGATGTCCTCGATCCAGATGCCGCCGACGAGCGCGACAACCATGCCCAGCGCGAAGGCAGCGGTCATCGTCGTACCGCCCACCGCCTTGACGCGATCGATATTGCGCGCGCCCCAGGCCTGGCCGATGAGGATGGTGGAACCGGCAGACAGGCCGATGATGAAGCTGATCAGGAAGAACAGGATCGGGAAGAAGGTGGCGAGCGCCGCCAGGGCCTCCACCCCGATCATCTGGCCGATGAAAATCGAATTGAAGGTGCCCGACAAGGCCTGAAGAATATTCGAGGCCATAAGGGGGATGAGGAAGATGCTGAACCGCTGCCAAAGCGGGCGGGTCGAAAGGGGATTCATAAGGCGCTCCAGAGCAAGCGTTAGACGCGGGCGTCATGGCGAAAAGTCCCCAAGGGCGGCGGGCTGGTCTTAAAGCAGCGGCCGGAGGGACCTTTTCACACCCCTGGAACGAGATGCTGGCTGGACGGGCGCGGGAGGCTTGGCAATGACATGGCGCTTGTCTATCCCCCGGTTAACGAAGCGTCAATCTGCCCGATTCCGCGTGATCGCAAGTCCTTGGACCGAGCGGGCGTGCTAAGCAGCTGCCACCATGAGCCATGCCGTCGATTCTCATAAAACCCAATTCCTGGCCGGCGCCCGGGCCTGCGTTCCGGTCGCCATTTCGGTTGCGGCCTACGGCCTTGTCTGGGGCGTGCTGGCGCGCGGCACAGGGCTCAGCCTGCTCGAAGCCATAATGATGAGCGGGCTGGTCTTTGCAGGGGCGGCGCAGTTCGTGGCGCTGGATTTGTGGACAGCCAGCCCGGCCTCGCTGCCTATCGGGGCGCTTGTGCTGGCAGCGCTTATCGTCAACCTGCGATATCTGCTGCTGACAGCGACGCTGCGACCGCTCTACAGGCGCGACCAGCTCGGCCGTGGCGCGCTCAGCATGTATCTGGTCACCGACGAGAACTGGGCCATGACCGTTGCCGCGATGGCGCGCGGTGGTGGTTCCGTCGCCTTTCTCATGGGCGGCGGCGTGCTGGCCTGGGTTTCGTGGATGAGCACCAACCTGATCGGTTACGGTCTCGGCTCCACTATCGATGATCCATCGCGCTGGGGGCTCGATTTTGCCTTCACCGCAACCTTCCTGGCGCTGCTGCTGGGCATGTGGCGGGGCAAGGGCGACATCTTGCCCTGGCTTGTCGCTGCATTGGCCGCCATCGCGACGGCTCAACATGTCGAAGGCAACTGGCACATCCTGGTTGGCGGACTGGCGGGAAGCCTCGCCGGCGCCGTTCTGGAGGTGCGCAAGCATGCACACGTCTCCTGAAGCTTTGATGGCCATCATCGGCATGGCCCTGGCGACCATCGCCATCAAGGCCGGCGGATTGCTGCTCGCCGATCGCCTGCCCCGCTACGGCTTCGCTGCCGCCTGGCTCCGGCACATTCCGGGCGCCGTGCTGGCGGCGCTGGTGGCTCCGGCATTGGTAACCGGCAGCATGGCCGAAGTGTTTGCCGCCGCTGCCACCGGCCTTGTCTTCGTCCTATCGAGAAATCTCTTCGCCTCGATGGCGACGGGGGTGCTGACCGTCTATCTGATGCGGATCTGGCTCGGGTGAATGCCGGGCGTCCGACGCGGATACGGCACTGCTATGCGCTCAGGAGAGAATGGTACGGGTGGTCGGGATCGAACCGACACTCCTTACGGAACAGGATTTTGAGTCCAGCGCGTCTACCAATTCCGCCACACCCGCACTGGCGCCCCTTATACCTGCCTTGTTCCGACCCGCAAGTGGGTAGATGTGGAATATCGCAGCCAAATCAAGGCCGGACGCTGCCCATTGGCGCCGTCCGGCCCCGATCTCAGTCTGCGCCTTGCGTCATAGAGGCAATGAAGCCTTCCGGGTCGTCGACTTCCCTCAGCCTGCGGCCATCGATGAGCAGGTAGCGTGTGCCGATGGTCCTGAGAAAGGCCCGGTCGTGGGTGACGAGAATGGTCGTCGCCCCCTGCTCCCGGATATCGGCTTCCAGCTGCTCCTGGCCGGGAATATCGAGGTGGTTTGTCGGCTCGTCGAGCAGGTAGAAATTGGGCCGTGCAAGCCGCAAGGCGAGCAAAGCCACGCGCGCCCTTTGCCCCAAGGACAGCGTCCGGATGGGGCGGGACTGGCGATCCGGTGGGAAGCCGGCGCCCGCCAGAAGGGCTATGGTGCGCCGATCTCCCTCGTCGAAGCGGTGCAACAGGTAATCGAGCGGTGACGGATCGAGCGGCAGCCAGCCCAGGGACTGGTCAAGGTAGCCGGGCACGAGCTGCGGACTGATGCGCAGGCCCGCTGGCACGAGACCATCCAGCCCTTCGGTCAGAAGGCGCATGAACTGGGACTTGCCCGCCCCGTTACGCCCCAGGAGGACGATACGGTCACCCTGGAAGACATGCAGCTTGTCGATGGAAAAGAGCAGCCGATCGTCGGGCGTGGTCACCGGCACATTTTCGAACGCCAGCATGACGCGAGCCTCGGCACCGGAATTGCCCAGCCGGACAAGGCCAGTCCGGTCGCGATGGACGTCCTGGACCTCGGCCTCGATCTTTTCAGCCCGGTCTCGCAATTGCCTGGACTTGACCACCAGAAGATCGCTGCCCGAATTGATTCCGATATTGGTGAGCTTGGCGGCCTGCTTGCGCAATTGCTGGGCCTGCTTGAGGTCGCGGTCGCGCTGCGCTTCCGCGGCTGCATCAATCTGGTCCAATTCGGCGCGCGCGGCCGAATAGGGCAGCGGCAGATAGACCTGCTCGCTCGGGCGCAGGAAAAGCGTGCGATTGGTGGTTGCGTCCAGAAAGGCCCTGTCGTGGCTGGCGATGACGACCGGCATATTGCGGGCAGCATAAGCCAGCCATTGCTCAAGCGCCCCGATGCGGCCGAGGTCGAGATGGTTGGTCGGCTCGTCCATGAGCAGGACATCGGGCTGGGCAACCCATGCCCGCGCCAACAGCGCCATACGCTGCCAGCCGCCACTGAAGGCGCGCAGCGGCCTCTCGCGCAGGTCTAAAGGAATGGAAAACTCTTCCATGACCACGTCGACGCGCCAGGACTCGCTCTCGAGCAGAACCGGATCGAGGGCGGAGGCGATGAACTGCGCAGGAGTCTGGGCCAGGGCGTCGGCAGGTATGTCCTGTGGCACATAGCCAATGGTAACGCCGCGCGAGCGCGTAAGCTCGCCTTCGCTCAGCTCGACATGCCCAGCCATGGCGCGCAAAAGTGTGGACTTGCCTCGGCCATTGGGCGCCACGAGACCGACATGATCGCCGGCAGCGATGACGAGATTGAGATTGGAAAACAGGAGGTCACCAGCGCGGTGGCCGGCATTGCGAAGGCTGATCATGCCCATGAATCGAACTCACTGGATCGGCGCAGCTGTGTCATGCGCCATTGCCATCAGGATTGGCGGCCGGAAAACAGCGCGCCATGATGGGCAAACCAGGAGGGGGAAACTTATCAGAAAAGCACCCGGACCGTCTGGTCAGCCCTGCAGCGAAAACCGCAGGGCATGAACGGGTCCGCGCGTGCGATGCGTCTGGAATACAGTCATGCAAGCCTCCCCGTTCCTGTGTTGAAGAATGGCAAAGTCTTACTTGGCACCGTCAATCAAAGCAAGCCTCGTTCAGACAAGGTAGAAAAGCAGGCTGACACCAACAAGCGCAAGCAAACGGGGAACACGAAAATTGGCCAGCCGGTACGCAATACCAGATCCGGTGCCCGGCCAATATCCGAGTGTGTTCGAGGCAGAAGCCACCTTTGAATACGCAATACCAGGCGGTTCCACTCGCATACGGCAACTCCATACAAACCGTATGCCCCTGTTCTAGCAGCAGGCCTTTAAGAAAATGCTTTCAAAGAACAAACGAGACGTAAATCCGGCGGCTTATCTTGGGACGCAACTTTAGCGGAAGCGCAAATCGTCAGTTCCTAAAGCGTTCTCCTTGACGGGCGCTTCGTGCGCATGGGCTGTGGGAATTGCGCGCAGAGCCAGACCGGCAGAAAAGGCTCGGTTATGCTAGGGAAAGTCCCGCCCTGATTCGGGCAGAACAAGATGGAACGTGCATGTCTGATCTCTTCGGTAGCGCCGCGCCTCAGCCAGAACCGGAAAAGCGCGAGGACAAGGCCAAGCCTGCCTCGCGTTCGGCGTCGGCCACCCCGGAAGCCTATGGCGCAGCCGATATCGAAATCCTCGAAGGACTGGAGCCGGTTCGGCGACGTCCTGGCATGTATATCGGCGGCACCGACATCAATGCCTATCATCACCTCTTTGCCGAGGTGATCGACAATTCCATGGACGAGGCCATTGCCGGCCACGCCACGCGCATCGAGGTGCATCTGGGTGCGGACGGATACATCACGGTTACCGATAATGGCCGTGGCATTCCCGTCGAAAAGCACCCCAAGTTTCCCAATCGCTCGACGCTCGAGATCGTGCATACCGTGCTCCATGCCGGTGGCAAGTTCGACTCCAAGGCCTATGAAACCTCTGGCGGCCTGCACGGGGTGGGCGTGTCAGTGGTCAATGCCCTTTCTGACGACATGATCGTGGAAGTGGCGCGCGACCAGCAATTGCATCGCATCATCTTTTCGCGCGGCAAGGTGGTGCAGGACGTCGAGAATGTCGGTCGGGTCCAGAACCGCCGTGGCACCTCGACCCGCTTTCATCCCGATCCGGAAATCTTCGGGCCAACGGCGCATTTCTCCGCCGGGCGCATTTTCCGGATGACGCGGGCAAAAGCCTATCTGTTCGGCGGGGTGGAACTACGCTGGAGCTGTGACGAAAGTCTGGCCAGCGACGAGGTTCCGGCCAAGGCGGTGTTTCACTATCCGGACGGGCTCAAGGACTTCATGTCCGCCCGAATCGACGGCGAAACCCGGATCACGGACGAAATCTTTTCCGGCAAGAGCGGGCGACCCGGCAGCCATGGTTCGGTGGAATGGGCCATTGCCTGGACACTGGGCGACGGCGGCACGCAATCTTATTGCAATACCGTTCCGACGCCCGATGGCGGCACTCATGAAGCGGGCATGCGGCTGGCATTGCTGCGCGGGCTGAAGAATTACGCCGAGCTGACCAAGCACAAGGGCGCCGCCAACCTTACGGCCGAAGACGTGCTGACCTCCTGTTCGGTGATGCTTTCGGTCTTCGTGCGTGAACCGGAGTTTGTCGGCCAGACCAAGGACAAGCTGGCCTCGGGCGAAGCGACCCGGATCGTGGATAATGCGCTGCGCGATGCGTTCGACCACTGGCTGGCGGCCTCGCCCAACCAGGCTGGAAAGCTGCTCGACTGGGCAGTGGAGCGCGCCGAGGAGCGCCTGCGCCGCCGCAAGGAAAAGGAAATCGACCGGGCCAGCGCCACGCGCAAGCTGCGGCTGCCGGGCAAGCTCGCAGATTGTACGCAGAACGCAGCCCAAGGCGCCGAACTCTTCATCGTCGAGGGCGACTCAGCCGGCGGTTCGGCCAAGCAGGCGCGCAGCCGCGCCAACCAGGCGGTGCTGCCGCTGCGGGGCAAGATCCTCAACGTCGCCGGCGCGAGCCGCGACAAGCTGGCAGCCAACCAGCTTATTGCCGACCTGATCCAGGCGCTCGGTTGCGGGACTCGTGACCGTTATTCCGAAGATGATCTGCGCTATGACAAGATCATCATCATGACCGACGCCGACGTGGACGGCGCCCATATCGCATCGCTGCTGATAACGTTCTTTTTCCAGGAAATGCCGCGGCTGATCGAAGGCGGTCACCTCTACCTCGCCCTGCCCCCGCTTTACCGGATCAGCCAAGGCGGCAAGACGCTCTATGCCCGTGACGACGCACACAAGACCGAGTTGATGGCGAGCGAATTCACCGGCAAGGGCAAGGTGGACATCACGCGCTTCAAGGGCCTCGGCGAAATGCCCTTCGCCCACCTGCGCGAAACCACGATGTCTCCAAAGACACGCACGCTGCTTCAGGTGAAGGTGCTCGACGATCGGGAGGCGACCAAATTGACCGTGGACCGGCTTATGGGCACCAAGCCGGAGGCCCGCTTCGACTTCATCCAGGAAAACGCAGCCTTCGTCACCGATCTCGATATCTAAGCCGAAATACCGGGAATTTTCGAGGCGGTGCGGCGAATATCGCCGGTGTCGGGTGCGTCGAGAATGCGGTATCGCGCCTGGATGACGCTATAGGCACCGAAGGCGATGAGGCCACCGGCTGCAAACGCGTAAAGATAGACGCCGAAGGGCAGCGCATGGACCCAATCAAGGGCGGCCGAAATGCCACCGGCCTGATCGGGATCAAAGGTCATGGCCGCATAGGCGAAGAAGCCGCCTGTGATGGCGAGGAGCAAGCCGCGCGCCGCCAGCCCGACGACGCAGATCGGATGCAGCAGGTTTTCATGAGCCGCCGGCAGCTTGATGCGCTCCTGATACTTTCGGGAAATTCCACGCCAGGCCTGTACGGCACCGGCACAGATCAGCACCAGCCCGACAAGGCCCACCAAAAATTCGCCGAAGGGCTGGCCAAGCAACATGGCCGCAGCGCCCTGTTCGCCGCCCGAGCCGGAATCCGATCCGCCTGTGCCAAGCGCCAGGCTAGCCGCAGTCATGGCGAGAATGCCGTTGACGATGGCGCTGGAAAAACTGGCGATGCGCGCGACAATGCCCTTGATGTCATTGTCCACATGATCGGCGTTCAGGATCGACTGGGCGAGACGCCATAGAACATGACCGATCAATCCGATCGCCACCAGCCCGAGAAGAATGCGCCCGAACGGCTGGCTGAGGACCGTCGAGAGGGCGCCGTCAGTCGAGGCCTCCGCACCGGCCCCGAAGAGAGCGAGACTGCCGAGAATGGCATAAACAATGCCGCGGGCCGCATAGCCCCAGCGCGCCAGAAGTTCGAACTTGTTGTGCATATGACCCTCCGTACACGCCGCCCGACCAACGCGAAGCACTTGCGCGCGTTCCAAACTGTATCGCGTTTACGCTTTTGCGCTTCGGCAGGGCCAAGCCCGTTGACAGTCAAGGGGTTTGCGTTATGGTCCGCGCCGCTGGCCGATGCTTTGTGCCGCCAAGACTTACTTGGCCATTTTGCACCGCCGGTGGGACATCGGCACCTCGGTTCCAATGTCCGACTACGGATGCGTGGCCTACTTTTCCGTCCGTAATCTTGCAAGGGCTTCGCGCCCGCCGCGCGGAACTTGCAGCCAAAAACACCGAAGCACCGGCCACGAATAATTCGGACCGGCATGGCATCGGTATCAAAGTTGAGTGGAACGACCGACTTGACCGACGACTTTTCCGGACTGGGACTCTCCACCAAGGTCACCGATGCCGTGACCGCAGCCGGCTATTCCAAGCCGACCGAAATCCAGGCCCAAGCCATTCCGCACCTTCTGCAGAAGAAGGATCTCATCGGCATTGCCCAGACCGGCACTGGCAAGACTGCCTCGTTTGTGCTGCCGATGCTGACGCTGCTCGAAAATGGGCGCGCCCGCGCCCGCATGCCGCGCACCCTCATTCTCGAGCCGACGCGTGAACTGGCCGCTCAGGTTTCCGAGAATTTCGAAAAATATGGCAAGAACCACCGTCTTTCGATGGCGCTGATCATCGGCGGGGTTTCATTCGAAGACCAGAACAAGAAACTCGACCGCGGCGTGGACGTGTTGATCGCGACCCCGGGGCGGCTGCTCGACCAGTTCGACCGCGGCAAGATCTTGCTGACCGGCGTCGAAATTCTCGTCATCGACGAAGCCGACCGCATGCTGGACATGGGCTTTATCGACGATATCGAGAAAATCTGTTCGCGCCTGCCGCCCCGTCGCCAGACCATGCTGTTCTCTGCGACCATGGACCCGCAGATCGAGCGCCTGACGAAGCGGTTCCTCAAGGATCCCGTACATGTCCAGGTGTCCCGCACCGCCTCGACGGCCGAAACCATCGACCAGAAGCTGGTCAAGGTTTCCTCCAAGCCCGACGAGAAGCGCGCCGCCCTCAGAGCGCGGATCGATGCATCGGAAGGCCTGACCAACGCGATCATCTTCTGCAATCGCAAGCGCGACGTGGCGACGCTTGCCCGCTCCCTTCAGCGCCATGGCTATTCCGCCGGGTCGCTGCATGGCGACATGGATCAGAAGAGCCGCATGGAGACACTGGACGCTTTCAAGACCAACAAGCTGACGCTACTCGTCGCGAGCGACGTTGCCGCGCGCGGGCTCGATATTCCGGCCGTGAGCCATGTGTTCAATTTCGACGTGCCCGTGCATGCCGAAGACTATGTGCATCGCATTGGCCGGACAGGTCGAGCCGGCCGCAAGGGCGTCGCCTATACATTCGTGGCGCCTGCCGACGGCAAGCACCTCGATGCGATCCTGAACCTCATCCAGAAGCCCATCGAATGGCTCGATGTCGGCAAGACCGCCGCTGTGGACGAAGATGACGCGGCCGACGAAAAGCCGAGTGTGAAGCGCCCGACAAGACGCACGCGCGGCTCGAAACCCAAGCCCGATGTCGAGACCGAGAACGTTGCAGCGGCTGCGGAACCGGCCGAGAAAAGCCAATCGCGGCAGAGGCCGGAGCAGGACAAGCCGAAGTCCGACAATCGTCGTCGTGCAAAGCGGCGCGAAGACGAGATCGAGGACGCGCCGGGCGATGGCCCCTTCGGTTCAGCAGGGCCGGTTCCCGCGTTTCTTCTTCGTCCAACCCGGCTTTCCTAAGACGACGCACAAGTAAAACGGTCTCTGGTCTATCGAATCTCACTAAGCTGTGATTGTGTTCGATGCATCATCAGGGGCAAGATAACGTCGTTTCGAAGCGAATGTTTTGCCGGGGGCGGCGCAGAGAGCGCGGGGTGAGCAGTGTCGAACCAGGAATTCACGCGAGCGCTGGGCTATGCCAATGCTGCGTTTGACTTGCTCAAGCGCAGTGCCATTCCGCCTTACCCGCAATTTTACGAATTGCTCTACACCTATGCGACTGGCGTCAACCCTTCGCTGAACAATCGCATCAACGCGGTGTTCCGCAGTGGCGTGTCGCCTTCCACGGACCTGGCAGAAGCGCTCTATAACGAATTTCTGAGATCCGACCTCAACGAGCGCATGTCGAGCGTTTCCGAGCGCATGCATGCGCGTATCGAGTCGGTCCACGACGCGATTGATGCGGCCATGACGACGGCCAATGCCTATTCTGGTTCGCTCCAGTCAGCGACCGGCGACCTGGAGCGCGATCTGGGTGGCGATGCCATGCGTGAGCTGGCCAGCCGGCTGCTGTTCGAAACTCGTCGCATGCAGGACACCAATCGCGAACTCGAGCGCAAGCTCGAGGCATCGCGCGACGACATTTCCGCCCTGCAACGGGATCTGGATGACGTTCGGCGCGAATCCATGCTCGACCCGCTGACCAAGATCGCCAATCGCAAGAGCTTTGACGACGGACTGGCGGATGCCATCGAGGAAGCGCGCCAGAGCGGGGTGCCACTCTGCCTGATGCTGGTGGATATCGACCACTTCAAGAGCTTCAACGACAGTTATGGCCACCAGACCGGCGACCAGGTGTTGCGCCTCGTGGCGATGACGCTGAAATCGAACATCAAGGGCAAGGACCTTGCAGCGCGCTATGGCGGGGAGGAGTTCGTGGCCATCCTGCCATCGACCGACCTCAAGGGGGCGATGATCGTTGCCGAAAATATCCGCAAGGCTATCCAGGCCAAGGAATTGCTCAAGCGCTCCACGAACGAAAAACTGGGCCGCATCACTGCCTCGTTCGGCGTGGCCGGCTTCAAGCCGAGCGATAATGCCAGTTCGCTGATCGAACGCGCCGACCAGTGCATGTATGCGGCCAAGCGCGCCGGCCGGAACCGCGTGGTCAGCGAAGATGAGCTGATCGAGATTACCGAGATGCCGGCTGCCGACGTTTCGGCAGCCTGACATTCCCATTCAGTCGGTCGGGGTGAGTTCCACGCCGAGGTCAGACAGCATGTCCCAATAGTCCGGATAGGTCTTGCCCGTGCAGGCGGGATCCAGAATCACGACATTTGGGACCAGCAACCCTGCGAGCGCAAAGCTCATGGCAATGCGGTGATCGTGATACGTTTCGATCCTGATGTCGGAATCGGCATTAAAGGAATCTGAAGCCAGCAGGGGATCGGAGTGCACGACGAGGTCGTCCCCCTCCTCCACCGCCAGTCCGGGGCGAATGCGGTTGAGTTCGTTGGCCACGGCGCGAATACGGTCGGTTTCCTTCACACGCAGATTGGCGATACCTACAAAACGAACCGGCCGAGCGTTGAAGGCAGCAACGACGGCCATGGTCGGCACGGCATCCTGCATCTGCGAACCGTCGACAATCGCCGGCATGTTCGGGTACGCGGCGATAATCGTCTGTGCCGCCGCGTCCGGCTGGGTGAAGGCATCAGTTGCAACCCCGAGATCGATATCCCCGCCGGTCAGCGCCGCGATGCCCCAAAGGTAGGTTGCGGCGGAGGCGTCCGGCTCGATGTGGAAATCGGTCGCTCGATAGCCAGTCGGCTGCACCACCCAGGAACCATCGTCGCGGGCTTCCACTTCGGCGCCGAAGGCGCGCATGGCGGCCAGCGTCAGGTCGACATAGCCGCGGGCGCCGATCTCCTTGCCCGTCAGGGCGACCTCAATCGGGCCCTGCCCGAAGGGCGCGGCCATGAGCAGAGCGGAAACATATTGGCTGGACAAAGAGGCGTCGATTTCCACCTTACCCTGTCCAAAGCGCCCATTGCCGTGGACGGTGACCGGCGGGCACCCGGTCGGGCTTCTTGCATCAATGCCAAGCGACACAAGGGCATCGACAAGCGGCTTGATGGGTCGAATGCGCATATCCTCGTCGCCGTCGACGACGACCGTGCCGTCGATGGTTGCAACAGCGGCCGTAAGGAAGCGCGTGGCGGTGCCGGCATTGCCGAGAAAAAGGGGCTTCTGCGGCACGCCAAGACGCCCGGAACTGGTCACGCGGAAACTGGTGGCGTCCGGCTCCTCGATCGTGACCCCCATGTCGCGCAAGGCGCGCGCCATCAGCACCGTATCCTTGCTTTTCAGCGCCCCGGTGAGCGTGCTGGTCCCGTTCGCCAACGCGGCCAGCAGCAAGGCGCGATTGGTGATCGACTTACTGCCGGGCGGAGAAACGCGCCCAGTCAATGGGCGATTGGGCGGAGTGATGGCATAGGCGGGAGGAAGAGCGTTCGGCATGATGGGCGATCAATGCCTCAGCAAGGTCAAATCCGCAACGTCTTCTTGACTGGTCACGAACAAATGCCACGCTGTTTTCAGCCCAGAACGCGTGGCATGCCCGTGGCAGGACAAAAGTTAGGCTAAACCGCCCCTGCTCGCGCTTCTGCCAGAGCCTTCAGGTCGGCCGGGGCTAATGTGACGCTTTCGCCGCAGCCACAAGCGCCAGTCTGGTTCGGATTCTTGAAGGTGAAGCTCGAGCCCATTTTGGAGGCTTCGAAGTCCATTATCGTACCGAGCAAATACATCGTCGCCTTGGGATCGACCCACACGTTGACGCCCCTGTCCTCGACATGATCGTCACCAGCAATCGGCGCGTCGACATAGTCCATGGTGTATGAAACGCCAGCGCAGCCGGCATTCTTGATACCGACGCGCAGACCGATAACGGGCTTGTCGCTATCTTCGATGATCTCGGTGATGCGCTCGGCAGCGGCATCGGTCAGCGACATGATCTTGAACGGCATGGCTAGCGACCCTTTATCGGCGTTTCACGATATATAGGCTGAAACGCGTCAGATTACCACCAGTTCAACGCGACTTGAGCCTCTTCGCTCATGCGTGTAGCATCCCAAGGCGGATCAAAAACCATGTTCACCGTCACATCCTGGATGCCCTCGACGCTGCGCGCCGCGTTCTCCACCCAGCCGGGCATTTCCCCAGCGACAGGGCAACCCGGCGCGGTCAGGGTCATGTCGATGGTCAGATTTCGGTTGTCATCCAGGTCGACCCGGTAAATGAGGCCCAGCTCGTAGATGTCGACCGGAATTTCGGGGTCATAGACAGTCTTGAGCGCCCCGATCAGATCGGTGGTGATCCGCTCCACTTCGCCTTCCGGCAGGGTGTCTGACATCGTCGGAACGATGCGCGTATCGATTGCTTCTTCGGTCATGATGCCTTCCTCAGGCGAAAAATTTCTGTGCGCGCTCGATGCCGTCCACCAGCGCGTCCACGTCATCCTTGCCGTTATATAGGGCGAAGGAGGCCCGACAGGTAGAGGTCACACCAAAGCGTTTCAGCAAGGGTTGGGCGCAATGAGTGCCGGCACGCACGGCAATGCCGTAGCGGTCGAGAATGGTGGCGACGTCATGGGCGTGGGCCCCGGCTATCTCGAAGGAGAAAATGCCACCCTTCCCGGGCGCGGTGCCGATCATGCGCAGGGAGTTGATGCGCGAGAGGCGCTCATGGGCATATTCGGCGACCTCGTGCTCGTGAGCCGCTATGGCGTCACGGTCGAGGCTTTCCATGTAATCGAGCGCAGCCCCGAGGCCCATGGCCTGGACAATGGGGGGCGTGCCGGCCTCAAAGCGATGCGGCGGCTCGTTGTAGGTAATACCCTCGGTCGTGACGGTCTCGATCATCTCGCCGCCGCCCTGATAGGGCTGCATTTCGGCCAGCAGATCATATTTCCCGTAGAGAATGCCGATGCCGGTGGGGCCATAGAGCTTGTGGCCGGTCATGATGTAGAAATCGGCACCGAGGTCCTGGACGTCCACCTTGGTGTGCACGGCGCCCTGGCTGCCATCGACCAGCACGGGAATACCGCGCGCATGGGCCATGGCGACCATGTCCTTGATCGGATTGATGGTTCCGAGGACGTTGGACATATGCGTAACGGCGACGATACGAGTCTTGTCGGTCAGCGAGGCCTCGAAGGCGTCGAGGTCGAGCGAGCCATCATCGCGGACGTCGATCCACTTGATGACCGCGCCCTTGCGCTCGCGGTGAAAATGCCAGGGCACGATATTGGAATGGTGTTCCATGATCGTGGTGACGATCTCGTCGCCCTCGCCGATGCGCGGGCCGGCAAAGGAGGACGCCACCAGATTGATGGCTTCGGTAGCCGACTTGGTGAAAATGATTTCTTCGATCCGACCGGCATTGAGGAAGCGGCGGACGCTTTCGCGGCCGGCCTCATAGCCTTCGGTGGCGCGGTTGGCGAGGGTATGGAGGCCGCGATGCACATTGGCATATTCGTGCCGGAAGGCGTGGTCCATGCGCTCGAGAACCTGCACTGGCTTCTGTGCCGACGCGCCGCTGTCGAGATAGACCAGGCGCTTGCCATGGATCTCTTCGGACAGGATCGGGAAATCGGCGCGGATTTTTTGAAGGTCGAAGGTCATGGGCGTTCCGTTCTTCACCTCTCCCTCTGGAGGGAGAGGTCGACCGTCTTCGGTCGGGTGAGGGGGCTGTCCTCCGCACCGTGCTTGTATAAGGGCCCCTCACCCGGCGTTATGCGCCGACCTCTCCCGATAGGGAGAGATAAAGGGGCCCTGCACTCTATTGGTCCTGCAACCAGCCGTCGACGACGCCCTGAAGGGCTTCATTGAGCGCCAAATCCTCAACAGGATCAAGCAGTTCAGCGATGAAACCGCGCACCAGCATGGTTTCGGCTTCGGCCTTGGGAATGCCGCGGCTGAGCAGGTAGAAGAGACTGTCTTCGTCCAGCTTGCCGCAGGTAGAGCCGTGGCCGCAGACGACGTCGTCGGCGTAGATTTCGAGCTCGGGCTTGGAAAGAATTTCCGCTTCGTCGCTCAGCATCAGGCCCTGATGCATAAATTTTGCGTCGGTCTTCTGGGCGTCGCGGGCGACGATCAGTTTGCCCTGGATGATGGATTTCGAACGGCCACGGGCGATGGATTTGAACAGCGGCTGGGACGATGTATGCGCCACCGCATGGGTGGTTTCCATTGTAATATCAGCATGTTGGCCGTCGGAGACGAGGTTGAGCCCGGTGACGTCGGCATGCGATCCGGCGCCGCCCAGGGTCGGGTAGAGCTGGGTGCGGGCGAGGTTGGAACCGGCGTGAATCACCAGCGTCCGGAGCTTGGCGCCGTCGGCGAGATGGTATTCGTTGGTAGCAAAATGGCTGACACCAGAAGCACTTAGGTCAATGGTGATGTGGGTGAGCACAGCATCCTTTCCCAAGGCGATGTAGGAGGCGTGGTTACCGACATGGAGGGCGTCGGAACCGGAAAAGGTTTCCAGGATGGTGGCGGAAGCCCCATCGGCGACGAAAACCTTAACGGCATCAGCCACATGGGCGGCTTCGCCCTCGATGCGGCGCTCGATCTGGATGACCGGGTCGACACTGTTCTCAAGTGTTAGCGTCAGGGCCTCTGTTGTCAGACCATTGTTGACGCTGACCATGACATCGTCGCGCTTGGTGAGAACACCGCCATGAGTTTTGCCAACAATGACGCCGGCGGGCGCCGTGGAGGCATTCTGGATGACGCCATTGGCGATCATCAGGGTGAAGGCGCCGGGGACGCGCAGCGCGGGAGCGCTGGCTTCATTGGCGGGCCGGCCGAGCGCCGGGACGGCGCGCAGCAGGGTCTTGAGGTCGGTATAGTGATAGGCCTCGACGCGACGGGTCGGCAGTCCGGCCACGCTGATGCGCTCGGCAACCTGGTCGGCGCCGACGGACTTGAGCTGGGCAATGAGGGTCTCTTCGGCTGCACCGAGCCTTACGGGAAAGTTTGGACGCATCAGGCCGCCTCACCACCGTAATTGGCATAGCCTTCGGCTTCGAGCTTGAGGGCAAGATCCTTGCCGCCGCTCTCAACGATCCGCCCATCGGAGAAGACGTGAACCACGTCCGGCACGATGTGGTTGAGGAGGCGCTGGTAGTGGGTGATGACCAGCATGGAGCGCTGGCCGTCGCGAAGCGAATTGACGCCCTTGGACACAACCTGGAGCGCGTCGATGTCGAGACCGGAATCGGTTTCGTCGAGTACGGCAAGCGAGGGCTTGAGCAGCGCCATCTGCATGATCTCGGCGCGTTTCTTCTCACCGCCGGAGAAACCGACATTGAGCGGACGCTTGAGCATGTCAGAATCGACATTGAGCTGTGCGCCGGCCTCCTTGACCATGCGCATGAAGTCGGGGGTCTTGAGCTCTTCTTCGCCACGCGCCTTGCGCTGGGCGTTGAGCGCCGCCTTGAGGAAGGTCATGGTCGCAACGCCCGGGATTTCGATCGGGTATTGGAAGGCGAGGAACAGGCCGGCAGCGGCGCGCTCATCGGGCTCCATCTCAAGAATGTTTTCGCCGTTGAGCAGAATCTCGCCTGCAGTAATCTCATAGTCTTCCTTGCCGGCGAGCACGTAGCTCAGCGTCGACTTGCCCGAGCCGTTACGGCCCATGATGGCGTGAACTTCGCCAGGCGGGATGATGAGGTTCACACCCTTAAGGATTTCACGCTCCTCGATGCGGGCATGCAGATTGCGGATTTCGAGAACGGGAGTGGTCATTTTGTGTCTCCAAGGCGCCAGTCAGTCGCCGATAATTTTTAAGGCCCCTCACCCGTTCGGGTGACCTCTCCCCTGGGAGGGAGCGGTGAGGCCAGCCAAGCTCTCAGTGTCTAGCCGACGCTGCCTTCGAGGCTGATCGAGATCAGCTTCTGGGTTTCGACCATGAATTCCATGGGCAGGTGCTGAAGGACGTCGCGGACGAAACCGTTGACGATCAGCGCCACGGCTTCCTCTTCATTGAGGCCGCGCTGCATACAGTAGAACATCTGGTCGTCGGAAATTTTCGAGGTCGTGGCTTCGTGCTCGAAGACCGCCGTGCCGTTACGGCTCTCGATATAGGGAACCGTATGGGCGCCGCACTTGTCGCCGATCAACAGCGAGTCGCACTGGGTGAAGTTGCGGGCATTCCTGGCCTTGGCGTGCGCCGAAACCTGACCACGATAGGTGTTGTCCGAGAAGCCGGCAGCGATGCCCTTGGAGATGATGCGGCTGGACGTGTTCTTGCCCAGGTGGATCATCTTGGTGCCGCTATCGACCTGCTGAAAGCCGTTCGAAATGGCGATGGAATAGAATTCGCCGCGCGAACCGTCGCCGCGCAGAATGCAGCTGGGATATTTCCAGGTGATGGCCGAGCCGGTCTCAACCTGGGTCCAGGAAATGTGCGAATTGACGCCACGGCAATCGCCGCGCTTGGTGACGAAATTATAGATGCCGCCCTTGCCGTCCTTGTCGCCCGGATACCAGTTCTGGACGGTGGAATACTTGATCTCGGCATTGTCGAGCGCGACCAGTTCCACGACGGCCGCGTGAAGCTGGTTTTCGTCGCGCATGGGCGCGGTGCAGCCTTCGAGGTAGGAGACGTAGCTGTCATCGTCGGCGATGATCAACGTGCGCTCGAACTGGCCGGTGTTCTTCTCGTTGATGCGGAAATAGGTCGACAGCTCCATGGGGCAACGGACGCCCTTGGGGATATAGACGAAGGACCCATCGGTGAAGACCGCCGAGTTGAGCGTGGCGTAGTAATTGTCGGAAACCGGGACGACGGAGCCGAGATACTTCTTCACCAGCTCGGGATGCTCGCGCACAGCTTCGGAGATCGAGCAGAAGATGATGCCGACCTTGGCCAGCTCTTCGCGGAAGGTGGTGACGACGGAGACCGAGTCGAAGACGGCATCGACGGCAACATTGGCGCCGAATGGGGTGCCGACCGATTCAGCCGCGCCTTCGACACCGGCGAGGATGGCCTGTTCCTTGAGTGGGATGCCCAGCTTGGCATAGGTCTTGAGCAGCTCGGGATCGACTTCATCGAGGCTCTTGGGGCCCTTGAAGCTCTTGGGCGCAGCGTAATAGCTGATCGCCTGCAGGTCGATCTTGGGATAGTGCAGCTTGGCCCAGTTGGGTTCTTCCAGCGTCTGGAAGCGGCGGAATGCCTCGAGACGCCATTCCAGCATCCATTCGGGCTCTTCCTTCCTGGCGGAGATAAAGCGGACCGTTTCCTCGGTAAGGCCGGGTGGCAGGACATCGGATTCAATTTCGGTCTCGAAGCCGTATTTGTACTTGTCCACGTCGAGCGCAAGGACCTGCTCGACGGTTTCCCGGTCAATTTCTTCCTTGAGCGTTGGAATATCGTAGTCCGCCATCAGGCTCTCCTTCTCAGTCCCTCGCCGGTTCAAGGCCGGCGCGAACGCATAAACCGACAGCTACGCTGCCTCTCCCGACCGCCGCTGGCGGCCGAGAACCGTTCCAAATCCCGCGAGGAAGGCTTGCGCATCCTCGCCCGTCGAATTCCAGCCGAAACTCACGCGCAGCGCGCTTTCGGCAAGTGTCCTGTCGACACCCATGGCAGCCAGCACGTGACTGGGCCCAACCTTGCCGGACGAACAGGCCGACCCGGACGAGACAGAAAGGCCCATCAGATCGAGCGCCATCATCGCCGTGGCATTGCCCAGGCCGGGCACGGCAAAATCAACCACATTGCCAATACGGTGCGCACCTGCCCCGAAGATCACGACATCGGGCGCCAAAGTGCGAAGGCCCTGCTCTACACTAGTGGTCAGGCCGTTCATGGTTTCGGCATCATAGGCGCTTGCCTGGGCCGCAGCGCCGAACGCCGCGATCAGGGCCGCGGATTCGGTGCCACCGCGACGCCCCTGCTCCTGCCCGCCGCCGGGAATGAGGCGGACAGTGTCGGCATGGCCCTTGACCAGCAAGGCGCCGATACCGGCAGGCGCCCCAATCTTGTGGCCGCTTATCGCCATCATATCGGGTGCCGAGGCCGCAAAATCCAGTGGCAGCTTGCCCAGGGCCTGCACCGCGTCGATGAAAAGCGTGTGCCGCGTGGGGCCCACAAGGGCGTTGATCCGCGCCATGGGCTGGACGACGCCGGTTTCGTTATTCACCCAATGCAGCGCAAAGAGCAAAGTCAGATTCTCTGCATCAGCGCGCAAAAGGCACTCGGCCACTTGATCAAGATCAATGCGCCCCTGCCCGTCCAGGCCGATGGTCCAGACTGGCAGGCCCGTCGCTTCTGCGGCCTTGATGGCGGCAGCGTGCTCCCCCGCGCCAAGAGCTATGGCGCCTGCCTGAAACGCCCGGGAACCGCCAACGATGGCCTGCGTAATGGCTTCGGTCGCCGAACCGGTAAAGACCAGTTGACGCGGCTCGGCGCCGGCGAGATGCGCTACCTGGCGGCGACCGGTATCGATGAGGTTGCGCAGGTGCCGTCCATGGCCATGGACGGACGAAGGATTGCCCACGTGCTCGAGCGCAGCGACCAAAGCAGCGCGCGCTTCGGGCCGAAGCGGGGACGCAGCATTATGATCGAGATAAACCGCCTGTCTCGTCATCGTGCCTTCGGGCCGCTGTCGCGCCCCTCATACCTCATATGCGCCATGCAAGGAGTTCAGACCCCTCGCAAACCAAACACTTCTTGAAATTTCGCGCCCAATTTCATTACAAGGGGCGCTCCAACTGGCCGTTCACCGGCCAGAAACCCGTTTTTGAACAATTCTAAACTGGTTTTCGGACCCATGTTTTAGGGAGAGCCCGGCGCTTAGTCAAGCGGCGCGGGGCTGTTTCCATAGGGTTCGAGGCCGTTGCGACAGAGCCGGAAAGGCCGGAACAAACCTATGCCTGAAGTGATCTTCAACGGCCCGGAAGGGCGCCTCGAAGGCCGGTACCAGCCGGGCAAGGAACCCAACGCGCCCGTGGCGATCGTGCTTCATCCGCATCCGCAGTTCGGCGGGACGATGAACAACCAGATCGTCTACAACCTGTTCTACATGTTCGCCGAGCGCGGCTTTTCGGTGCTGCGGTTCAATTCGCGCGGCGTTGGCCGCAGCCAGGGCGTGTTCGACCACGGGATCGGTGAATTGTCGGACGCGGCTTCGGCGCTGGACTGGCTGCAGACCATCAACCGCGAGTCGCGCGGCTGCTGGATCGCCGGATTCTCGTTCGGCGCCTGGATCGGCATGCAGCTTTTGATGCGCCGCCCGGAAGTGGAAGGCTTCATTTCGGTGTCGCCGCCGGAAAATCTCTACGACTTCTCGTTCCTGGCCCCCTGCCCGTCCTCGGGCCTGATCATCCATGGCGACAAGGACCGCGTTGCCCCCCCGACCTCGGTGCAGAAGCTGGTGGACAAGCTCAAGACGCAGAAGGGCATCACCATCGAGCAGCAGATCGTGGAGGGCGCCAACCACTTCTATGAAGGCAAGATCGACGAACTGACCACGCGGTGTGCCGAATATCTCGACCGTCGTCGTCAGGAGATCGCGGACGGCGGCGGGCGCTAAGGGGCGCATTGAAGCGATTGTTGGAAGGGACCTCATCCTGAGCCTGTCGAGGGTTGGGGTCCTGTTTGCACCGATCTCGGGGTTCGACACGCTCACCACGAGGTCTCATAGGCTTCAGTGATTCAACATGACCGAATTCAAATCCGAGTTTCTCCGCACGCTGCATGAGCGCGGCTTCATCCATCAGCTTTCCGACGAAACCGGGCTCGACGAGCTGTTCGCCACCGAGACGGTGACGGCCTATATCGGCTTCGACCCGACGGCATCTTCGCTGCATGTAGGCAGCCTGATCCAGATCATGATGCTGCACTGGCTGGAAAAGACCGGCCACCGCGCCGTTGCCCTGATGGGCGGCGGCACCGGCATGGTCGGCGACCCCTCGTTCAAGGACGAGGCGCGCAAGCTGATGGGCACCGAAACCATCCAGGCCAATATCGAGGGCATCAAGCAGGTCTTTGCCAATTACCTCGACTTCAGCGACGGCAAGTCGCTGATGCTCAACAATGCCGAATGGCTGCTGCCGCTCAATTACCTCGAATTCCTGCGCGATGTCGGCCAGCATTTCTCGGTCAACCGCATGCTCAGCTTCGATTCGGTGAAGCAGCGGCTGGACCGCGAGCAATCGCTCTCGTTTCTCGAATTCAACTACATGATCCTGCAGGCCTATGACTTCGTGGAGCTCAACAAGCGCTACGGGGTGCGCCTGCAGATGGGCGGCTCGGACCAGTGGGGCAATATCGTCAACGGCATTGATCTCGGCCACCGCATGGGCACGCCGCAGCTTTATGCGCTGACCTCGCCGCTCCTGACCACGGCGTCGGGCCAGAAGATGGGCAAGTCGATGAATGGGGCCATCTGGCTCAATCCCGACATGCTCTCGGCCTATGATTTCTGGCAGTACTGGCGCAATACCGAGGACGCTGACGTGGAGCGCTTCCTCAAGCTCTACACGACGCTGCCGCTCGACGAGGTCGCCCGCATCGCGCAAGGCGATATCAACGAGGCCAAGAAGCGCCTTGCCACCGAAGTGACCGCCATGATCCGCGGGCGTGCGGCGGCCGAGGAAGCCGCCGAGACGGCGCGCGCGACCTTCGAGACGGGCAAGCTCGACCTGTCGCTGCCGACGGCCGAAGTGACCCATGCCGAGCTGACCGAGGGGATCGGCGTGCTCAATGCGCTGGTCAAGGCGGGGCTGGCGGCCTCGAACGGGGAAGCGCGGCGGCATGTGCAATCGGGCGCGGTGCGCATCAACGATGCGGTAATCGACGACGAGAAGCTCAGCCTGGGCGAGAATGCGCTCCTGCCCGAGGGTGTGATCAAGCTTTCGGTGGGCAAGAAGCGGCATGCGCTGATCAAGCCGATCTGAGGCGCATCGGCATAGAAGATGGTAGACAGGGGCGCTTGCGGGCGCCCCTTTTTCATTGCGCGCCGGGCACCTCGCGGGAGCGGAACTCGAAGAATTCGCGCAGGAAGCCGGGAGCGAGGACGGACAGCGGGTTGACGAGGAATTCCGGCCGGTCGAGCGCGCCGCGGACCGCGAAGGTCACGCCCACCAGCCCCTCGCCGTTGCGACCGCCCAGCAGCGGGCCGAGAATGGGGATCTGCGAGAAGGCATTGTTGAGGCCGAACAGGGGCACATATGTGCCGGTGAGATCATATTGCCGGCGATCGGTATAGATGAAGCCACGCAGCGAGCCGCCGACGGCATCGCCGGCGAGCACGGCATTGGTGACTTCCACCCGATCGCTGCGGCGGATGAAGTCGACCTGGCCGGCATCGAAATCCAGCCGGTTGCTGGCGGCGATGGCAGCGCGCGAATCGGAGTGATTGCCCAACACCTGGATGACATTGGCCTCATCGACGATGGCGAAATCGCGCAGGATGAGCTGGCCGGTCTCGAGGTCCTGATTGCGGTCGGTGGTCATCACCAGGCTGCCCGAACCGCCCGCCAGCTGGGAATAAACGCCCAGAAGCCGCAGGATGGTGCCGGCATCGTTGAAGGCCATGACCAGCGAGCGACCATTGGGAGCCGGATTGGTGGTGATGGAGACGGCATTGCCCTCGCCGAATTGCGCCGAGAGCGTCGCGCGGCTGAGCTGGGTGCCGCGCAGCAGCAGGTTGAGATCGAGATTGAAGGCTGTCGTGGCATAAAAGCCAACGGCCCGATCGAGCTCGACATCGAGCGCGATGGCGGCATTGAGCTGGGTGTTCTGCAGGCCGCCACTGCCCTGGTCGAGGCTGAAAAAGCGCCCCAGGACGGGTTTGAGGTCAAGCTGGCGGCCGCGCACACGCACGCTGTAGCCGCCCTCCATGGGCGCGAGGGTGACACTGGCGTTATCGCCGGCGCTGATGGCCACCGTGCCGAAATCGGCGGCGACGAGGCCATCTGTGGCATGGAAATCGAGCTTACCCTCGAGACGCACGTCCCCGAACGCGAGGTTGATGTCCTCGAGCCGGGTGATCTCGCCGTCGAAGCGGGCAACGGCGCTGAGCGTACCTGCGGTGCCGCGCGATTTGGTGATGCCGAGATCGCGGATGGTGAGACCGGCCTGGGCCAGGTCGATGGAGACGTCGATGGCGCCATCGGTGCGGGGCTGTGCCATGAAGCTCACGGCACCGGTGGCGAACTGGGACAGATCGAAGCCCATGTCCTTAAGAGCGGCGATCTCGATGGTGGAAGCGACGCGGAAATTGGGATCGGTGTCGGCATTGCCGTCGACCGAGAGTTCTGCTGCGACGCCGTCGATGTCGGCGGTGCCGCCCAGCTGGTAACCGAGCTGGGACGCCGAGAACGCCAATTGGCCATTGGCGATGCGCCGGCCCTCGATGGGCTGGCTGCTGGCGAAGTCGCTGACCGTGCCGTTGACGACATAATCGACCTTGGGGAGCTGTTCGGCATTGTCGGCCAGCCCGAACGAGGCCACGAGATCCATGTCGACGCTGCCCGAAAGACTATCGAGCGAGACGGGCAGATCGAGCGCCGCAAGGGCTTCGGGCTGCTGTTCCTGGACAAGGGCAACAAGCGCGGGGATGGGCGCGCCGAGCTTGCCGGACACTTCCACAAGCGATTGCTCGGGGTCGGAATTGTCCATGACGAGAGCCGGATTGGTAACGGTGACGATACCCGATGAGGTCGCGAGGCTGCCGCCGCCACCAGCGACCGAGAGCTTCTCGTCGTCAACACGCAGCCGCGTTTCGCCATCTATGACGATGGGCGCCAATGTGGCGGAGGGTTTGACGGCCACGCCCTCCCCCACGATCTCGATGCTCATGCTATCGGGCGGGATGGGCAGGTTTTCGCCGCGCCGCCCTAAAGAGCCAACCGGGAAGCGGAAGGTCATCCGTCCCTCCTTGACCCGTCCGTCCGTTACATTGGCCACAAACCAGTCCCGGCTTTCCTCGCCCATGACGTAAGGCCACAGGCGCTTGACGTCGTCGGCGCTGAGACCATTGCCCGCCATGGTGAGATCGACGCCCATGCCGGCGCGCAGCAGGTCGAAGCGGCCCCTGGCCTCGACCAGCCCATCATCCTTGCGAGCCAAGAAACGGTCGACGCCGACGGCCCCGTAGAGCGGCGCGGACCAGCCGGAAAACTCGATCAGGTCCATCGGCGCCTCAGGAGCGGCCATGTCATTGGGATGGATGGACACTTCCCGCGCCGAAAGCGAGATGGCGATGGTTGGGCCGAAGCGCTCGTCAAGGCCCATGGCAAACAGACCCGAGACCCGAGCCGAACTCTGCCCAATCTGGAGCACGCCTTCATTGAGGGTGAACTGGCCCTCGAACGGGTTCCAGTCCACATCGAGAATGGAGCTGGCGACGGGAAAGAGGTCTTCCCCGATACGCAGGTCGGTTCCGGTGAGGTCGAGCTTGAAATCGCCGCCCAGAAGCTTGCCGTCCCCGGCGCCGAAGGCGACGTTGATGGACACGGCGCCGGCGCCACGCATGGCGGCAAGGCTTTCCCCATCGTCGATGAAGGGCAGGAGCGCCGAAAAATCGAGATTGGTGATGTCAGCAAGGAGGCGGCGCGTCCCGTCCTCGTCTATGGTGCGCTCGAGCGTGCCGAAAATAGTACGCCCGCCGATCCGGGCGGAAAAGCTGCCCTCTACCCGCTCCTGCCGGGGTACCGGACCGACATCGAGCGCTACGTCGCTGAACTGGCGGAAAAGGCCGTAGACCGGGTCGGCCATGTCGATCCGTCCGTCGCGGACGACCAACCGCGAGAAGCGACCCTGTGCGGTCTGGTCGACGAGATCGACCAGTGCGGCCTCGCTGGCCTCGAGATTATAAACGAGCCAGTCATTGTCCGAACGCATGGGCACGTGGGGCCCGGACTGGAAGTCGATGCCTTCGTTGGAAATGGCGATGGCCGGAAAAGCATCGTCACCCTCGATGACGCGAAGCGTAGTGGGGCCGCCATCGACCCCTTCGTCGAGCTGAAAATTGGCTGGGCGCGGCCCATAGAGATCCTGGATCATCTGCACATGCGGCGCGACGACGGTGATGGTCGTTCCGGGCTGGCCGAACAGGGCGCGGGCCGGAGAAAAGCCGATTTCCAGCGCTTCCATGGCGATGCGAGCGCCGGATTTCCGATCGAGATATTGGACAGGTTCGAAGCGCAAGACCGGCCACACCCCGTCTTCAAGCGCCAAGGCCAGATCGCCCATGGTCAGCTCGGCCGTCTCCGGGAGAAATGACTGAACGAGGCTGCGCACGGCCGGCCCGCTGAACGGCATGCGCAGGGGCGTGACGAGCAGAACCAGATAGAGCAGCAAAAGGACGACGGACGGAATGCCGAGCAGCCAGACGCCCATCTTGGCGAAACGGCGCGCCTGCGAGCGACCCGGCGGCTTGGGCGAGGATTCCGGCTGCTGTGTGGAAATGGTCGCTTCGCTCACTTGTTGCCACGCCGGAGGCGGATTGGTCATCCTGCCGCAAGAATCGTCCGCTCACAGCGGTCCATTGTTCGATGATACCGGCTGGAATATGGCACCGACACCCTCTAAGGCATCGGCAATCGAACTTGACCAACTATCCCCAGGCAAGGAGAACCAGAACGTGACCCATCTTGCGCCCGGCGACATATCGCCAGACTTTTCGATTGAGCGCGACGACGGCACTGTGGTGACCCGCGACGGCCTTTCGGGAAAGCCGGCAGTGCTGTTTTTCTATCCCGAGGACGATTCGGGGGGCTGCACCGACGAGAACCAGGAATTTTCCGCCCTCGCCCAGGCCTTCGCAGCGCGGGGCGCTGTGCTGGTGGGGATTTCTCCCGACGACGTGGCTACGCACCGCAAGTTCAGGGCCAAGTACGGGCTGACCATTCCGCTGGGGGCCGACCCCGAGCGTCAGACGATCGAAGCCTTTGGGCTGTGGCAGCTCAAAAAACTCTATGGCCGGGAATTCATGGGCCTAGTGCGCACCAGTGTCATCATCGATGCCGAGGGGCGGATCGCCCGCATCATTCGCGCCACGCGGATCAAGGGGCATGCCGAGAAGGTCCTGACGGCGCTGGACGACGTCCTGGCGGGCAGCTGAACGCCGGTTTTCGCCTTTCTTAACCAAACTCATCCACACTCGGCTAACCATGTCAGTGATGGAGTGAGCCGTGCGTCAGTCAGCCCGTTTCGGAAGCCGGGATCATGATGACGTTCGCGCCTCGCGGCGCGGCGTGCCGGCGGGCCTGTTCTACGGCATGTTTGCCCTGTTGCTTGCAGGCAATGCGATTACCGGAACGGCCCTGCTGATGGCGCCCGACATCGCACGGCTGATGGGTGGGCAGAACGAGCTCGTCGTTGCCGCCTACGAGGATCGACTGGCGCAGATGCGCGTGGAAATCGACCGGCTGCATTCGCGCAGCTATGCGCAGGCCGGCGACATCAACCTGCAATTGCAGGAATTGTCGCAGCAACAGGATATTCTTCTGGAGCAGCATCAGCTGGTGCGGGCGCTGGTGGACAAGGCCGACGGCATGGGCCTGGCCGATCTCGACATCAGCATGAGCGCACCGCACGAACTGGCGCTGGCGCGGACGCCCGATGGCAATCCCGACATTGCGGCCACGGCGGAAAGCGTCGCGCGGATGATGGACGAAACCCAACAGGCCATGACGGGCATTTCCGTGGCGGCGACCGAGCGCACCGATACGATCGTGTCCGAACTGGGCAGGCTGGGCATTGAAACGCGCATGCCGGACACAAGTCTTACGGGCATGGGCGGCCCCCTGCTTGCCGCCAGTGGCAGCGTGGAAAGCGGCGGATTGGTGGAGGATGCCAATGCGGTGATGGACGCCCTGCTCCGCTACAAGGCCGCGCGGGACAGCCTGACCCTGGCGCCCGTGCACATGCCCATTTCCGGCAACTTTCGCACCAGCTCGGGCTTCGGCAATCGGCGCGATCCGTTTACCGGTGGACGCGCTTTCCATTCCGGGCTCGACTTTGCCGCCGTCACCGGCACCAGCGTCTATAGCGCGGGCGAAGGAGTGGTCAGTTTCGTCGGCGAGCGCTCGGGCTATGGCAAGGTGGTCGAGGTCAGCCACCAGAATGGGCTTGTGACGCGCTACGCCCATCTCAACCGGCAATTGGCCAATGTCGGCCAGAAGGTGAGCACCGGCACGCCCATCGCCCAGGTGGGATCGACGGGGCGTTCCACCGGACCGCACCTGCATTTCGAAGTGCGACGCGGCGACCAGGCGCTGGACCCCAAGCCATTTCTCGATGCCGGCAAGCGGCTCAACGCCATTCTCTAAAACGAAAAAGCCACCCGGCGTACCGGATGGCTTGATGGGGAAGCGTTAGTCTTCCGAGACGTCCGTCGCGACGCCGACGCGCTGAGCGAGCGCGGCTTCCATGAACTGATCGAGGTCGCCGTCCAGCACCACGGAGGGCTGGCCGCTTTCGACGCCGGTGCGCAGATCCTTGACCATCTGATAGGGCTGCAGCACGTAAGAACGGATCTGGTGCCCCCAGCCGATATCGGTCTTGGTCGCCGCCTGGGCGTTGGCCGCCTCTTCGCGCTTTTGCAGCTCGGCCTCGTAGAGGCGCGATTTCAGCATGGCCATGGCCGTGGCGCGGTTCTTGTGCTGGCTGCGCTCCTGCTGACAGGCCACGATGATGCCCGAAGGAATGTGGGTGATGCGGATGGCCGAGTCCGTGGTGTTCACGTGCTGGCCGCCAGCGCCCGAGGCGCGATAGGTATCGACCTTCAGATCGGCTTCGCGGATCTCGATGTCGATGCTGTCATCGACCACCGGATAGACCCAGCAGCTGGAAAAGCTGGTGTGGCGGCGCGCGGCAGAATCATAGGGCGAGATCCGCACGAGGCGATGCACGCCGCTTTCGGTCTTGAGCCAGCCATAGGCATTGTGACCGGAGACCTGGATGGTTGCGGACTTGATGCCGGCTTCTTCGCCGTCATGCATTTCCAGCACCTGAACCTTCATCTTCCGGCGTTCGGCCCAGCGGGTATACATGCGCAGCAGCATGTTGGCCCAATCCTGGCTCTCGGTGCCGCCGGCACCGGAGTGGATTTCGACGTAGCAGTCGTTGCTGTCGACTTCGCCCGAAAGCAGGGTTTCGATCTGGGTCCGGCGTGCTGTCTGCTTGAGCTCGATCAGCGCGTTCTCGGCATCGCGGACGATCTCTGCATCGCCTTCGGCTTCGCCGAGTTCGATCAGTTCCACATTGTCGCGAATGCCGGCTTCGAGCTCGTTGACCGTCCTCACGGCAACATCGAGCTCGTCGCGTTCCCGCATGGTGACGCGCGCCTTTTCCGGATCATTCCAGAATTCGGGGGATTCGGTTTGCGCGTTCAGCGCGTCGAGACGGAGTTGAGCTGTATCCCAGTCAAAGATGCCTCCTCAGCAGGGTCAGAACCTGCTCGATTTCGGCGACGGTCTTTTCGATTTCCGTGCGCATGGTCGTTCCTTGTTTCGATGCGCACCCGTTTAACGGAGGGCCGCGGGGGGATCAACCGCCCCGGGCAAATTCAATCAGCGCGACAGCTTGCGGAAACGCCGCAGCGCCGCGTCGCGCTTGAGCCGGGAGAGCCGATCGAGGAAGAAAACGCCGTTCATCTGGTCGATTTCATGCTGGGCGACGCGGGCGGGAAAGCCCTCCAGCGTCATTGCCTGGCGCGTGCCATCGGCATCGTCGAAAACGAGATCGATGCTGGTGGCGCGCTGAATATCGACCTCGATGCCGGGCATGGCGACGGAGCCCTCGGGGCCAGCGGCCAGTATAGCGCTGAACGAGACGATCTCGGGATTGAACAGGAGGCGATAATCGCGCTGGTCGAGCGGACCGACGCTGACCACGACCAGCGGCTCTATCGCCCCGATATGGGTCGCGGCCTGGCCATAGGCCTTATGGTGGCTGGCCGTGGCGAGAAGCGCCGCCCCGACGTCCTGCATCGCCGCATCAACCGGGCGCGGCTCGGCACGGCGCGAAAAGAGCGGATCGGGATAGGCGAGAATGGGCGCTGGGCGGGTCATGGATCTCGTGCTAACGCAGCCGGGCCGTGCGGCATAGCTTGAAAATCCGCGCATCCGCTGCTAGGTCGGCATTGGCTGGTCCCGTAGCTCAGCAGGATAGAGCGCAGGATTCCTAATCCTGAGGCCACGCGTTCGAATCGCGTCGGGATCACCAGCCTGCCCTCCCGCGAAATTGCTGTTGAAACGGATACCGATGTTCCCAATTTGTGGTCGAACTTCGTAATTTCCGTAACATATACATGTGCTTATAGGAATTCACGGTCACTCTCAGTGCGATGACCGAGTTTCCAGTTTTCCACTTCTCACCATCGGCGCTTTGGCGCTGCCGAATGTGAGAAGTAGAGTATGGCCACGTAGCTCAGCTGGATAGAGTGCTAAAATCCGAAGGCGGGGGATTCAAGTTCCTCCGCGACCACCATATACAGCGGACGCTCCGGGCAATGCTGTCGGTCCAAACTCAATATGTGGCAATTCCAAAGAATTCTGAGGCGAAGCATCGGCTCCCGGCTATCCGAAGGTGTAGCACGACGGCATCCTGCCCCAAAACTGCGGTTAGCGCCCTGCATGGCCGTTACCACGGGCAGGCCATCTTCGCAAAATGAGCCCGCCGTTCGAAGCCGCAACGTGGCAAGACCGTGATAGCCTGGCTCAAGGCTCGCGCCATCAAGCCCTTGCATGAGTTCAAAACAATTGTGGCGCCATCCATGACCGGCAGCAGGTGGAGCCGTGGCTAATGATGCCCGGACACTTCTGAACTCGACCTGGGGCACTTGCCGGGACACGAATCCCCGGAACTATCCAGTAGCCCAGTGGAGCGTGGTGGAAAGCAATCCATGCCTCGTTCTCTCGTCAATCCTTTGGTTGTGCTTTGCTGTCATAAGGCGATACTCAGCCATCGATAGGGGGAATCGATGCCACTAACGTTCAGCATCACCAAGGCGTATCCGCTCGATATCGCTAGCGACTGTTGGCGCGGCGTGATGATCGACGACCCGGTGGAGTTCGACATCTATCTGCGTGGGCCAGTGTGGAAGCGCGTTACCGATAGTGCCTTCGAAGACGATTTCGCCGCCGACCTGAATGCTCTGACCACTGCTGAAATGGACACCAGCGTCCTGACCGCCCTGCTCCAGGCAGCTAATCCACCCTTGGACTGGGAGGTCGGCGAGGCGATGGCTGAGTGCCTTCTTGAGGATGAGCTGAATGCGGTTTGGCCTTGGAACGAGAACCGGGACAAGAAGACCCCGAAGGCCTCGTTGCCTGGCGCCGACATAGTTGGATTTCTTGGTGACGGCGATGAGACCATCTTTCTCTTCGGTGAAGTGAAGACTTCCTCGCATGCGGATAACCCACCTGGTGTCATGAGCGGACGCAGCGGGCTTGCCCATCAGATTGACACATTGGCTGACGATCGTGAAATCCATCGAACGTTGATCCAGTGGCTGTTTGCACGCTGCAGAAGCGTTCCTCATTTCAAGGCGCGTTATGATATGGCGCTGAAACGGTACCTGCAGTCTGACGGTACCGACTTCGCAATCGTTGGTGTACTGTTGCGCGACACAGCACCGCATGCAGACGATTTGCGGACGCGCGGCACGAAGCTGGACGGGCTCCCTGTTGGTCCACGTCGTCGGCTGGATGCCTGGTACACGCCAAGGGCTATCTCAGACTGGGTCAGAATAGCCGAGGCGGCATCATGACTTCGTGGATTATTGACACGATCAGTGACGATCTGCGTGGGTCTGCCCGAAACACCATCGGGGAGCACCTCCTCGCTGATATCGGATTCGAACCAGCGCCGCGCCCCGCCGAGTTCGACTTCACATCCAATGCGTTTGCTCTGGCAGCACATAACCTGCTGGATCGATCCGAGGACGCTGACGGAGGCCATACGGGGTCGGGAAACGATCTCCGTGAGGCGGCGGAGATGGCATTTGAGGCGCTTCGCGCCAGCGCATTGCCTCGCGAATCCGAGGCCGCGACGCTCCACGTGCTTCACACCGCATGTTACGGCATCTTGGGGGATCGTACCCCCGATGTCAGGAGATATATTCGCGGCCACGGCATTCCAGCCGTCCTCGGTGAAGAAGTAGATTGGGGCGCCCGGGTCAGAAATGGAGTCTACCGGCTCTGGCTTCTGCTCATTCGAAAGGATGGGTGGTCGGATCTCGACGCCGTCCAGCACGAAGTCGTTGCACTTCGTCAAGCGCAACGTGGCGCGGAGGAGGATTTTCTCACAAGGTCTGATCGTCCTCGCGCTGACGCGTGGCACTTGATCGCGTCCTATCACCTTTCAAAGGCTGCAGAACTGCTCGCCATATACACCTCGCAAGGCGTTGTTGGCGATGTATTCGATATCCGATCGCAGCTCGAGGCTCAGTTCGATCGCAGCATCATTGCTTGCGAACGAGCTGAACTCGTTGGATTTCATGGGACCGTCAAGCTGCTGGCTGCCGCCGCTGAGCGTATGGTGGCCAACAGCATCTGGTGGGTGGGCCGTTCTGCAAGCGGCAGGGTTGTCCAGTTCGTCCAGAGCATGGCGGACCGATCCAAGGATCGACCCGTCTTCGAGATGCTTCCTCCCCAACGCATGGCGCTTCGGGATCAAGGGTTGTTGAACTCAGGCGCGCGATCGGTGGTGGTCAGCTTGCCGACTTCAGGCGGGAAGACCTTCATCGCTCAATTTCGCATCCTGCAGGCGCTTGCCGCGTTCGAAAGCGACCGCGGCTGGGTGGCATACATAGCGCCAACCAGAGCCTTGGTGAATCAGGTCTGCGCGAAACTGAGACGTGATTTTGCCCCGCTGGGCATCGTTGTAGAGCGTGTCAGCCCTGCCCTCGATATTGATGGCGTTGAGGCTGATTTGCTGGTTGATCGCGATCCGAACTCCGCGTTCCGGGTTCTCGTTGGCACGCCGGAGAAGATCGACCTGTTGCTTCGCGGCGGTTGGGAGAAAAAGATTGGCCGCCCGCTCACCCTGGTCGTCGTTGATGAGGCCCACAACCTTGGCAGCGATGCTCGAGGGCTTCGTCTCGAACTGATGCTGGCGACCATCAACCGGGAATGCAGATTTTCCCAGTTCTTGCTCTTGACGCCATTCATTGAGAATCGTGCCGAAGTCGCGAGGTGGCTCTCACCAGACAGTCATGACGACATGTCGATTGAATTCAATTGGCGGCCAAACGACCGCGCGATCGTGCTTGCCCAACCCTCCAAGGGCGGAAAGGCAGGCGACTTCGTGCTGACCTTAAACACCTTGCACACTTCTCGTTCCACCATCGAAATCAACGACACGATCCCGCTTTGCTCAGGGCGTGAGCTGGGTCTCACGTGGTCAAAGATGAATGGAAAGCTGTCGAACATTGCTGCAGTCACCGCAAGTTGCCTCAATCGGCGAGGGCCTGTGATTGTCGTCGCTCAAAAGGTCAAAGATGCTTGGGGGCTGGCAAGAACTCTCTCGAAAGATCCAGAGCTAGACCAAAAGTTGGCCGCGCGTGGATCTAGCACTACCAATGTCGATTTCGTTGCTGATTTCATTGCCGAGGAATTTGGACCGAATTTCGAGCTTAGATCGCTAATCAAGAAGCGCATAGGACTGCATCACTCTGGATTGTCGGACGACACCAAGGTGTTGATGGAGTGGCTCATGGAGAACGGCGAGCTCGATACGCTCGTTGCGACGACCACCATCGCGCAAGGGCTCAATTTTCCCGTCACAGCGGTCGTGCTGGCATCTCACCAATATCCACGCGGAATTGATATGTCTGCGTCTGACTTCTGGAATCTCGCGGGTCGGGCGGGGCGCGCAGACCAGGCTGGCACCGGCATAGTTGCGCTGGCCGCATCTGATCCTGACAGGACTCGCACACTCACTGAGTATGTCGGCCGGAACGTATCGCAGCTCAATTCGACCTTGGTCGATATGGTTCGAAAGGCGCTGAGCACTGGAACGCGGCTAGACCTGCCTGCGCTGTTTCACATCAAGGAATGGTCCTCATTCCTCCAATATCTGGCGCACTCCTACCGGCAGATAGGAGATCACGCAGAGTTCGCCACTCAGATCGAACAGGTACTCAGAGGCAGCTTTGGCTTCCAGAAACTCCGCCGTGAGGATCAGGCCTCGGCAAACCGCCTGGTTGCTGCGGTCAACGAGTACGCCGCCATCATTCGTAACAAGCCGCTTGCGCTTGTCGATACCACTGGTTTCTCGTGGGAGAGCGTCAGTATCGCATTGGCCGCAGCTCGGGACGTTGGCATCAGGGCATCCTCTTGGGACGCGTCCACCTTGTTCAGCGCCAATAATACAACTCTGAAGGACGCTTTTGGCGTGCTCCTGCAGGTACCAGAATTGCGGACAGAGCTAGCTGAAGTTATTGGCGGCGATCGAGGCAACGGCGATCTACTCGCGAGGATCGTGAAAGACTGGGTGAATGGTGCATCGCTCCTGGATTTGGCGAATGAGTATTTTCGCAGCTCTAAGGACGATGAGACCAAGGCCATGTCGAAAGCATGCAAGCTTGTCTATGGGCGCCTGACGTCCACGGCATCGTGGGGACTTTCGGCCATTCAGAGCCTGACGATTGGCAACGCCATGGACAGTATGACTGAGGAAGAGCAGCGCACGTTCAGAAATCTGCCCTCGCGCATCTATTACGGCGTGAACTCCGACGCTGCCATCGACCTCAGGCTCATGGGTGTACCCCGCAACGCCGCGCAACCCCTGTCGAATTATCTAGCCGCTAAGGCGCCATCTCGCGGTCTTGCCCCCATGCGTGCGGCTCTGTCCGGCCTGACCGCCGCAGACTGGGGAGACGCTGTGGGTCCAGCAGGTCCCACCTATCATCGGGCATGGCGCATCCTCGAGGGCCTTGAGTAAGGGTCGGTCTGGTGGCTTCCATCTATGCAGACTGGGCGAGAGCTCGCTGCAGCACCTGCAGGCTGGTGCCCACCGCTGACCAGGCTGTCGCCGAGCCGACCACATAAAGGTTCTGCTTCGCTCTTGAGACCGCGACATTGATGATGTTCGGAGGACTGGCGGCCCACTGGCGAGCTCGGTGCTGACTGGCCTTTGGCGCGCCAAGTAGAAGTATGACGGTGTCGGCCTCCCTCCCCTGGAAGGTGTGAATGGTGCCAACGCGATCTCGAGACCATTCATCGGCCTTCACGCCGAGTGTTCGGAGCAAGCCGGCCTCCCTGTCCAACCGCCGGCGCATCTCCTGCTCGATCACCTTGAAAGGGGTGATGATGAAGACATCCGGATCTTGAACGCCTGCAGAAGCAAGGGCGGCGAGCATGCCAACGACAGCCTCGCCTTCGGCCGGGCACCATTTGCTCTCGGCATCGCCGTTAACATCCACCCATCGGGATTGGCCCAGAGCAGCTCCAATGGGGCCAGGCCTGCGAGGGCCGACCGCGTGAACCATCTGGCCTGCATAGGCGATGGTATTGGACACGTCGAACATCGGGTTCTGACACCGCCTGTGCACCAGCAACGGCAGGCCGACCTCTCGATCGCCTATGTCGGTGACGAATGTGGACTTGAAGCGCGAGGCCTGATCTGCGAGCGTCTGGGTGGACGCCGCGGGGGCCGACCATTCGGCTTGGTCGATGTCGAAGAACTTGCAGATTTCGGTGTTGAGCTTCTCGGGCAGGGACACCACTGGTGGGATCTGAAGGGGGTCGCCTACGACGATGGTGCGCTTGGCGCGCATGATGGCGCCGACCGCCGCCTGCGGCACCGCCTGCCCCGCTTCGTCGACCAGTAGCCATCCAATGCTCTCTGGCGGAAGATCCCCAAACATGGTGCGGACCGATGCAAAGGTCGTAGACACCGCTGGCACTACCATGAACAGGCTCGACCACAGGTCGGGAAGCAGATCGCGGTGCGCTGGCGACTGGAATGCCCCGGCTGTCATGCCCGACATCAACAGACCGAGGTTGTGCTGCAGCCGGTTGGCCGAAGCATCGATGAAAGCCTTGTGAACTGCCAATGCGGCAGCGAACAGATCCTCGCGCATTCGATGCACGTCGTCGGGCAGCCACGGTGCCGTCAGTTGGATGGTTTCGTGATCCTTCTGGAAGAAGATGTCGTCGATGACGCGATCGCCAAGGCGGCTTCGCGCCGCAGACGAAGCAGTGTCGAGCCGCATGACATCCTGCTGCTTGCCCGCCACTGCTCGATCAAGCTGCTGGAGTTGACCTTGGGCCTTGCTCCACTCGGCGCGCGCCGCCTCGAGGGCATTGCTGGCCTCTTGGGCACGCTGCACGGACTGCCGCATCGCACCGGCCAGACGCTGCTGGCTGGCACTCCAGGCTTTCCACGACGCAGTGCCGAACAATCTGGCAAAGAATCCTGGGCGGCCGGCCAGATGGCTGTCGAACATTGTGTTGTCGCGCTCGGCCTGAGCATTCGCGGTGGCGTGCTCCTGCCGCCTTGCTTCACCCGCCTGCCGGGCATTGGCGACCGCCTGGTCGAACCGCGGACGCAATTCGTTCAGCCGCTGCAATTCGGAGATCGCTTCCTTCCGGGCGTGAATGTCGCGACGCATCCCTTCGATAGCAGCGAGCTCGGCATCGACGGCCTTCTTCTGTTTCAGGAAGGCCGAGCGAGCCTTCCGCCATTGGGCCGCCGCATCGGCCTCATTGGTTGTCGGCTTCTCATTGATCACCACGCTCGGCATCTCGCGCCTGATGACCTCGCCCGTGCGCTCGTCCTTGATCTCGCGCATGACGTTGTTGCCGCGCGCGGCCTTCAGATAGGTTAGGAAGCCGCCGTCCTCGTTCCACCAAAAGCCTTGCTGGAAAGCGCCACGATTGCGGCCATTGCCGAGAACCGCGGCGATCAGCCCCCATGTCTCCACCGTGACGGCATTCGCTTCCTCCTCGGCCTCGAAATATCCAGCCCGCTTGGGATTGGCGATGAGATCGCTGATCGATCGGAAATAGGCCATCTCGCCGTTTTGGCCATTGGCTTCCTTGAGAGGCAGTTCCTTGCTGACGTTCTCGACGGCCTTGTTGTTGGACGAAGCCACGACGATCTCATGGCCCTTGAGCGAGGCGTCGAGTCGATAGAAGTGGAGGAAGGCATTGGAACCAAACGCCAGCTTCTCTCCAGTCGTCGAGAACGCATCCTGTGGATTCTGGAATCCCGCCATGGCGGTGGCTCGGTCGAGCACGCACCCAACCACCACATCCCTGAGCAAAGTCGTCTTCCCGGTGCCGGGCGGTCCATTGACCCCCATGATGCCAGCGTCGTCGCCCAGCTCTTCGCGCGCGGCATTGACTGCCGCCTGCTGTAGCAGGACGAGCGGATGACCGCCGGCCGATGGCCAACGCGCCTGCGGCATCAGCGAAGGCGCCACGAACGGTTCCACCGCAGAGGCTGGCGACAGGACGTCCACTCGATCTTCGGGCCTGCCGATGCCGAGATAGCGCTGCAGCCCGACCCCTGCCCCGTTCGCTCCGATCATCTCCGAGGCCTTGGCAAGATCCTCGAGGTAGAAGGAGTTCAACAGCGATGGCTCGGGTGGCGTCTTCGCCTTGAAGTGGTGAAACACCTTCAATGCGAACGTTGGCGGTTCGACGAGATGCACCGGCACCTCGAACTGCGAAACCAGCCAGCTATGCGCCGAATGGACGACATCGAGGTCGATGGCGATCGGATTTCCGTCTTCGTCGTGGCGCCTGACCATGCGATCCAGGCGCTCTAGAATGCGTTGCTCGACCTTGGGCCAGGCCCCCAGGCTGCCCAGCTTCAACTCCAGTGCCGGCTTCAAGGCCCACGCGAAGCTCGAGACAGCGACGCCATTCTCCTCGAGGACGAAGCCCTCCTTGTCGATCAGGATCGAGGCGATGGCCGCGCGCTTGCCATCGGGCCGCGACCGCTCCTCGTCCTCGCCGAAGACTTTCACCAGCTCGTCTGTGGCCTTGTCGAGAGCGATCGCGCCAAGGACGACCTCGAAGTAGAGCCGGTGATTGGGCTTGCTGCGGGCGTCTGGCCCCCAAGGTATTCCGCGCTCGAGCAGCGTGACCCGAGATCTGTCTCCCGAGGCCATGTCTTCAGGGCGCTTGTAGCCCTGTGGCGAGAGCGCCTCCAAGGCGGTCCAAGCAGCCAATATGGCCTGAGGATCATTGGTCCTGCCCGTGGGCTCGAAGGTGGGCAGCGGGCCGAGATCTATGCGATTACCTGCCGGCGCAACCTGCTTTGTTTCCGCGGGTTGGGCTGGGGGCACGACCTTCAATTGTGGCGCGCTTGGCTTTGCTGATGGAGGGTTGGGAGCAGCCGGCGGTGGAGATGCGTGTTTTGCGGCAGCGCCTGAGCCGGTGATTAGCACGACCTTCTGCTTGGCAAGCACGGCCAGCGCTTCGTCAATCTTCATGGCCAAGGACCGTGCCTTCGCCGTGTTGCGGAACGCCAATTCGTTGGCAAGCCGTCCGAGTTCATTGGCATCGTTGGCCGAACGCTCGAAGATCGCTTCCAGGTCGAAGACCGACTTCTGCGAATATGGTCTTGTTGCCATATGGATGGTCGCCCCCACGACGTTCTGATCCAGAGAATTTGTCCGTTGATCCATCGAAAAGCAAGCGATCAATACCGCTGATCCGTCCGGAGCTTAGTCGGCGTTCCTGAGGTCTTGCTTTCGGAATGGATCCCCGGGATCTTCGTGGGTGGGCGATTGAGGAGTTGTATTCGGATGTCGCAACCAACGGAAATGTTTATTGAAGGCCGCCATGATTGTGAGAAACAAATTCAGAGTGCCGTTTCACTCTCTGAACAGGCGATAGGTCAACTATCGAACTGGCAGGGCATATGGGGATCAATTCTCCACGCTCGCGTGATTATGAACAGTGGCTCCATGATCAAAGTCATAGAGGCGGCAACAGATTCAGGTTCGGGAGCGCAACTTCTAGATCACTTCTCAGTAGCGTCAATCGCGCGAACTGCGGTCGAGGCAGGTGTGATGATGCTTTACGTAAGCGATCCCAACTTGAGCGAAGCTGAGTTCGATATGCGCAGGAAGGTGTTTCAGCTCCACGATACCTGTCACCGCTCTAGAATGTTCAAACACCATGAGGCTCACGCACCAGACGTCAAGGAAATGCGTGACCTTTATCGGCAAAAGATCGCCGAGCTTCGAACGGAACTCGATTCGATGCCCGCGTTCGCAGCACTAGCTACAGAGGTGCGCTCGCGCCTTCTAGAGGGCCGCGACTTCTATGTTGGTGGCGTTCGGGGAGCCTTAAAGCTTATCGGCTGGGACAAGGCGGAATACGATTTTTACGAGGCCTATTTTTCAGGGTACGTGCACTCGATGCCGATGAGCTTTCTGCGAGCCGAGATGCATGGCATCGATTTCGCGACAATTTCTGAGTTCCAATATGATCTATGCGGATTCGCGCTCAATGCTGTGGCAGAGACGTTGGAAAGAACGACGGCCCGGATGACACAACTGCTTGAAGCGCGTACTTCTCAACATGGCCAAACTTAGGCCCACCCGGATTACCGGAAATCGACAAAACCGACCTCGAATTCTTTGGATGAGACACCCAAGAAAATTTGGTGTGTTGAGCAAGATCACAGACTTGGTCGACATGGAAAAGTCATCGGTTCCGACATGTCAGACAAAACTGTCCATGAGTCAATTTCATAGAATTGGGAGGCGACCGCCAATCCGGTTATGTACTCAAACCGATGAGTCGGCGAGCTACGCCGGCGAGCCTCGATGACTGTGCGACGTGAGCATTCGCCCAAAGTCGACGCAGCATTTCCTCTGGGATAAGTTCGTCGAACTTATCCGTCCGAAGATTTTCGACAAAATCGGCGATGTCCTGGATCGGGGGTGATGCGTGCCCGATCTGCTCAAGGAAGGCCGCCACGGTATCAGGCGTGGTTTCCAGCACCGTTAACCCGATATCCAGCACCTCGCAGTCCAAGCCAGCAGCGGTTAGGGCGAACGCCAGCACCGAGTTCATCTCGGTTCCGGTCCATGTCAACACGTGCGTGTTGCGGCCATCGGCCAGGAGGCTTGCATCGCGCAGACCGAGTTGCTGAAAAGTCTCCCGAGCCGAGAACAGGTATTCTGCTGCCTGCGCATCCAAGTATGAAGGTGCATCGCCGTCGACCAAAACGCTCCGCATCATCACAGCAAGCCTGTCATGGACGGGCTCGTTGGCGAGGCTATCGAACTTTGGGATTTTTCCTGAGGCGTGTCGCGCCACCTCGAGCACTTTGGCCGGATCATCAACTGTGGTGATCTTCCAGCGCTGACCGGCGAACGAAACAATTCCGCCCACCCCCACTGGGTTCGAGATCGGAATTGTACCCAGCGTCCGGCCACCGGCAATCAGCTTCCACTCTTGGTCGGTCGCGAAAATGGCGTAGAAATCTCGGCCGGCCGTCAACCGTTCGCCCTGCTCGCCCAGCATGATAGTGCCATCCGGGGCCTGTTCGATCAGAGCAAGCTCTGGCGTCGCCATGGCGCGTAGCAGGCCGGCATAGTCGGACCTCGAGAATGCCGAGAGCGGGCCACTGCCGCATACCATCGCATAGAGTCGGTCCGCTCGCGAGCCACCGAGTTGGGTAATGACCGAAAGCGTCTGGTGTAGAACGACCGTAGCTACAGCCGTCTCGGCGACTGGCGGCTCCACGAACTTTTCGATCATCAGACGTACGGCAGCCACGGCCCGCACGACCTCAAGGCGCAAATGGTCCAGCGGAGACGAATCCAACCCCAGGTTGCGCTCCCGAACGTAGATGCGCAGGATCGCAGGAACGCCACGGCGGCGGCCGCTGCGACCAAGCCGCTGCCGAAGCGAAGCGATCGAGCGGGGCGCGCCGATCTGAGCCACGGATGTGACGGACCCTATGTCGATGCCCAGCTCCAAGGTGGTAGTGGCTACGCCGGTAGTTGGAAGTTCGGCTTTCTTGAGCCTGGCCTCAAGCTCCTCTCGCAGCTCTTTGGACAGGCTGCCATGGTGCGGAAAGAACTCGTTGGGCACGTCGGCATTCTCGGATCGAGTGCGAAGCCGGTCGGCAACCGCTTCGACCCGTCTGCGGGATCCAGCGAATACAAGGTTGTTGGAGCCACGCAGGTTCTTGAAGATGTGGTCGGCTATGTAATCGAGCGCGATCGGCTTGCCGTCGACTTCCAGGCCATCAATATCATCCGTATCGACTGGGTCGGAATATGCCCGGATCTGCAATCGCAGTTCGGGAGCATCCGATGCGGACTCCACTATGCTGACGGTGTCCGGCTGCTCCGGGTTGATCCAGGCGGCCGCCAACTTGAGGTCCCCGATGGTCGCAGACAGGCCCACCCGTCTCGCTCGCTTGCCGGTGAGCGCGTCCAACCGCCGGAGCAGGCTTGCCAGATGCAGCCCACGCGGCCCCTTCATGAAGGCATGCAGTTCGTCGATGACGACGAAGTCCAGCGTTCCGAGCATCTTGAGCGCATCGCCTGGACGCCGGATCAGCATGGCTTCGATGGATTCCGGGGTGATCAGGATAGCCCCGCGCGGGATTTTTCGAGCGCGATCTTTCGCGGACTGCGGCGCATCGCCGTGCCAGCGCACCGTCTCGATCTCAAGGCGCTCGCACAGCTGATCGAGTCGCCGAAACTGGTCGTTGATCAGTGCCTTGAGAGGGCTGACGTAAAGCACGGAGAACCCGCGTTCCTTTCGATCGGCCACGGCGGTCAGCACCGGCAGAAACGCGGCCTCGGTCTTCCCGGCTGCAGTAGCGGCGGCGATCAGGACATCGCCATCCCCACCCAGCACTGCGGAGATGGCGCGATCTTGAACGTCCCGAAGCTCCTCCCACTTCTGCTCCCATATCCAGCGACGGATTTCGGGATGCAGCCGGTCGAAGCTGGTCAGGGTATCAGAGACGGATGGAGGCGAGTTCGTCATCCCCGGCCCCCTGTTCGCCTTCATCCGCGACGTCGTTTGCGGCCTCGATGTCGGCGCCGATCTCGATGGCGTTGATCAGATCTGTCCACTGCGTCCCGGGGTTCTGCTCCAGCACCGCCAGGAACTGCACGAAGGCCTTGATGGTGTTGCGCGGCGTGCGGAAATACGCTTCGCCAACGTGACGATTGCAATGCTCCATAAACGCGGGAAGCGCCTCGTCGGGAACCAGATGCCTTTGGGCATCTCCGGAAGCGAAAACGGTTCGAATGTTGGACAAGAGGATCAACAGGTCCTCGGGTGTTAGGCTCTGCAGGCGCAGAACCGGGCCCGATAGATCGACCAGGCCGTTCCGGGCAAATGAGTTCTCAGCAAGGCGAGACTGCAACGCGGCATAGCTGTAGAGCCCCCGGCGCGTGTCCATGAGGAATTCCGGTGTCCCGCCGAACACGAACCCGATTCCACCAAAGTTGCCCTGCAGAACGTCGTTGACCATGCGCAGGATCTGTTCGTAGTTCTGGTTGCGGGCCTGGCTGCTCTGGAGCTTGTAGATGTTCACCATCTCGTCGAACACGATCAGCAGGCCGGAGTACCCGACCAGCTTCACGAACGCCGCCATGAGTTTGAGGGCATCGTAGACGTCGCCGTCGTCGATGATGTTCCGAACGCCGAGCGCCTGCCGAGCTTCGGTCTTGGTCGAGTACTCACCGCGCAACCAACGCAGAGCGGCGGCCTTCAGCACCTCGTCGCCGGCCTCGCTACCGCGCCAGTAGGCCTTGAGCACCGTGGCATAGTCGTAGCCGCCAACGTGCTCCTGAAGCCCAGCCAGGCGCTCGTCGATGACGGTTTCCACCGGCACCGAGCGTTGAGCGGAATCGTTCATGCAGTCGGTGACAAAGCGTTCGACCACGCTGCCCAAGGCACCGCCATCCGGTTTGGTCCTGGTCGCCATATTCCGTATCGCCTCGGCGTAGAGGCCGCGGGCCTGACCGGCAGACGCATGCACGCGGCGGTCGGGGGCAAGGTCCGCGTGGATAGTGACGAACTTGCGCTCGAGTGCGATCAGGCGCACCAGATTTAGGAAGAAGGTTTTGCCGGCGCCGTATTCACCGATGACGAAGCGAATGGCGGAGCCACTGTCGCCAATGCGGTCGATGTCGCGGACCATGGCGCCGATCTCGGCGGCGCGACCGACCTGGACATGTCGAAGACCCGCGCGCGGAACGACGCCAGCAGACAGCGCCTGGAGAATTACGTCGCGCTCACGCGGCTTGATAGGTGTCGAGGTGCTCATGCTGCAACTTCCGCTTCGCTGAGTTCGGACAAGATATGAGAGGCGATAGTAAGTTCTTCGTCGCCTTCGATGATCGGCTCTTCGAACTGGTCAAAGCCCCAATCATTTATTCGCTCGATGGCACCATCGGGCAGTAGGCGCAGGGTACGTGCTGCAGTGTCGAACTGATCCCTGCTCAGCTTCCCATCCCGCAGCACTTCCTCCAGGAGGCCGGCATGGGCAGCGTCAAGCCCGGTGAACCGGCTGGCCGCTGTTTGCGCTGCAGCCACGACGACGGTCGACGGTGCTGAGGCGGCTTCCTCTTCGACGAAAATGCCGGCAAGCAGTTCGGACACTGCCGAGGTCTCCGATCGCAGGCGCTCCAGCCGGAAGTGGTCGATCTGGATGGAGCTCGACGATCTTGCTGCGGAAGGCTCTTGAGGAATGGCGATGCCCGGCGTCCGCTGCTCCTGGGCCACGGTAACCGGTTCATCGAGCACAACCGCTCCACGATGCAGCATCGAGTAGACGTCGTCCACCGGAAGCCCCATGGACTTGTACAAGCGCTCGAGGAATTTGACCTCGGCGGGACTGGCGTGACCATCGGCCATGATAGCCGCGGTGGCAGATCGGACGACGGACTGTTTGGCCGCAGCGTCAAGCGTCTTGAGCTTGTTCAGAGCGAAACGGTGAGAGGAGGTATCCTTGAGCAAGGTGCTGGCGTACGCAATCAAACGTGCGCGTTCCACCTTTCCTAGACCGGGTACATTCCGGATTTCCGTAGTGATCGCTTCAATTTCGCTGCCATCGATCTTCTCGTCAGCGCTTGCTGCCAGTGCGGCGACGTCAACCATAGCCCTCGCAGATACAAAAGCTGCCGCCTCTCCGTCCACCTGCCCACCACCGGCGGCCCTGAACATGACAACCTGCCCGTCTGAACGAAGAGGACTTGACCCATACCGGCGATCTGGCTCGTATCCGATGCCCAAGTGATCTAGATACCCGCCGATCTGATTGCTGATCGTAGTGGGGATTTTGTCCAACCCCTCAATGTCCAGCGCCAGCGCGCTGGAAAGCTCCGCGACGGTCACGCTGATGACATTCCGGCCGCCAAGCATATGCTCGACGCGCCGACCCACTTCTGTCTCAGCGAAGGTAACTGCAAGCTCCTTCGGAAGGAGCAGCGCCGCATCTAATGTCCCAAGAGCATCCGGTTTTCTGCCCAACAACCTGCTGTACGGCGCCAGTTCCTCGGTCGTAGCACTTAACAAGTCGCGTAATCTGCTGATGGGTGCGGAAATGGCCGCGATGTCGGGCAAAGGCCCCGAGGTATCGGACACATCGATCTGTGCCGTGAAACCGCCGCTGGCTGCTCGGTATTCGAACTTCAAGCGGGTCTTCGGAGGATTTACCTTTAGTCCATCGGGGTATTTTTCGGCGAACCGATATTCCCAAAGCTGTACCAGTTCCGCGAAACACCTCGTCGCAGCGGTTCTGAGGTTGGTGTCCGGTAGACTAAGCACCCACATCAAAGCGTCGCCGGCGTCGAGAGGCGTCTTGGCCGCGATCTTCCTGCCCAGATGCACCCTGACCGCCATAGGGATTTCGTATCCGCTCTTCAGTTCCGGAGACAGATCCGGCTTAACGGGTGCAGCTGAAGCCCACAGTGCTGCGGCATCGAGGAATCTCGTGGCGTACAGCTTAAAGGATCCGTTGTGCCCGTGCAGGTGCAGGAGGCGCTGAACCTCCGCGATCAACTCTGGTGCCTCCGCGACAGCGCGGTCATGGAATAGTCGTTGCTCCAAACCATAGAAGAACAAGAAGACGTAGCCGATTCCGATTTCGGCTTCGTCGCGCCCGCCTGCCAACCATTCCAAGTAGGTCCGCCGTGAAGCGGGAGAGGCATTGAAGTATGAAGGCCAGTACGAAAGCGATGCGCCGGTTGGATCCCCCCCAACCGAGGCTACTTTCAAGGTTGGATCGACAACGCAATTTCCACTTCGCCCTTCAGCCTGGCCCGGAAGGACGCCGCCAACATAGAACATGCCGGCTTCAATATCGCAGTTTCCAACCTTGACCGCTTCCCCAGACTTGACCCACCGTGCCGGGGTTGGCGCTTTGCGGCGGCCACGATCGTAACCTTGTCGAGCGGCCGAAGCGACGTCCGATATGAAGATGGGTTCCCGCTTCGCCTTCTTCGACGATGCGGCCTTCTGCTTATTTTTCTTGCCGAACTTGGACAGTAGAAAAAGGACGACGCCAGCGATCAGTACCCACTCCAAACTTCGCCCTCCAAGATCATCTATCGATAACTCAAGTTCCTGCCGCCAAGGTCATCGGGAAATCGCAAGGAGCGGAGCCTGTTTGGAAAAGTCTAACATCGTCGGTTTTGTATTGCTGGACTTTTTTTGCCTTTGGATTTTCGGCTAAGAATCTAGATGATGTTGTCAGGGCTTTTCGTAAGCGACATCCAATCTGGTGGACGGGCTGCCGACACAATGGGCCATCCAGGCCTCGAGGTAGCCTACCTCGGGGTTACCCATTCTTGACGCTTGGGTAGATTTCAGTTTTTCGGCGTGTTGACACGAACCATCTCGTTCACTATCTGTTCAGCATACCAAGAGAGAACGCCTATGTCCCGCCACGCGCACATCGCCGGCATGACACCCGCCCCCATCGGGGCGGCAGATCGCGTTCGCACGAACTGCCATCTCCTATCCGGTCTCATACGCTCGAACTGAGCGACCGAACCGACATCCCTAAATCTGCCCGGAACGGGCATTGAGGACCGGCATCGAGCTGAGCGCGTTCGCGTTTGGCCGCCGGATGATAGGACATGGCTAAATCCGACGACTTCCTGGTGGGGCTGGAAGACAGCAAGCCCGCAAGAAACAGGAACAAATTCAAAAAGGCGGCCGCGCAGGCCCACGACATCCTGCCGCGAACTTTGATCGAAACCATCATCGGTGCCGAGGGGATCGCGAAGATCTCGGCCCATAAAACGTTGTGTCTGGTGGTGGAAGCGCCGGCCGCAGACTGGGTGGTGCCTCTTTGGAAATCGATCAACGAAATGGGCGAATGGGACTTCAGCATCTGCAGAAGTGTCGCCAGCCGCGGTAAGGCCCAGGACGAATCCACCGTAGAAGGCTTGGTCAAGGCGCTGGGTTCCGGTGGACGGGCCGTCGCTATTTCTCAATCGCCCAAAGCGGTACTGCCCCCGGCGCTGATTTCGGCCGCGGACATGATCGTGTCGCTCCCGGCCCCCACCGCCAACGTCATCGGTAAGACGATCGAGGCGGTGACGGGTAAACTGCCGGAGAGCTTGCCTCCTACGCTCGCCGCCGGCTTGGGCTTCGACGAGATCGCGACATGCATCCGCCAGAACTCGACGCCGGCGGAATGCGTCGAGCGTCTCCAGAGGGCGTCGGCATCGAAGCGCCGCGTCGAGCACATGGGGCAGGACGTTCCCTACGTTCATGAGCTTCACGGTTACGGAGAGGCGCAGACCTGGGCGCTGAACTTGGTTGAAGACCTCGATGCTTGGCGTCGGGGCGAAATCTCGCTGCATGACATCGACCGCAACGTGGTGCTGGCTTCAGCTCCCGGCTTGGGAAAGACCACGTTCGCCCGCTCGCTTGCACGCAGCACCGGATTGCCTTTGATCACCACGTCGGTGGGTGCCTGGTTTGCGAATTCGCCGGGATATCTCGACAGCATCATCAAGCAGATCGATGAGGTCTTCGCTTCGGCACGCGCCGTAGCTCCGGCGATCTTATTTTTAGACGAGTGCGACGGTATTCCTTCAAGAGAGACTATCTCTCCTAGAGGCGCCGATTGGTGGTTGCCGGTGATTGGCCACCTGCTCACCGTTCTGGACGGCGCCACCTCCGACACGAGCAATCTCGTCGTTGTCGGCGCTACCAACTACGCTGAAAAATTAGACCCAGCCATCGTAAGGCCTGGGCGTCTCAACCGGGTGATCACGATCCCTGCACCTGATAGCGAGGCCCTTGCGGGCATCTTCCGTCAGCATCTTGGTGACGATCTTGCGGGCGAAGATCTCTCGCAGATCGCGCGCCTGGCTGTCGGAAATTCCGGAGCGCAGGTTGCCGCCTGGGTCAAGGCTGCTCGTAGGGCAGCTCGATCCGCCAAGCGCGGCATGCTTCTCCGGGACCTGATGCAAGCCGTGGTGCCGGACGACAACCGAAATCCGGAACTGCTTCACCGCATCGCCGTACATGAAGCGGGCCATGCCGTCGTTGGCACCTCGGTCAAACTGGGCACGGTGACCAGCTTGACGGTTATTGAGAGGGGTATCACGGGCGGGCTGACGCGGATGGACAGCGAAGAATGGTCCATCACTCTTGCCTCGATCGAACGCTACGTGTGTCACGTCCTGGGCGGACGCGCGGCGGAGGAAGCCGTTCTCGGCAGCGTCGGCAGCGGATCCGGCGGAGACGCGCGCAGCGATCTCGCTCGAGCTACGCAGGTGTTGGGACTCGTCCATCTCGGCATCGGGATGGGCGCAACGCTCCGCTACCATGGCAACGCGGAAGAGGTGCCTCAACTGCTGGCGTTGAATCCTGCCGTGGCCGCAAAGGTCGAGGCCGATCTTCAGCGTCTCTACGCTCGGGCCCTGGAAATCTGCCATGGCGAGATTCCGGTCATCAAAGCGGTTGCCAAAGAGCTGGCCGAACGTAGGTACCTCGATGGCGAGCGGTATCTCGAGATCGTCGCCGAAACCCGATCAGGCGCGAAGTCGGGAGTGGCCAGCCATGGATGATCTTCTGATCCGCATTATCACTAGGCTCGTTCGCGTACACGACGAAATGGGGCAGAAGTGTTTCGAAGACGCGGCACAACGATCCCTGGTCGCCATCGCTCGGACCGTCCAGGTGGAGGCTGGAAGAAAGGCCGGGCTGGAGCAGCCGAGCCTCGGAGACGGCGTACTGCCGTTTCCTCTGCCAAACGAACGAAAGAACGCCCACCAGCTCGAAAAACTGTGACCGTTGGGTGGGTTAGGCATTTTAAGAAAAATTGCACGTGGGCTTTCAACGTTTCACAGGACCCTGAAAGCAGGATGGTGAGCATGAGCTCTTTGGAAACCATATCGCTAGGCGGCGCACGGAATGACCGTGGGGTTACGACCGTCGTACAGGCGATGTTCCTGGCGATTTAGCTCACCTCCATTCCGTGCTGCCCATGCACTCGCCGCTGGCCACAATTGGACGGCGGCCACGTCATGCCTCACTCAAGCGCACGCAGTCGGAATGGAGTTACTGATGAACGCCACGCGTAATTATCCCAAGGTCAAAATTTCGGTCCCCGTCACCAGGCTCACCGACGTTGTGGTGATCACCGCTGCCGTCAACGGACGGAGCTTGTCGATACGGGTTCGTCCGGAAGCGTTTTAAGGCATGCGGGAGCGGATCTGCGATCCGCTGCCCCGACAATCCATGACCGAGTGCCCTGCCATCCTTCAGGGAGGCGGTCATGAACGTCTACCTCCTTCCGGGAAACACCCGCGGCAGTAAGAAGGTCACGCGTTCGGGTACGACCGACACCCACGTATGGGATCCGGCACTCGGACCGGACAGATCGACCATTACGATGGCGACGCCCCCTTTGCATACCCGCACGGAAACACCAGTGTCTTATGCGCCGGCGCGTGACATCCCCATCGCGCCGGAAAAGTCAACCGGGCGGTCGACCTGTTATTACCTGGATCCGATCGATGGCCTGATCAAGGTCGCCGAGAGCCAGCTCGAATTCAATGCTTCGCTCCGCTTCATGGCGGACCGATCCGTGACCCGTCTCGAACCGCAGTTCGGGCCGGTCCACTACGTGAATGCCGAAGGTCTTCTCACTTACAAGGTGTTCGATCAGCGCGCGTCTTTCGATGATCACACGAAAAGCGTGGTCTCCGTGAAGCCGTTAGGTCGAGCCGCGAAACAAGGAACGGAAGCCCTCAATCGTTTGATCCTCGATCAGATGCCGGTCGAGGACGCCGATCGGGTCCAGCTGGTCACCGAACAGGATCTTCCCCAATGGGCAAACGCCAATAACCGCCTGATCCAGTCGGTGAGGAACGACCACCATTGGCGGTGCTACGCCGAGATGGCTGGGGCTGCGGCAGCAATGAAGGAGCCGGCATCGATCGATGAGTTCGCCAAGCCTTGGGGCGGCTCGAAGACCGTCTTCAGGACAGTGGTCATGCTCATTTTCGAGGGCGTCCTACAACAAGTCGAGCCCGGAGAAATCGACGACGCCACCATCATCGCCAATGCCCTGACAGAAGAGATCGAGAATGAAGGCCAGCAAGTTCAACCCGATCCGTTTCCGCGAGATCACCCCTTACGTCGACGTGGTCATCGATGGAGTGCCGTGGCGGGCTGCTAACCCCCTGCCCGACATTGGATGGGAGCTGCGGAGCAAGGGCAGGCCACATCAGACGCGCATCCTCACGACTGAAGAGTATGAGACGCTCAAGGACGCCAACCGCGTGGTTCTCATCGCCGAAGTCCAGTCCTTCGCGGCGCTTGCGTCGTTGACGCCCAGCCAGCGGGATACCGCCTTCATCAGGTCTTTTTGGATGGAGGTGGTCGATGAGGGTCTCGAGCAGGGCACGATCTCGAAGGTTTCCCGCGGCCAGTTTGACACGTTAATCGAAAGCAAGCACGCCAAGGTAGTCGAACGCTGGAAGCAGTACCGCGAAGAAAGCGGCTTTGACCACGGCCAAACGCGCAAGAAAAAGAAATTCGGAAGCGTGGCGCCGGGCAAGAAAGCCGAAAGCGGTGACGTTGACCCGGATCGTCTGCGCCCCTGCGCGAAAACGCTGATGAAGCTTTACGACAAGTGGGTGGCGTCAGGTCGCGACTTCTGGAAGTTGGTGCCGCACAGCAACTGCCATGCCGAAGGCGGCAAGCCTATCCACGAACGCACTTGGGCGGTGATCAAGTCGAGAGTGGAGGAGTATGCCAGCGAAAAGCAGCCGACCCTTCGGGGGATCTGCGAGCGGATCAACATCGATATCCTCGGGCTCAACTCAGCCTTGGGAGAAGAGCAGCAGATCCCGGACGCGACCGTCTACGGCGTCGCGAAGGCCATCGCTGAACTGCCGGCAGCCGTCGTCATCGGCGGTCGCCTCGGCAAGAAGCGAATGATCCAGGAACTCAAGCATGTGGGAAAAGGTCCGAGCTACAAACGCGTCGGGGAGATGACCCTGCACGATTGCTGGAGCACGCACGTCTTCACCCTGCTCAACGAGAAGGCCAAGAAGCTCTTCAACGTGAAGGAGCTTCAGGTACGTCTGACGTTGGCCGTCGTCATGGATGCGGCCAGCGGGGCGATCGTCGGCATCAAGCAAGGCCTTTCCGAAAATTCCGAGCTGACCCGCAGTGCCCTGCGCATGGCCATGTCGGACAAGTCCGCCATCGCCAAGGCTGCCGGCTGCCAGGACAACTGGGACATGCGCATCGGTGTCGAGGAGGTGAAGTCGGACTCCGGCGGCGCCTATCGGAATTCGGCCTTCATGAGCACTGCATATGCGCTCGTCGATCGCCTCACCTACACGGCGGCCGGTCGAGCGAACCTTCGCGGCCAGATCGAGCGCCTGTTACGGACCATGGACGTGGGCTTCATCACGCAGGTGACCGGCCGGACAGGCAGCAATGTACATTCCAGGGGACGCGACGAGCAGGATCCGGAACAGAGGGCGAGCCTTTTCGTCGAGCAGTTCATGAAGCTTCTGATCCGCTACATCGTCGATGTCTATCACTTCCGTGCGCGGCAGAAGGGGCAGATGTCCCCTGCCCGCAAATTCCAGGAGATCCAGAGCCGTATCCAAACCAAGGCGGCGCCGACACCTGACGAGATGCGCGTGGCTTTCGGAACGGTGCTCCTGCGCGACCTCAACCGGTCCGGCATCCGGTTCATGAACCTCATCTACCATTCCGGTTGGCTCGACATCTATATGGCGGCGAACGGTCCGCAAAAGGATCTGCCGATCAAGGTAGACGAACAGGATCTCGGCCATATCAGCGTACTGCTCGGCCAAGACTGGACCACCGTTCCCGGTCCGCGCGAGATGGCGGGCGTAACGCTCGACGAATGGGTCGAAAAGAACCATGAGCTCGCTCGCCGGCACGGCGACCAGGCCCGGCTCGATTTCCGCACCTATATCGCGCCGGCGATGCTGGACATCGAGCGCGAAGCCAAGCAGGCCGAAGAGTTCTTCAAACTCGAGGACGTCAATTGGACGGCCGACATGATCGACAAACTCGAAGTCGATCTGCGGATGTTCGTGCTTTACGACCGCGACCCCGTTGGGGATGAGGCAGCGCTGACCCGCAACTCGGCCGTGCTTGGCTCCGTCTACACCCGCTCGACAGCGGCCTCTAGCCCGACATCCGGCTTGGCCCTCAGCCCGCCCGCGGCCGATCCTCAGCCGCCGACCTCCGAGGCGGTGGAGGTGATCACCCCCCTCAAACGTAATCGCCCGAAGAAGGACCGCAAGTGATGACGCACGACCGCAATTCCGACCTCGCTGTCCTCGAAGCTATGGGCCAGCACTTCTTTCCCACACCCGAACTTACGGCGGCAGCGGACGCCGTGAGCGAAATCACGCGTAACGTAGCTGTGCGACAGGACGCGGACGAGCCTTGGGATGAAGGCAACCGGGCCAAGTGCCGAGCAGTCATGCTCACCGGGCTCACGCGCCACGGCAAGACCGAACTGGCGCAGCAAGTGGCTAACGGATTGGAAGACGTTCAAACCGTAGATGGCCAGGTCATCCGCCCGAAACCGATCTATGTCGAATGCCCTTCCGTCTTCAACAACGGCCTCCTGTTCAACTCCATTCTCAAGGCGATGATGGGTGGCCAAGGCACCAAGCGCCTTCTTCCGGTGGCTGCGGCGTACAATCGCGTGGACACCCAGCTGCCGGTGCACAGGCCGACCCTGATCATCTTGGACGAGTTCCAATACGCTTTCGCGCCCAGCGGGGTATCCGCCGCGCGAAGTTCCGAAGTGGTGATCTCGACGCTGGGGTTTGTCCGTCATCTCCTTGATCACGTTGCCTGGCCGGTACCGATCCTCCTGATGGGCTTGCCCGAGCTTGACCGACGTATGAACGAACCAGCCCACGCTTTCCTCAACGAGAAAATCACGCCCGTGCACATCGCTCCCATGGTGCAGGGAAGTCCCGGCGAGATCGAGCGGTTGAAAACTGCCGTGAATTCATACTGCGCCGACGCCGGCATCGATAACGCCATCACCGGCGACGACTTCTACAAGAGGCTGATCCATGCCACCGATCACGCGAGGGGCCTTGCCTTCGAGTTGTGCCAGGCCAGCGTCATGCGCGCTTGGTACGACGGACGCCGTCCTGTGGCAGAGGCAGACTTCGCAGCACGCTACCGATTGGCCACCAAGGCCGTCGACGACCAGAACCCATTTATCATCGGGAGTTGGCACACGACCGATCGGACACGGTTGATGCAGGAGACGCTCTCGATGGATTTGGCCAGCTGGAAGGCGGCGAACCGATGAGCATCTTTCGAAGCCATAACGCTCCGCGGTTGCGGCACATGGAGATTCCGGCCAGCTTCGTTTCGAGGCTCGCCGCATGGTTGCGGTACACCAATGCCAAACTGTTCTGCACCGATTTCGGTCTTGAATTCGAGGGTATCTCGGCGGGCCGGCCGGATCAGCTGCAGGGGCTGGCCGATCTGACCGGCCAGGTCGTCGAGGACTTAGGGCACGGGCCGGTACGCTCAGGTCGACGCTTCCTCATCGACGGACAGTTGTTGTCCACGGCCTTTCTGGACCGCGTCGACCTTTGGGTTTGCCCCGAATGCGTTGCAGAAGACATGGCGGCAGCACCGCATCTGCCACCAGAGGCGACGATCGCAGTTCGACGCGATAATGTCGTAACGGCGATCGGTAGCTGTCACATTCATGGTCGCAGCTTTGTCCATGCCGGGCGCAGCCCCTGGCGCGCCGGCAACCACGACACCTCACTGACTACCATCGATATCCCGGCCCGCTTGCCCGAGTTGACGGCGATGTCGCTGCAGACAGGCGCCTCGCCGTTCGATGCATTCGTACGCCTCCGGATGGAAGGTGGCGGCACCGATCATCCTCTGCTCGGAGCCATCCCCTTGATGCCCGCGATCCAGTTATGCGGGCGTGTCGGGAACGCCGTCCTGAACCATGGCCTCCCTAACCAGCGCAGATTGCTGCGCCCTGAACTTAATCGCCTCTATAACGCCGGCCTGACCGTGCTCGATGGCGGCGAGGATGCCTTGGCCGCGTTGATGGAGGAGCTTGGCGCGCGCATCCCGGCGGGGAGCACCGTTTCGCCCAAGGTCTTGATGCCCAAGGTATGGGGCCTTCTGGAGCGCTGCACCCATGACGACGCATACGGCCCCATCCGCGATGCGATGTCCGGGGCGGCATCGCGGAGTCTCTTTGGCCAGTATCCATGGCGCATGCTCGGTGGATCGGCCAAGTCGCGTCGCTGGCAGTCCCTCCTCACCATTCAACAGCAGCATGGCATCGGTCGGTCAACGGCGCGAACCTTTGCTCGGCTGGCTGGCGCCTTCCATCCCCAGCATGGCACGTGGGTCGACGCGGACGTCTTTGAGCGTTGGATGGCATTGGACGCCGGCTTGGTGCCGTCTTGGCAGGCCGGGCGCGATGTTGGCGCATCTCCCCAGGCGATGGCATCGTTGATCGCCGGCGGGCACCTGGTGCCTGTTGGAGAAGTGCGTCCGAGGCAAGGTGCCTTCCCCTGGCTCAGACGTCAGCAAGTTAAGGACCTGTTCTCCAGCATGCTGGCGTCGGCCCAGCCGTGCAACGCCACTGATGAGGGCAGATTGTCCATCGTTGACATTCCAAGCCGCGTCCCGGGCGCTCTCCCTGCCTTGCACGATGCCATCGTTCAAGGTCGCATCAAAGTCTGGCGCCTGATCAACGAGAAACCCTATCCCTCCATCGTGGTCGAACTCGATGCTGTCTTTGGGCTGTTGTCTCCGGGCGAGAGCAACTCGATGGAGTTCCTTTCACCTGCCCAGTTCGCACGGCGCTGCGGCATCGGATCCAGTGCTGGTCATGCGCTGGTAGAGATGGGAATGTTCCGGTCCGAAACTCGGCTCAACCGCGAAACAGGACTGAGGCGCAGGTCCATTCCCGCATCCGAGGTCGATCGCTTCGAGGCCGAATACATCACCGGAACCAAGCTGGCCCGGACCTTACGCGTACAACCGCGCGACGTCATTGCCGTACTCGCCGAACGAGGCGTCCACCCGCAGGACACCGGTGACGCGCCGATCACCCTGTTCCTCAGGTCCGATCTGGCCGCAGCGGTGTAGTCTAAAATCTAACCTTCATGAGCGATTACAGGCCACCTTTCCGGTGGTCTTTTTTTTTATGGCTAGATGCGCGAAAAAAGGGAAAAGTGATCCGCAGGATGGGAAAATCGGACATCAAACCGATCCAGATTTCTCAATGATTTCAGTGAAAACTGGAACATCGGACCTCAGTTCAACAATTGCCGGATGCTGTCGCTGGTCAGGGGCCCGCTCGTGCCGATCTTGTGGCGGGCGAGGTCAAAGGCGAAGCGCGCGGCCTCCAGCGGGTCGGGATCATCGGCCAGCAGGCGCCAGAGAAAGGCGCCGCAAAACGTATCTCCTGCACCGTTGGAATCGACGACCGTTGCCGGCAAGGCGCGATCCGGCAAGGTCCGACTGAGCTGGGCCTCGTGGATGGCAATAGTGGAATGATTGCGCGCGACGATCATTGCAGCCGAGCCATGCAGCTTTTCGGCGAGCGCCCCGATTGCCTCGGCGTCGGCGCCGCAGAGATGGGCGCTTTCCTCGGCATTGAGGTGGAGAATGTCGGCCTCGGCGAAGAGCCGCGGCAGGTCGGGGCTGCCAGAGGCGATCCAGGCCATGCCCGGATCGAGCGAGACCAGAAGCGCCGGATTGAGGCGACGGGCGCGCTGGAGCAGGTCGGCCACAAGGCCCGGCGCGGACGGATCGAGATAGGATGTGACGTGGACAAGAGTGCAGCGGGCCAGGTCCGCCGCGAGGTTGCCTGCTTCGTCGCGCAGATAATCGGCAATGTCGGCATTGGCGCCGATGGCGGTGAGGAGGGTGCGGCCGGCCGGCTCCACCATGGCAAGACAGGTTGCGGGCGAGAGCAGGCTTTGCGTGATGCCGGCGCCGGCGACGTTCCAAGCCGCGAGAGCGTCGAGATGGGGCCTGGACGCCCCCACCTGCCCGGCTATGCCAAAGAAGACGAGGTCGAGTTTGCGCTCGTCTCCATTCAGAAGGGCGGCGACGCGGGCGGCGTTGAACGCGGAACCGCCGAGGTAGTCGTGCGCGCCCAAGCCGGCGAGCAGGCGAGCGCCGGCGGCGGCGATGGCATCGGAAACGGGC